>CAZZVX010000259.1:0-7293 GCA_964657535.1 Armatimonadota bacterium | reverse complement strand
CGGCGGCGGGCGCCTGGGCGGCCTGATCTACGGCGGCCCGGCGTCCGAGCGGGTCGCGCTGAACGAAGACAGCCTCTGGACCGGGGGCGACAACCCCACCGGCGACTACGGCCACATGGGCGGCTACCAGCTGCTCGGCGACCTGCGCGTGACCCTGCCCGGACACGGCCTCACGGCGCGCTACCAGCGCGACCTGGACATCGCCGACGCGCTAGCGCACGTCACCTACCAGGTGGGGGACGTGACCTACCGGCGCGAATACTTCGCCAGCCACCCCGACCAGGTGCTGGTCGAGCGCCTCACCGCCGACAGGCCCGGCTCCTACACGGGCGTCCTCGAACTCGCCGACGCGCACGGCAGCCAGTCCGTCGCGGCGGGCAACAACATTTCTTTCATCGGCAAGCTGCCCAACGGAATGCTCTACGAGGCACAGGTGCAGGCCGACGGCGGCACGGTCACGGCCCAGGGCGGCAGCCTTCATTTCGCGGGCTGCAACAGCCTGACGCTGCTAGTCGCCGCCGGCACCAGCTACGTCATGGACTACGCCAAACACTATCAGGGCGAAGACCCCCACGCCCGCATCACGCAGCAGTTGAAAGCCGCGTCCGCCAAACCCTACGAGACGCTGAAGGCGGCTCACCTGCAGGACTTCCACGCGCTCTTCAACCGCGTCCGCCTGTCACTGGGCGCGGCGCCCGCCGCGCGGCTTGCCCTGCCGACCGACGCCCGCAAAGTGCTGGCGACCGACGGAAGTGACCCGGCCCTGGAAGCCCTGATGTTCCAGTACGGGCGCTACCTGCTCATCTCCTGCTCGCGCTCCGGCTCGCTGCCCGCTAACCTGCAGGGGCTGTGGAACGACAGCAACAACGCGCCCTGGTACAGTGACTACCACGCCAACATCAATGTCCAGATGAACTACTGGCCCGCCGAAGTCACGAATCTTTCTGAGTGCCAATTGCCGTTCCTGAACCTGGTCGTCAGCCAATTGCCCGCCTGGCGCTTGACGACCCAGGCCGCGCCGGAATACAAACTGGCGTCTGGCGCACCCGTGCGGGGCTGGGCGCTGCGCACCTCGCACAACATCACCGGCGGCATGGGCTGGGACTGGGACAAGACCGCCAATGCCTGGTACTGCCAGCACTTCTGGGAACACTACGCCTTTACCGGCGACAAGGCGTATCTCAGAACGACGGCTTACCCGGTCATCAAGGAAACGACGCAGTTCTGGCAGGACCACCTCAAGGCGCTCCCCGACGGACGCCTGGTCGTCCCCAACGGCTGGTCGCCTGAACACGGCCCGCACGAGGACGGGGTCAGTTACAACCAGGAAATCGTTTGGGACCTGTTCACCAATTACATTGACGCCAGCACCGCGCTGGGGGTGGACGCCGACTACCGTGCCGAAGTCAGCGCCCTGCGCGACAAGCTTGTCACGCCCAAAATCGGCAAATGGGGCCAGTTGCAGGAGTGGATGGAGGACATTGACGACCCCAACGACCACCACCGGCACACGTCGCACCTGTTCGGCGTGTTCCCCGGTCGGCAGTTCACCCCGGAGCAGACGCCGGACATGGTGGCCGCCGCCAAAGTCTCCCTGCTGGCGCGTGGGGACACCGGCGACGTGCGCGAGTGGTCGTTTGCCTGGCGCACGGCCTTGTTCGCCCGAATGGGAGACGGGGAGAACGCGCACCGCCAGTTCGACCAGTTGTTCTCGGACCGCAACAGTTGCCTGAACCTGTTCGGCCTGCATCCACCGATGCAGATGGACGGGGATTTCGGCATCACCGCCGGGGTTGCGGAGATGCTGCTGCAGAGTCAGGGGGACGAGATCGTCCTGCTGCCGGCGCTGCCGACGGGGTGGGCCGACGGGAGCGTCACCGGCCTGAAGGCGCGCGGCGGCTTCACCATGGACGCAACCTGGAAGGGCGGGCGGCTCCTCACGGCGGCAATCTACAGCATCACCGGGACGGCCTGCCCGGTCCGTTATGGGGCCGCGCACGTCACGTTATCTTTGAAGCCGGGCCAGACCGTCACGCTCAGCGGGAATCTGCAGAAGCAATGACTTTCAAAACAGACCGGATACTGCGCGTCGCCGCGCTGCTTGCGTTCGGCCTGCTGACGCCCCCGGCGCACGCTGCGCCCCGCGAGCGGCTGCTGATGGACTTTGGCTGGCGCTTCCAGCAGGGCGACCCCGCCGACGCCGGGGCCGTCTTCGACTACCCGGAGCAGGAATGGATTGACAAGACCCGCCAGAAGGACCGCGACCTGGAGGCCAAACTCGCCCCCACGCGCCCGGACGCGGCGGCCACGAACCTGGGCGCGTCCGTCTCCTTTGTCCAGCCCGGCTTCAATGACGGGGCCTGGCGCGCGCTCGACCTGCCGCACGATTGGGTGGTGGAACTGCCCTTCGGCGGCGGCAGCGTCTCGCACGGGCGCAAGGACGTGGACCCGGCCAAAGGCACCAACACCGGCTGGTATCGGCGTTCTTTCACGCTGCCCGCGTCGGACAAAGGACGCGCTCTGTGGGTGGAGTTCGACGGCGTGTATCGCAATAGTTTAGTCTGGCTCAACGGCCATTGTTTGGGCCGTCACAACAGCGGCTACACCGGGTTTGCTTACAGTCTGAATCAGTACGCGAACTTCGGCGGCAGCAACACCCTGGTCGTCCGCGCCGACGCGACCCGGAACGAGGGCTGGTTCTACGAAGGCGGCGGCATCTACCGGCACGTCTGGCTCGTCAAGACCGGCCCCGTCCACGTTGCCCACTGGGGAACGGACGTGACCACGGACGTGCAGGGCAACAGCGCGAGCGTCACGTTGGCGACGACCGTTCGCAATGATTCTTCCCAGGCCGCGACGGCCCGGCTCGTTTCCACGCTCCTCGACCCGAACTGCAAGGCCGTCGCCAAAGTCACTTCGGCCCCGGTTTCGGTTCCGCCGGGCGGCGAGCAGACGCTGACGCCGCAGATGACTCTGCCGTCGCCCCGGCTCTGGTCACTGGACCACCCGGACCTGTATACCCTTGTGTCGCAGGTCCGCATGGGCATAACCGTCACGGACGATTACCGGACGCCGTTCGGCGTCCGCACCCTGAATTGGGACGCCGACAAAGGCTTCTTCCTGAACGGCAAACGGATTGAACTCAAAGGCGTCTGCGATCACCAGGACCACGCCGGGGTGGGGGTCGCCGTTCCCGACCGCCTCAACGTCTGGCGCTTGGAACAGCTCAAGGCGATGGGCTGCAACGCCATCCGCACGTCCCACAACGCCCCGACCCCGGAAGTCTTAGACGCCTGCGACCGCATGGGCATTTTAGTCATGGACGAGAACCGCCGCTTTGACACCACCCCCGAAGTGCTGGGCCAGCTGACCAGCCTCATCCAGCGCGACCGCAACCACCCCAGCGTCGTCATCTGGTCCATCGCCAACGAGGAGATGGATATGCAGGCCAACGAAGGCGTCGGCGTGGACATCTTCCGCACCATGCAGGATTTGGTTCACAAACTTGACCCGACGCGCCCCGTCACGGCGGCCAACAACGGCGCCTGGGACTCCTGGGGCAAGGGCTTCTCCAAAATCACGCAGGTCATGGGCTTCAACTACTACCACAACGGGGGTAACGACCCGGACAAATATCACGCTGCCTTCCCCCAGACGCCCTGCGTCGGCACCGAGGAAGCCAGCACGCTCACAACGCGCGGCGAGTACGTCGTGGACGACCATAAAGGCGTCATGTCCGCCTACGACAAGGACGCGCCCAATTGGGGATCTACTGCCGAGGCGTGGTGGGCGTATTACCAGGTCCGCCCCTGGATCGCCGGGGCGTTCGTATGGACCGGCTTTGATTATCGGGGCGAGCCGACGCCCTACAACGACAACTACAGCACGCAGTTCGGCCAGATGGACACCTGCGGCTTCCCCAAAGACAACTTCTACTACTACCAGTCCCAGTGGACCGCCGCGCCGATGGTCCACATCCTGCCCCACTGGAACTGGGCCGGCAAGGAAGGGCAGCCGATCAACGTCTGGGTCTACGCCAACGGCGACAGCGCCGAACTGTTCCTCAACGGCAAGAGCCTCGGCAAAAAGCCGATGCCCGCGTACTCGCACCTGGAATGGGACGTTCCCTACGCGCCCGGCGCGCTGGTCGCCGACAGTTACAAGGGCGGCAAACTCGTCGCCACGCAAAAGATTGAAACGACCGGCCCGCCCGCCGCCGTCAAACTCACGCCCGACCGCCGCACCCTCCATGCCGACGGCCAGGACGTGTCCATCGTCACGGTTGCCGTCGTGGACGCTCAGGGCCGCGTCGTCCCTACCGCCGACAACGACGTGTCGTTCACCGTCACTGGCGCGAAAATCATCGGCGTCGGCAACGGCAATCCCGCCTCCCGCGAGTCCGACAAGGCCCCGGAGCGCAAAGTCTTTCACGGCTTGGCCCAGGTGATCGTGCAGCCGCCCCGGCAGCCCGGCCCAGTCACGCTGTCCGCGACGTCGCCCGGCCTGACGCCGGAAACCGTGAAAATCAACGCGGCCCCTGCGCCGCCACGGCCCGTCGTGCCGTAGAAAGTTTGCCATGCCGAGTTACCACAATCCGATTGTGCCGGGCTTCACCCCCGATCCATCGGTCTGCCGCGCCGGGGACGATTTCTTTCTGGTCACGTCCAGCTTTGAGTATTTTCCCGGCGTGCCGCTATACCATTCGCTCGATCTGGTCCACTGGCGGCAGATCGGCCACGTCTTGACGCGCAAAAGCCAGTTGAACATTGAAACGGCCCGCTCGTCGGGCGGCATTTTCGCCCCGACGATCCGCTTCCACGACGGGCGATTTTACATGGTCACGACGGACACGCGCGGCCTGGGCAACTTTCTCGTCCACGCCGCCGACCCGTTCGGCGAATGGTCGGAGCCGGTGAAGATACCGCTCGGCGGCATTGACCCGTCGCTTTCCTGGCATGGTGAAAAATGCGTCTTCGTGTCGTCCGAAGTCATCGGCGGCGTTCGCGGCGCTTGGGCCACCGAAATTGACCCGATGACCGGGGCCGTGCAGGGCGAGCCGCGCCTGCTGTGGCAGGGGACGGGGCAGCGTTACGACGAAGCGCCGCACCTCTACGAGAAGGACGGCTGGTATTATCTGCTCATGGCCGAAGGCGGGACCGAATGGAACCACTGCGTCACCATCGCCCGCAGGCGCGCCCTGTGGGGGCCGTATGAGGGCTGCCCCCAAAACCCCATCTTCACCCACCGAGGCACATGGAGTCGTCTTCAATCCACAGGACACGGCGACTTGTTCCAGGACGCGCGCGGCGACTGGTGGATGGTGTTTCTGGGCGTCCGGCACGTCGGCGCGACACACCACTTAGGCCGGGAAACCTGCCTTGCGCCCGTGTCCTGGCCGGAGGGCGGCTGGCCGCAGATTCCCAGCCCGCTGCCCGACGAGGTTCCACTGCCAAATCACTGGCAGGCGCACCCCTGGGAGCCGCTTCCGACGCGCGACGACTTCGACGCGGACAGCCTGCCCGTCCGCTGGCAGTTCCGCCGCAACCCCGTCGAAGATTCGTGGTCATTGACTCGGCGAAAGGGCTTTCTGTCCCTGCGTCTCCTGCCCGCCTCACTCGACGACCCGCTCCCGCAGTCTTTCGTGGGCGTCCGGCAAAGCGACTTCGCGCAGACCGCGACGACGCGCCTGGAATTTGCGCCCAACGCCGACCACGAGGAAGCCGGGCTGTGCGTCCTGATGCGCGAAAGCCATTATGCGGCCCTGGTCGTGACCCGTCGCGGCGGCAAACGTGTCGTCCTGGTCCGCCGCAAGGTCGGCCCCTATTTGAGAATTGACTCCGCCCCGACGGCCGTGTCGGACGGCCCGATTCAACTGCGTATCGTCGCGACGGCGAGCGAATATGTGCTCCAAGTCTTCTCTGACACCGGTTGGCAGACGCTGGAAAAGATGGAAACTAAATTGCTCTCCACCGAACTCGCGGGCGGTTTCACTGGGGTCGTCTTCGGCCTGTTCGCGACAAGCAGCGGGCATGACTCCGACAACTGGGCCGACTTCGACTTTTTTGAACTTGAAACAGCCGCCAATGACTGACCAAAGCAACACCGACCTGCCGCCGCTTCCGGCCATGCCCGCAATCCCCGCGCCGCTGCCTCTTGACAGTGTGCCGATGGGCGACTCCGCCTCGGCGCCAGTCGTGCGGCTCGATCTCCCGATAGCGCCCGGCCCCTTCGAGCCGACCTGGGAATCCATTGAGACGCACTACCCCGGCACGCCCGACTGGCTGCGCGAGGCCAAGTTCGGCATCTGGGTCCACTTCGGCCCCCAGGCCGCCGGACGGAGCGGCGACTGGTACGCCCGCAACCTGTACAAGCAGGGACACACCGCCTACTACAACCACCTCCAGAACTACGGCCACCCCGCCGAAGTCGGCTACAAAGAGGTGCTGCGTGATTGGAATCCCGCCGCTCTTGACCCCGCCAACTTGACCGAAATCTACAAAGATGCCGGCGCACGCTTTTTGATGATCCAGGGCGTCCACCACGACAACTACGACCTGTGGGATTCGCGCTATCAGCCCTGGAACTCCGTCCGCCTCGGCCCCAAACGCGATTTGCTTGGCGAGTGGGCAAAGGCGGCGAAAGAAGCGGGCATCCGCTACGGCGTGACCTTTCACCACGAATACACCTGGTGGTGGTGGCAGACCGCCTTCGGCAGCGACGCGGAGGGCGACCGAGCCGGGGTGCCGTATGACGGCCACCTGACGCTGGCGGACGGCGCAGGCCGGTGGTGGGAAGGGCTTGACCCGCGCCTCCTTTACGGCATTGATCTGCGCGAGTACCAGGGCGTGGCCGGGGCCGCCGCCTCTCCGTGGCACCCCCCGCCCGCCGGTCTCTTCAGCCGTCACATGGACTACGCCCGCTGGTACGCGACCTGGTGGGCGCTGCGGATGCGGGACGTGGTCGACCGGTACGACCCCGATTTCATCTACACCGACGGCAACGACACCCAGCCCTTCAGCGGCGCGGGGACCGGGACGGGACTGAAGGCCGACGCCATGTCCCGCGTCATCGCCGACTATTACAATCGGACGCTGAGAAGGCGCGGCCTCGTAGACACCTTCAGCATCGTCAAGTTCCGCCCCCAAACCAACGGCACCGTCAACACCGAGGAACACGGCATCCCCGCCGACATCAAGACCGACCAGCCGTGGATCGCCGAAGCGCCGGTCGGCGACTGGTTCTACGGCCCCGGCTTCACCTACGACTCCGGGACGCTCGTCCGCTACGTCATCG
>CAZZVX010000258.1:0-7353 GCA_964657535.1 Armatimonadota bacterium | reverse complement strand
CCGTGTTCCACTTTACCAACGGCCTGTGGAACTTCTGCATCCGCTGGGGCCTCACCATCAGTGCCCGCTCCCAACGCCTGAATGCCTACTTCTGCTGGGGACTGTTCGCCATTTTCACCCTGATCGGCCTGGCAACCCTGATCCACCTGCACAACGACGGCCTGCGCCACATCGCCACCGCCGTCCCTGCCGCCGTCAAGATGACCCACTGAGGACTCGACCAATGGCCCCAATGGCCCTGCCGCAGCGCTGCATCGAAAAAAGCGTCTACACCGAAGACGAATACCTGCGTTACGAGGAGGCGCATCCCTTCCGCTCCGAATATGTGCGCGGCGAGATATGCCCAATGCCCGACTCAACCATCGGCCACAGCCTGCTGTTGGTCGGCATCGGCGCGACGTTGCACTCGGCCCTGCGTGGGCGCGGCTGCCGTGTGCTGTCTTGCCGGATGAAAGTGTGGACACCGGACGAAACTATCCGCTACCCGGACGTTTCGGTCCTGCAAGGCCCATGCCGTTATCGCGGAGAAGGCCGGACAGTCATCACCAATCCATACCTCATCGCCGAAGTGCCGCTGGACAGCACCAAAGCCTTAGACCGTGGCGAGAAGTGGCGGGAGTATCAACAAATAGACAGCCTCCAATCCTATCTCGTGGCCGAATGGCAGCGCCCGCGCGTGGAGCAACACGCTCGCCTTGACAACGGCCAATGGGCATATTCCGTCGCCGAAGGCCTGACTGACACCCTGACCATTCCCGCCCTCGGCATCACGCTCGCGCTCGCTGACATCTACGACGGCATTGACTTTGACGCTGACGGAGATTAACACCAATGGCAAAGTTTTACACCACACTCGACGACACCACAACCGCCTTCATTCAGGCCCAGAAGATGTTCTTCACCGCCAGCGCCCCCGCCGAAGGCCGCGTCAATGTGTCCCCCAAAGGCATGGACACCCTGCGCGTCCTCGACCAAACCACCGTCGCCTACCTCGACCTCACCGGCTCCGGCAACGAGACCGCCGCCCACCTGCGCGAGAACGGACGCCTCACTCTGATGTTCTGCTCCTTCGGCGACAAGCCCCTGATCCTGCGCTGCTACGGCCACGCCCACACCGTCACCCCCCGCGACCCGCGCTGGGACCAGTACGCCCCCCTGTTCCCGTCCTTCCCCGGCGAGCGCCAGATCATCGTCCTGTCCATTGACTCCGTCCAGACCTCCTGCGGCTGGGGCGTCCCCCAGTACGACTTCCAGGCCGAGCGCCCCATCTTCCACCACTGGGGCGAAGACGACCCCGCCTTCATCCCGGACTACCAGCGCCGCAAGAACGCCGTCAGCATAGACGGCCTTCCCACCGGCCTGTTCGACGAGGAACCCGCCCATGCCTGAACCGACGCCCAAACTCCACGTCACCCCCGCCGCCCTCCAGGACTTCCTCAACGGCGCCGGCGAGTTCCTGGAACCCCACCGCCTCCTCGGCGACCTGACTCCCGACCAGGCCTGCGCCGTCCCGCCCGGCTCGCTGTATTCTATCGCCCAGGTCGTCGCCCATATGCACTACTGGCAGGAACGCAACACCCTCCGCGCGCGCGGCACCGCCTCCCCGCGCCCGCAGCACCTGGACGACACCTTCCCCGTCCCCCTCAAAGACGACTGGGAAGACCTCCGCGCCGCTTTCTTAGACGGCCTCGCCCGCTGCGCCCTCGCCGCCGCCGAATACGGCGCCCACCCCGGCCCGGACCAGCCCGACCGTACCATCGCCTACGACCTCGCCGCCTGTCCCGCGCTCCACAGCGCCTACCACTACGGCCAGATCTCCATCCTCCGCCAGCTTCAAGGCCTGTGGCCCCCCGCCGGCGGCGATGACTCATGGTAACAACAAAACTGCTAAAACGAACTCCCCGCGCAGAGAGGCGCGAGGCCAATTAGAACCGAGGAAAGACAATGGCCGCGACAGTCGCCAGTAACACCAAACCCAAAGTCATCGTCGTCGGTGGCGGACTCGCCGGACTGATGACCACCGTCAAGATCGCCGAAGCGGGCGTCCCCGTGGACCTGTTCTCGTTTGTCCCCGTCAAGCGCAGCCACTCCGTCTGCGCCCAGGGCGGCATCAACGGCGCCGTCAACACCAAAGGCGAGGGCGACTCGCCCTACGAACACCTCGACGACACCGTCTACGGCGGCGACTTCCTCGCCAACCAGCCCCCCGTCAAGCATATGTGCGACAACGCCCCCGGCATCATCTATCTCCTAGACCGCATGGGCGTCATGTTCAACCGCACCGGCGAAGGGCTGTTAGACTTCCGCCGCTTCGGCGGCACCAAGCACCACCGCACCGCCTACGCGGGCGCCACCACCGGCCAACAACTCCTCTACGCCCTGGACGAGCAGACCCGCCGCCACGAAGTCGCCGGCGACGTGACCAAGCACGAGTTCTGGGAGTTCCTCGGCATCGTCCAGGACGACGACGGCACCGCCAAAGGCATCATCGCCCAGGATTTGCGCACCATGCAAATCAAAGAGTTCAAGGCCGACGCCGTCGTGCTTGCCACCGGCGGCCCCGGCATCATCTACAACCGCTCCACCAACTCCGTGATGAACACTGGCACCGCCGCCAGCGCCGTCTACCAGCAGGGCGCGCGCTACGCCAACCCCGAATTCATCCAGGTCCACCCCACCGCCATTCCCGGATTAGATAAATTGCGCCTGATGTCTGAATCCGCGCGCGGCGAAGGAGGCCGTGTTTGGGTCCCCAAACAAGCCGGAGACCCTCGCCGGGGCGAGCAAATCCCCGAAGCCGAACGCTGGTACTTCCTGGAAGAAAAGTACCCCGCCTACGGCAACCTCGTCCCCCGCGACATCGCCACCCGCGAAATCTTCGATGTCTGCGTCAACCAGAAGATGGGCGTGTCCAATCAAAACCAGGTCTATCTCGACCTGACACACCTGGACAAAAAACAGATAGACATCAAACTCGGCGGCATCTTAGAGATTTACGAGAAGTTCATCGGCGAAGACCCGCGCACCACCCCCATGCGCATCTTCCCCGCCGTCCACTACTCCATGGGCGGCCTGTGGGTGAACTTCGTCAAGGACGCCACGACAGGCGGCCTGACCGAAGGCGACCCGCGAAACCAGATGACCAGCATCCTCGGCCTCTACGCTGTCGGCGAGTGCGACTATCAGTATCACGGCGCAAACCGCCTGGGCGCAAACTCTCTTTTGTCCTGCCTCACCGGCGGTCAGCTCACCGGCCCCGGCGTCGTCAATTACGTTCGGCATTTGCCCAAAAGCGTGGACGACCTGCCCACAACGCTGTTTGACCGCGAGCGACAACGCCGCCAGGAACAATACGAGGCGCTCGCCAAGTCTACAGGGAGCGAAAACCCGTACAAACTCCACGAAGAACTCGGCGACACCATGACCGACAACGTCACCGTCGTGCGCTACAATGACCGTCTCAAGGCCACTGACGCCAAGATTCAAGAGGTGCAAGAGCGCGTGGAGCGCGTCTCCATCGCGGACAGCTCCTCCTGGACCAATCAATTGATCCCGTTCACGCGCCAATTGAAGAATATGCTGCACCTGGCCCGCGCCGTCACGCTTGGCGCGCTCGCCCGCGACGAATCGCGCGGCGCGCACTACAAGCCGGACTTCCCCCAGCGCGACGATGCCCGCTTCCTCAAAACTACCGTCGCCGAATGGACGCCGAATGGCCCCCGTCTCTCGTATGAAGACGTAGACACGACACTCATCAAGCCGCGCCTGCGCAACTACGCCGCCGAAAAGAACGAGACCGGCACGGCCACTGAACCCGCCGAGGCCGCCAAAGATAAACTTGTTCTTTCCACCAACGGCAGCGGCAAGACCAACGGCCTGCCGACCACGGCTCCCAACGGCACGCCCGCTCACAACGGCGCAAACGGCACAACACAACTCGGCGACGGCGCGGGCGACAAGTACGCGCCCGTCCTAGAAATCGCCGCCGGCGCAAATCCGATGCTGGACGGCGACGGCGGCGACCAACTCTCCACCCGTCCCCCGACGGCCCGCCGCGACACCTCCACTTCGGACGAATCCCGCGCCGAAGTCGCTGAAGCGGGCCGCGACTGGCTCACCGGCGCACAACAATTAGACGACGCCGACCCCGTCAAAGCGTCCAACCCCGTCTCACGGGAAGGAGAAAAGGATGTCAACGCGCAATAACGCACCCATCCTTCTGCTCGCCACTGGCCTGCTGCTGACGGCAGCGCTCTCCGCTGGGGCGAGAGCGCCGCATCGCCATAAGCCAGCAACAACGAAACCGACGCCCATGCAAACCGCGACCATTGAAAACAGCGGTTCGACCAACACCAAAGGCTATCGCATCGTCGTCTCGTCAAACGGCAAAGCGACCGTTGAAGGCCAAGCCGTGACAGCATTAACCAAGATACAAACGACGGCGTTCTTCCATGACCTTCAAGCCGCCATGCCGCTGTCATCACTGCCCGCCGGTCGCGGCATGAGAAGCGTCTCGTTCGGCACGTCCACCGTCGTCACTTATCGCGGCCAGACCTCGCCCGACCTGACATTCGCGGGCGATCCCCGCGCGGCGGCGCTCAAAGCAGACATAACCGCCATCACTGAAGCGTTACACGTCCGCAATCTGCCGCGCCACCCCGTCACGCCGCAACCGCACCAACCTTAGAAAGTACCGCCATGGCCGAACAGAAGACCATTACGCTCAAGATCAAGCGCCAGAAAGACCAGGACTCCGCGCCCTACTGGGAGGAGTTCACGCTCCCCTACCGGCCCAACATGAACGTCATCTCGTGTCTCATGGAGATACGCAAAAACCCCGTCACATCGGGCGGCAAGCAGACCAGCGCTCCCGTCTGGGAGATGAACTGCCTGGAAAACGTCTGCGGCTCCTGCACCATGCTGATGAACGGCAAGGTCGGCCAGAGCTGCGCGACGCTCGTAGACAATTTAACCCAGCCCATCACGTTGGAGCCGATGTCCAAGTTCCCTGTCATCAAGGATCTGGTCGTAGACCGCTCGCGGATGTTCGCCAACCTCAAGAAGATACGCGGCTGGATTCCCATTGACGGCACCTACGACCTCGGCCCCGGTCCGAGAATTGCCGAGCAAGAACGCCAGGAAGCCTACGAATTCTCGCGCTGCATGACTTGCGGTTCCTGTCTGGAGGCCTGTCCCCAGGTGAACGCCCATTCCAACTTCATCGGCCCCGCCGCCATCGGGCAAGTGCGGCTCTTTAACAGCCATCCCACGGGGGCCATGAACAAAGACGAGCGTTTAGAGGCCATCGCCGGCGCGGACGGCGTGACTTCCTGCGGCAACGCCCAAAACTGCGTCAAGGCCTGCCCCAAAGAGATCCCGCTCACCAAAGCCATCGCCGAGATGAACCGAGACGTGACGCTCTACAAGTTCAAGCGCTTCTTCCGTGGAACGTAAACTGCACGCAAAAGGAGACTCCCCATGCCCACTCTGCAAAGCCGCATTCCGCCTCTCGCCGGACTCGCCACGTATGACGAGGCCGCCCGCGCCGGGATCGGCGTGGACGACAGCGTTGCGCTGCTCAGGCGCTGCAATCGCGTCCTAACGCGGATGTACGAAATCAGCGCGGCGTTCATTAATCCGACGCCCGAATGGGAAGTCAAGGGCGCGCTGAGTCTGCATCTTTATCTGGACGCGGAACACTCGCAATCGCTGCGGGAGCGCGTCGCCGAACTGCGGAAACCGCCGCACCACATGGACGAACCGCTAAGCCCCGCGCTGGAATCGTTCCTGGACGAGTGCTTGCGCGCGGAAAACACGGCAGAACTCATTGCGGGCGTCTACGGCGTGATGCGCCCGGCGCTGCTTGGGGCGTGCCGGGAGCATTTGGCGCAAATAAACCCCGTGTTTGATTTCCCGACTGCGCGCGTGTTGCGAACAATCATCGGGGAGCAGGAGCAGATGGCGGGGTGGGGCAAAGACGCGCTGGCCGCCGTGACGGTTGAGCCGCAGGAACGGAAGAAGGCGGACGATTGGCAATCCCATCTGCGGGCGTATCTCGCCGTCGCGGGCGGGATTTCGGGGAACGAGCCGGTTCCCGACGGGATTGCGCTGCCCAGTCCCCGCGCTGTGGGGGAGTTTGTGGCCGATATTGACCCGAAGCGCGATGAACGGTCGGGGGACATTTATAATTTCCACTACCGCGCCAACGATGTCTACCAGGACCCCGAAGCGGACTGGGACGAGCGCAATCTCGCGCTGATGTTTAAGCGGTTCCACGAGATGGACGTGCCGGAAATGATGGCGGGTCTCATCAGTCAGACCAAGAACAAGCCCTGGGAATACTATCGTGACATGGGCCGCCAACTGTGGGACGAGGCGCGGCACTCGATGATGGGGGAAGTGTGGTTCATTAAGAACAATGTGGACTGGTCGCGCTATCCCAACCACGTCGGCTGGTCACTGCACCTGAACAAAGACCGGACTCCGCTGGAGCGCCACGTCATTCTGTATTATATCGAGCAGAGTCTGATGAACGGCGAGACGGGAAAGCGCTGGGAATGGCTCATCGCGCAGAAGGCCGACGATCCCCTGACGACCTATTTCCAGGACTTCGACTGGGCCGACGAGGTTCTGCACGCGCAGATCGGGAGGCGCTGGCTCAAACCGTCCGTCGGCACGGTGAAAGACATCCTCGAAGAAGCCGCGCGCATCATGGAACTGCCCACTCCCACGCTCGACGCCCGCAAACTCACCACTCCCCAGGAGGACTGGTGGCCCCGGCTCGTCCGTGACGCGCTCGGCAAGGAAAGCACGTCCACGGCCGGGGCCGACAACGGGCTTGTCCCGCACTACGGCGTCGGGGCGAGCGGATAGCGTCCATTCGGGACTGAGGCTCGCATCAAAACTTTGGGTACAATAGGGCGGACGCACCGGCGTCCGCCCTTTTTTTGGAGGAGACACATCATGGCGCTGCCCATTACCTACGACTACGGCTATTTCGCCCCCGACCTGACCGCCGAGGAGGTCGTTTCGTTCCAGGACACGGTTGACCTCGCCAACAAGAAAGTCACCGACGGCGGCGGCCTGGGGGACGACTTCCTCGGCTGGGTGGACCCGGCCAAGATCGTCACGCCGGGCGAAGTCAGCACCATCAAAACGCTCGCGGACAAGATACGCGACAACTCCGATACATTGGTATCCATCGGGATTGGCGGGTCTTATCTCGGCGCGCGCGCAGTCATCGAGGCCCTGAGTGACGGAACCGGCCCGGATGTCATCTTCGCGGGCAATTCTCTCTCGGCGCACGAGCATTCCAAGTTCCTCAAGCAGTTAAACGGCAAGCGTTTCTCCATC
>CAZZVX010000257.1:0-7366 GCA_964657535.1 Armatimonadota bacterium | reverse complement strand
CTGCAGCGCGCGGCGTTGTTGGAGAGCGGCTCACAGGAGTCGAGGGAGCGCGGGGAAACGCTCCGGCTGTCCGGCCTGCTCGCCTTCGACACGGGGCAGTACGCGCGGGCGCGCGGACTGCTGCAGCAGGCCCTGGCCGCACAGAGCCGTGCCGGCAGCAGGGCCGACGCCGCGAAATGTCTGACCGCCCTCGCCGATGTGGATGATGCGCTCGACCAGTCACGCCAGGCCGAAACCGCCGCGCAACAGGCCCAGCAGATCGCGCAGCGACTGGGCAACCGAAAACTGGAGGCGGACGCCCGGCGCGCGAAGAGCGAAGCGCTGCTCGGACTGAACCGGCCCGCCGAGGCCGCCGCCGCCGCGAGGGCGGCCCGGAGTATTGCCCGCGCCACCCACGCGCCGCCGCAAGAAGCCGCCGCTCTGGCCGCGCTGGCCGATGCGGAAAACGCCCTCAGTCAATATCCTACAGCGGCGACGGACTGCCGCGCGGGACTCTCGCAGGTGGGCGCGCACCCGGCGCTCGCGGCCCGTCTGCATCTTTTGCTCGGCAACAGCGAGTTCTCGCAAGGGCGGTACCGAAGCGCAAACGCGCAGTACAACACTGCGTTGCACATCGCGCAGACGATCCACGCCCCGCAGATGACGGCGGACGCACTGCTGTCTTTAGGCAACGGATACAACAGTCTCAGTGAATTCGGGTGGGCCGTCGCCTTCTACGGCGAGGCGCTCCCCCGCGAGCGGCAGCTGCACTCCGGGGACGCGGTCGGAGCGGCCGTCGGCGGTCTGGCAGGCGCTTATCTATCGTTGGGACAGTACCCAAAGGCGATCCAGGCGTACCGGCAGGCGCTGGAACAAGAACGCATTGCGCACGATGAAGACGGCGAAGCCGCCTTTCTGAGCGGCCTGGGACGGTCTTTCCGTTATGAAGGACGGCTTCGGGACGCCGTCGAGTGCTATCAGAAAGCAATCACACTTGCCCGCCGAATCCCGGACAACGCCGCCCTCGGCGTCGCCCTGAGCAACACGGGCGAAGCATACTGGCTGCTCAAAGACTACTCGGACGCCGACAATGTTTTCCGGCAGGCCCTGGCGATCACGGAAAAGACCGGCGACCTGGAAACGGAGCAATGGGCGCTGGTCAACTGGGGCAATGTCTCTCTGGACCGGGGTCGCCCAGACCGCGCCGCCGAACTGTACCAGCAGGCGCTCGCCGTGACGCGCCAAACCGGCGTCCTGCGGGCGCAGGGCTATTGCTACGCCCGGCTGATGCTCGCGGCCCAGGCGCAGTCCCGGCCCAATCTCGCCGTCTTCTACGGCAAACTGGCCGTCAATACCTACCAGCGCATACGCCAGAGCCTGCGCGGCCTGGGGCGCGGGCCGCAGCAGAGTTTCATCGCGTCTAAAGAGGCGGCGTACCGGCGTCTCGCCGAGATTCTGATTGATGCCGGACGACTGCCCGAAGCGCAGCAGGTGCTGGACCTGCTCAAAACCCAGGAATACGCCGACTTCCTGCGCGGCGGCGCGGCAGACGGCGGTCAGGCCGATCTCAACGCGCAGGAGAGCGATCTGGAACGCCAATATGCGCAGGTCGCCGGGCAGGTCACGGCGCTGGGGCGGCAGAAACAAGACCTGCTGGACCGGCAGCAGCAGGCGTCATTGTCCGACGCCGACCAGGCCCGACTCGGCCACATCAACGATGCCCTGACCGTCGCCAACACTCATTTGAACGCCTTTGAGGCCGGGCTGGCCGATGCGTTCCGCGCCGGGCCGCCCGAAAACGAAAGCCTGAATGAACGCCTCAAAGCCATCTCCGACGCTTCGGGCTTGCAGGACGACCTGAACGATCTGCACGCGCAAGGGCGGGACGCCGTCGTGCTGCAAACCATTGTCGCGCCCGACCGCTACGCCGTCATCGTCACGACTGCCCAAAGCCAGAAAGTGGAGCAGTACCCGATCAAGAAAGCGGATTTAGACCGCAGGATTGCGGCCTTCCAGTCGGCCCTGCGTGACCCGGACGTGGACCCGCGCGGCCCCGCGCGGCGGCTTTACGACATCCTGTTCGCCCCCATCGCCGCCGACTTGGCACAGGCGCAGGGGCCGTCGGGGACGCTGACGCTGATGTGGTCCCTGGACGGCGAACTGCGCTATGTCCCCATCGCCGCCCTGTACGACGGTTCGCATTATCTGGTAGAGCGCTACGACAACGAAGTCTTCACGATGGGCAGCCACACGGGCTTCCGGCAGGACCGGCGGCAGACCTGGGAAGGGCTGGGCCTCGGCGTCTCCCTGCCTCCCGCCGCGTCGGGGCTGGACCCGCTGCCGGCTGTCCCTGGCGAGTTGCACGGCGTCATCAAAGACGCGGCGCACGCGGGCGGCGTCGTCCCTGGCGAAGTCTTCCTCAACGACGACTTCACGCCGACCACGATGGACCGCGCCCTGGGGACCCGGCGCTACGGCCTCGTCCATATCGCCAGCCATTTCGCGCTCAAGCCCGGCAGCCCCGACGACTCGTTCCTGCTGCTCGGCGGCGGCGCCCGACTGAGCCTGACGCAATTGGCGAACGCGCCCCAGATTTTCCAGCGCGTGGACCTGCTGACTCTGTCCGCCTGCGATACGGCGACCGGCGGGCAGGCCGCCGACGGCAAGGAAGTGGACAGCCTCGGCACGGTCGCGCAGAAGCAGGGCGCGGGGGCCGTGCTGGCTTCCCTCTGGCCCGTCTCCGACGCCAGCACGGAGATGCTGATGCGCGAGTTCTACCGCTGTCATCAGGCGCAGCCCGCCGTCACCAAAGCGGCGGCTTTGCGTCAGGCCCAGCTCGCCCTGCTGCGCGGCACGCTCGCCGCACCGTCCGGGACGCGGCGCGGGCGCGGCACGGCTGCCGTCGGCAGTGCGCCGTCAAGCCTGCCGCCCTTCTCGGCCAACCCTCAAGCGCCTTACGCCCATCCCTGTTATTGGGCGCCGTTCGTCTTGATGGGCGATTGGCAGTGAACAAAGTCACATCAGGGACGACTTTTATGATACAGTGGTGCGCGTGGGAAATGATGTATAATACACCAAGACCAATTAAGATTCGTGCCGATCCGTTTTCCACTGTTCTGCCGCTCCAAAGGAACGACCGATGACAACCCTATACTCGCGCCTGACACGGGCTATTCCCGCCCTGATTTTCCTGGCCTTCCCGGCCGCCCCCACCGTGGCCCACAGTCCCGTCATTAAAGTCGGGCCGGGCGGGGATGTCCCGAATCTCTACGTCCAAGTCATCAACAACACCGACACCTACATCGTCGGCAGCAACTACAATCTCAACTCTTCCGGCCAGTTCGTGCCGAATTACGGCCCGACCGCCGTCGGCGAGCGGCGCACCTATGTCGCCCCCCATTCCAGCGGCCTGGCCGCCGTCAACTTTCAGGTGACGGAAGGCGGCGGCGGCAATTATCCGTTCGCGCTTTGCGGCGTCGGGGCGGACGGTTCTGGACAGCCGGACACGAGCGGCGCCCCGCTCGCCGTCTACACCAGCTCCCTGTTTGTCGTCAACATGGATTTGTGTAATGAAAGTGACGACGTCTGCATCGCCAAGCAGACCCCGATGCAAACGGACTTTCAATCCGGCCTGACCGTCACCATCGCCCCGAACGGCTCCTACACCGTCACATCGGACGTGCCGGACAGTTTCACGGCGCAAACCCTGCCGAGTTTCGGCACGAACAGCGCCGGACAGAGCAGCATCACCATTGCCGCCCTCAACGCATTCGGGCAGATCGCCGGAACCGCCGCCACCTACAACGCAAGCCATAGCCCGACCGGTTATACGGCCTTTCTCTACAGCAGCGGCACCGTCACCGTGCTGGGCCAAGTCGCCTTACCCGGCACGGACAGCGCCGGAAAAAGCATCAGTTCCGCCACCGCTCTCAACGACAGCGGCGACCTGCTCGGCAGCGCCACCCGTTACGACTCCGCGCACAATCCTGATGGCCGCACCGCCTTTGTCCTCCATTCCAAAGCCGGGACCGTGACTTTTATCAGCACGCTGGGGCAGTTCGGCACGGACAGCACGGGGCAGGAAATCAACACCCCCGTCGCCCTCAACGCCGCCGGGCAGGCCGTCGGCATTGCCGACACTTACGACAGCAGCCACAACTATTCAGGAGAAACCGGCTTTCTTTACACGCCCGGCGCGTCCAGCCCGCTGACCGACATCGGCAGTCTGGGCAACTTCGGCTCCGACAGCGGCGGCGACCGCTTCTGCTATCCCGTCGCCCTCAATGCCGACGGTCAGGTGTTGGGAACCGCCGACACCTACGACTCCGGTCACAACTACGCCGGCGAGATCGCCTTCCGGTACACGCCCGGCGCGCGATTGCCGTTTTTAGACGTCAGCAACTTCGGCAGCGGCGACGCCGCTTCTTCTCTCTACGGCATGTCTTTCAACAGCGTCGGGCAGGCGCTCGGCAACGCGAGCCTGTCCGACTCCGCCCACAATTATCTCGGCGAAACCGCCTTTCTGGACACAAACGGGGCGACCACCCGGATTTCCGGCACCGCCGCCGGCCTGAACAACGATGGGGAGGCCATCGTCAACACCGGCAGCGGGACGTCCGCCGCCGCCAACCTGCGCTACGCCGACGGCTCCCTGTTCGCGCTGCCGTACCCGGTCTTTGAAACGTCCGTGGATACCACCGCCGTGGCGCTCAACGACAGCGGCTCGGTCATGGGCAACGCCGACATCTCCAAAGGCACCTCGGCCTTCCTTTACAGCGACGCGACGGGCTGGACGACCCCCATCTACAACATCTCCGATTTCGGCAGCGATTCATCGGGTAACGAATCCAGCACGGCCGTCGCCCTCAACCAGAACGGCCTGATGATCGGCAACGCCGCCACTTACAATGCCAACCACAACTCCACCGGCCAGACGGCGTTCGTTTCCGGCTACGACGCCGTGGTTGACCTGGCTCCGTACCTCCCCGGCTGGACCAACCTCAGCGCCGACGCCATCAACGCCAGAGGGCAGGTCGCCGGAGTCGGCACCCTGAACGGCGCCCAGCGCGCCTTTCTGCTGACGCCTGCCTACACCACCTGGAACTCCGAAGCCGTCGCGGCCCTCACCCTCGGCCCCGCCGGCGTCATCGGCGGCAGCGGCAACTTCCGGGGGACCCTCACGCTCAACGGCCCCGCACCTGCCGGCGGCGAAGTCGTTGCTGTTTCCAGCAGCAACCCCGCCGCCCTGTCCCTGCTCTCCAAAGCCACCTTCGGCGCAGGACAGACTTCCTTTGCCGTCGGCGCGACTTCGCACGCCGTCACCGTGCCGACCGTGGTCGTCATCACCGCGACCGCCGCCGGAGTCAGCAAAAGAGCGACCGTCACCGTCAACCCGGTCCCCGCCGCTCTGTCTACGATGACCGTCAGCCCCGCCGCCGTGGTCGGTAGCAGCGCCAACGCCGTCGTCACGCTCACCCTTAAATCCGCCGTGTCCGTGCCGACCGTGGTGGCTCTTTCCAGCAGCGCCCCGAATGCCCTGTCCGTCGCGTCGTCCGTCACCATCGCCGCCCACGTGACCTCCGGCACGTTCATCGCCACGTCTCACGCCGTCTCGTCCGCCGTCCCCGTTACGCTCAAAGCGACCTGGAACGGCGTCGTCAAAGTCGCCACCGTCACTGTCAACCCTGTCCCCGCCGCTCTGCTGTCTCTGTCCGTCTCTCCCGCCACCCTGACCGGCGGCGGCGGCGCCACCGGCACCGTCACCCTCAAAGCGTCTGTGTCCACGGCCACGGTCGTGACTCTGCACAGCAGTAACACCTCGCTCATGTCCGTCCCGGCTGCCGTGACGGTGGCGCGCGGCTATACATCCCAGACCTTTCCGGTGACCACGCACACCGTCACCAAGTCCACCAATGTCACCTGCACCGCCGCCTTGAACGGCGTCACCAAGATCGTCACCCTCACTCTCAAACCCTGACCCCCGACCGCAGCAAAAAGGCAGGCTTCCGAAATCCATGAAACTTTCCGACAGTAATAAGTGTCTAATACAGTATCAAGGAGTAAAGACTATGCCAGAGACAATGACGACTGTGGCAGAACGACCGTCCGCCATCGCCCGCCTGACGGAAGAAACCAACCCGTACAAGATCGCCCTGCGGCAGCTGGAAAACGTCGCCGGAATCATCGGTCTTGACGACAGCGTTCACGGCATCCTGCAATTTCCCAAGCGCGAACTGACCGTACACTTCCCCGTCAACATGGACCGGGGCGGGACACAGATGTTCACGGGCTACCGCGTCCAGCACAACACCAGCCGGGGGCCGGCCAAAGGCGGCCTGCGCTTCCACCCCGACACGGACATTGACGAAGTCCGGGCGCTGGCGATGTGGATGACCTGGAAATGCGCCATCGTCAACATCCCCTTCGGCGGCGCCAAAGGCGGCGTCGTCTGCGACCCGGCGGCGCTTTCGCGCGGCGAACTCGAAGACCTCACCCGCCGCTACACGACCGAGATCAGCACGATCATCGGTCCCGACAGCGATATTCCCGCCCCCGACGTCGGCACCAACGGCCAGATCATGGCCTGGATGATGGACACCTATTCCATGCACGCCGGCCACACCGTCCCCGCCGTCGTCACCGGCAAGCCCGTCAGTATCGGCGGGTCCGAAGGCCGGATAGACGCGACGGGCCTGGGCGTCGTCATCGTCACTCAGGAAGCGTTCAAGAAACGCGGGTGGAAACTCGACGGGGCGCGCGTCGCTGTGCAGGGCTTCGGCAACGTCGGCAGCGCCGCCGCCCGGCTCTTCCATGCGCGCGGCGCAAGTGTCATCGGCGTCTCCGATGTCAAGGGCGGCGTTTACCACCCCAAAGGCTTGGACATCCCCGCGCTCGTCGCCCACGTCAAGCGCACCGGCTCCGTCGTCGGCTTCCCCGGCGCGGACCCGATCACCGGCGAACAGCTGCTGGAACTGCCCTGCGACGTTCTCGTTCCCGCCGCCCTGCAAGGCCAGATCACCCAGGCGAACGCCGAGAAGATCAAAGCCCGTATGGTCGTCGAAGGCGCGAACGGCCCGACCACGCCCGATGCCGATGTCCTCCTGCGGGACCGCGACATCCTGCTCATCCCCGACGTGCTTGCCAACGCCGGCGGCGTGACGGTGTCTTATTTCGAGTGGGTGCAGGACATCCAATCGTTCTTCTGGAGCGAACAGGAAGTCAACGACCGCCTGGAACGGATTCTCACACGCGCCTTCGCCGAGGTCTGGGCCGCCGCCCAGAACCACGAAGTGGACCTGCGGACGGCGGCTTACGTCGTCGGCGTCTCCCGCGTCGCCGAGGCCACACTGACACGCGGTATTTACCCGTAGTCGCCCTAGACGCAAAA
>CAZZVX010000256.1:0-7404 GCA_964657535.1 Armatimonadota bacterium | reverse complement strand
AGCACGGCGAGGAGGGCTACTCCGGCGACCAGGCAGGGATACCCGCCATGGCGGGATAACTATCGGGAGGTCAAAACACGATGATACGAATAGAGGCGATAATCCGGCCCAGCCGGCTGGACGAGGTGAAGTCCGCGCTGGATGATCTAGGCATCCACGGGATCAGTGTGACTGAGATCAAGGGCGCGGGCAAGCAGAAGGGTTACACGCAGCACTACCGAGGCTCCGAGTACCAGGTCAACCTGCTGCCGAAAGTCCAGTTGATCGTTGTCGTTCCCGACGCCGACCAGGAGAAAGTCCTGGACGCAATCGTCGGCGCGGCCAAGACGGGCGAGATCGGCGACGGGAAGATCTTCGTGACGCCGGTCCTGGAAGCCATCCGCATCCGCACCGGGGAGCGCGGCGACAGCGCCATCGCGTAAGTGACCCTTTATCCGGTCATGGTCGCAGTTATCTATATGTCAAGGCCCTTTCTCTGAGGAGAAGGGGCCTTGCTGTTTGTGGGGCGGGTACAATGAGACAGTGATGAAACGACTGTGGGTTAGTGTGGGATGTGTCGCCTCCGTTATCCTCATTCTGGGAGCCTGGCAGCACCGGCTGCCGCTGGACTTGACGGAAGTCCTCGGATTTGTTTCGGGCGGATTGTGCGTCTGGCTGACGGTGGAGGAGAATGTCTGGAACTGGCCGGTGGGCATCGTCAACAGCATCTTCTTTGCCGCGCTGTTTCTGCGAACTCGCCTGTTCGCGGATATGTCGCTGCAAGTCCTGTACATCATTCTTGGGTTTCTCGGCTGGTACTTGTGGCTGCACGGGGGTGAGCGTCACAGTCGACTGCTGGTTTCGCGCCTCCGTCTGACGCTGGGCTTAGGTTTAGCCGTGCTGACTGCTCTTTCCACCTGCGGGATGACCTACTACCTGGGAAGTATTCGCGATGCGGCCCCGTTCTGGGATGCGCTGACCACGACGCTGAGTTTGGCGGCGCAATATCTATTGACCAAGAAATTGATTGAGAATTGGCTTGTTTGGATGACGGCCGACGTAATCTATGTGGCCCTGTACGCCTACAAACACTTGTACTTGACGAGCGTTCTGTATGGGTTGTTTCTGGCACTTTGTGTCCTCGGCCTGCGGCAGTGGCGTCGGTCTTTAGTCAATCAAGCGCCGTCTGATTCTTCCAAGCCTGCGGGAGCGACGTATGGCTAAACGAGGAGTCATTGTCGGTAAGTTCTATCCGCCCCACCGAGGGCATCGGTTTCTCATTGAGACGGCGGAAGCGCAGGTGGACCATCTCACGGTGATCGTCTGCGGCAAGCCGGCGCAGACGGTTCCTGCATCTCTTCGAGCGTGCTGGCTGCGCGAGATTCACCCGAATGTAGAAATCCTTGAAGTGGCGGACACGCTGAGTGACGATGACTCAGAAGGCTGGGCTTCTTACACACGCGAACTTCTGGGCTGCACGCCAGATGTCGTCTTTACTTCGGAGGATTACGGGGAACCGTTCGCCCATTATCTTGGTTGCCGCCATGTGCTGGTGGATCGAGAGCGGACCCGTATTTCTTGTTCGGGAACCGCGATACGAGCGTGCCCTCTGGAACACTGGGGGTTCTTGGAGCCGTGCGTGCGTGCGTACTTTGTCAAGCGGGTCGCCATTATCGGGGCGGAGTCGAGTGGCAGCACGACACTGGCACAGGCGCTCGCGGCCCATTACAAGACAGTATGGGTCCCGGAATACGGACGTGAATACGCGGAAATAAAGATGCGTGGGCCGGATGCGCTCGTTTGGCGGTCGGAAGAGTTTATCCGAATTGCCGTTCAGCAATGTGCGATGGAAGACGCGGCGGCGCGACAGGCGGATCGAGTTCTGGTATGTGACACGCCCGCCTTCGCGACCAGCCTGTGGCATGAGCGTTATCTTGGGAGGCTTTCTCCCGACGTGGAAAACTTGGCGGCTTCGCACCAATATGACCTGTATTTTTTGACGGATGTTGACATTCCCTTTGTACAGGATGGGACGCGCGATGGAGAACACATTCGACTCGGTATGCACACACGCTTTGTCGAGTGGCTGAACACCCATGGTCGGCCCTTCACCTTGTTGTCCGGTTCGCCCGACCGACGTCTGCACACTGCGACGACGCTGATAGATCGTTTGTTGGAAGAGGGATAGTCGGTGGCCTTTCGACCCTGCATTGACCTCAAAGACGGGCGTGTTGTCCAGATCGTCGGCGGCACGCTGATGAACGACGGGCAGGCAGTCGTCAACTACGTCTCGGAACGGACGGCGGCGGAGTTCGCGGCGGTCTACCGACGCGACGGCTTGCGCGGCGGTCACGTGATCATGCTTGGCTCCGGCAACGAGGCTGCGGCCCTGTCCGCCCTGCGCGCCTATCCGGGCGGACTGCAAATCGGCGGCGGCATTACCCCGGAGAACGCAGGTGCCTATTTAGACGCCGGAGCAAGTCACGTCATCGTGACCTCGTATCTGTTCCCGCAAGGCGCGTTTGCGCCGGAGCGATTGGCGGCGATGGTCAAGGCCGTTGGGCAGGCCCGTCTTGTCATTGACCTTTCGTGTCGCCGGACATCGGACGGAGCCTATCACGTCGCCACCGACCGGTGGCAGACGGTGACGGCGACTCGTCTTTCTGCCGATACTCTCGACTTCTTTGGGGGACACAGTGCGGAATTGCTCATCCACGCGGCTGATGTCGAGGGCAGGCAGGGCGGGATTGACGATGAACTGGTGCGGCGGCTCGGCGAATGGGCGAGCGTCCCGACGACCTACGCGGGCGGGGCGCGTCGGCTCACTGACATTCAGCGCGTAGAAGAACTCTCGGACGGAAAAGTGGATTTGACTATCGGCAGCGCGCTGGACATCTTCGGCGGGTTTCTCGTTCGCTACGAAGACGCCGCGCGACTGGGGCGCAGCTCCCTACGGCAGTGACGCCACCGCGCGGTCAATCTCTTCTTCCGTGTTGTAGTAGTGCGGCGAGAGTCGCGCCCGCCCGCCGCGAACGGCGGCGGTGACGCCTGCCTGGGTGAGCGCCGCGAGCAATGTGTCGGCGGCGTGGGTGGGATGCTCGAACATGACGATGCCCGCACGCCGGCCGTCTTCGCGCGGGGACGCGACGACGTAGCCTTTGGCTTCCAGCGCCTCCATTGCGTGGCGGGCAAGGCCCATCACACGTGCGGCGATTGTTTCAATGCCGATGTCCTCGATCAATGACAGGGCGGCGTCCAGGCCGAGAAAGCCCAGGGCGTTCGGCGAGCCTTCCTCGTAGCGCTGGGCCGTCGGCTTGGGCGAAAAGTCCAGCGGGTCGAACTTGATCACGTCCACCACGCTCGTCGCCCCCATGTTCACCAGGCGCATCCGCTCCAAAACGTGCGGGGCGATGTACAGTCCGCCCGTGCCGCCCGGCGAACACAGCCACTTATGGACGCCGCTCGCCACGACGTCCAACCCCAGTGCCGAAGCGTCGAGCGGCAGGACGCCCAAGCCCTGAATCACGTCCACGACAAAAATCGCCCCGTGCGCGTGGGCAAAATCAGCCCACGCTTTCAGGTCGGCGCGGAACCCGGTGCTGAACTGCACCCAGGAAAGCGTTACCACGCGGGTCCCCCCGTCTGCCAGCGCGGCGGCATCGTCGAGCGAGAGAGTGCCGTCCGGGCGCGGCGTCAGCAGTCGCGTTTCGATCCCGCGCCACTGCTGGGCGTACCAGGGGTAAACGACGCTGGGATATTCGCACGCGGCGGATATGACGTTGTCACCCGGCCCTAAAATCAGTCCATCGGCGATGATTGCTAGGCCCTGGCCGGTGTTTTTTGTCATCGCGAGGTGTTCGGGCGGGACGCCGATCAGCCGCGCCAGGCGTCCGCGCGCCGAGGCGATTGACGGCAGTACGCCCTGCATGAAATAGCCGAGCGGGTCGCGGCTCGACTGCGCCACGCCTTCCTGGACGGCACGCACGACGCGCGCCGGGGCCGGGCCGACCCCGGCGTGGTTGAGATAAGCGCCGTGCGCGACGGCGGCAGAAAATTCGGTCTCGCGGGCTTCTTGCGGTGTCACAGTGGTTTATTGTTCCTTTCCGTGCTGTTTCGCCGTGTGTGGCGGCATTCCCTTCCGCTGAATGGAACCGGAACCTCACCGGGTATAATAGACACGGAAGGGAGGAACTCCTATGAATTCAGTGGATGTAGAAATCGCGCGCACTGTCCGGCGCGAATTCGGCAAAAGGCCTGTGGACTCCACGCGGCTGGACGTGCAGGTCTCACAGGGGCGCGTCAGTTTAGCCGGCATTGTCGGGATGCTGCGCGATAAGCCCGATGTCATCCTCAAGGATGAAATAGCGCACGTCATGAAGCAACTGATGCGCGAGCGCATCATCAAAGATGTGCAGGACCTGACGCGCCTGATCCAGAACGAGAAGGACGAGGAAGAACTCAACACGCGCGGGCGTATCCGTCAAACGCGCTAGCCGTGGATGCCGGAGACGTACAGTGTCTTCTCGTTCTGATAGGTCACGGAACCGGGCGCGCTCTTGCGAGGTTTGCGGACGTACTTTTTGAGCGTGTAGTCTACAGGAACTAGCGACGAGTGCTTGACCTCGCTGCGCGCCGCGACGAGTTCCGCCGCGTGTTGCAAGGCCGCCGGCGAGACCGATCCGGGCCGGTTCTGCGCCCGGATGACCCCGTGCGCGGATGTCGCCGCCCGGACGTGCAGCCAGATGTCCGACGGGGCGGCGACTTTGGTCGTCAGGTAGTCGTTCGCGGTCGCGCTTTCGCCGACCAGTATCTCCCAGCCGTCCACCGATTTGTACGTCTTGATCTTGTGTCCCTCGAAGTCCGGCTTTGCCTGCTTTCCGTCCGCCTCACTGAGTTGTCCCGCTCCGTGCCGCTCGTCCCGCGACAGCAGCGCCGCCATGCTTTCGCGAATCTTGCTGATCTGTTCTTTTTCCTCGACCCGTTCCGTTTCCCGCTCGGCCAGCGACAGCAGCGCGATCTCCTCGGCGATCAGGTCACGCCTCTCCTGCAGCGTCTGCGCGCTGCGACGCGCCTTTTGACTGCGGCGAAAAAAACGTTCGGCGTTCTCGTGGATGCCCAGCGTCGGGTCGAGCGCGATGAAACGCATGGTCGGCTCGCCGGTCGGCAGCGGCGGCGCGTAGTAGTCCACGACCGAGACCAGGTGCTGCCCGCGCTGAATCTGCCCCTGGTTGGCGAGGAGCAGGTCGCCGGACTGTTGGTACTCGTCGGCGCGTTCGGCGTTGCGGATGCCCTGCATGAGTTCGCTCTGCTCCCGTTCGCGCAGCTTGCGGCTGCGACGCAGGGCGGCCAGGAGCGAGTCGCGGCCTTTGTCGAAGGTCTCCGCCTGTTCCAGGCTTGACGCGGCATTGTCCAGCGCCAGGCTGATCGAATCGCGCGGGTACTGATTCGGGAGCGGCGTGGAGAGCAGCGCGATGGGGTAGGCGCCCTGAGTCGCGCCCGTCCCGTCGCTCCAGACGCGCGGCGACCAGTCGTTGACCCGCACGACCGAGAGCAGGCCGCTCAGGGCGTACCAGAGCGTCTGCGGCGTCAGATCCCCGCGCTGGATTCGCAGTGCCACCTCCTGCGCCAGTAGCGGGCTGACCCCCATGAACGTCTCCCGCAGCCACGCCTGCGCCTCGTCGGGCGTCATCGGCTCGCCGTCGGGCGGCTCGTAAGCGCCGAGCGGGTCGAATTTATATTCCCTGTTTTCCGTCCGCTGGCGCGGCGGCGTCCGGTACGGCTGACCGGGCAGGATCTGCCGGAAACGATTCAGGTCGCGCCCGATGTGCTTGATCGCGCCTAAGATCGTCCCCGCGCCGTTGACGAAGACGACGTTGCTCAGCCGCCCCATCGTCTCGATAATCAGCGTGTAAGGAGCGCCGTCCACGGCCCGGAACTCGACGTGCAGCACGCGCTCGCCGAAGCCGAGCGGTAGCGACACGGCGTGGACGAACGCGCCGTCCAAATACTTACGGAGCTGGGAGCAGAACGCGGGCGGCTGCGGCGGGTTGTCGCGCCGGATGTGTGTCAGATGCGCCCGCGCAAACTGCGGGTCGCACGACAGCAGAAGGTAATGCGTCCTGCCGACGTGGTAAATGCGCAGCACGATCTCCAATGGCGACGGCTGGGTGATCTTCTCCACCTTGCCCCCGACAATCGTGCGCCCCAGTTCATCCGTCACGGCGGCCAATATCAGCGAATCAAACAGCATAACGACAAATTTACCTTGCAACAAATCCCAGCGATACACAGCAAGGTCAGGCCGACCCCATGCGGCAGGCGATGGTCATAAAGTTTACCTTTCTGCTGAGTCGCTGGTAACGATTATACCTGATTCGCTGTTGAGTGTTTTTGACAGCGCCCTGAGATACCAGGTAGAGTGAGGGCGGTCTGGGGCTTTTATGGAGTCGGTACTTTTACAAACAACCGTAGCGATGCTGATCGCGTGGGCAGGCGGCGCGCTGGGCGTTGGGCTGGGGCGGCTGGCGGCGCGGCGATTGACGGCGCTGGTGTACCTCGCGGCGGCGGCGCTGCTCGCGGTGACGGTGGGGGACGTGCTGCCCGACGCCAAAGCGAACCTGCCCTGGCCGCCGTTCCTGGCGGCGGTGGGGAGCGGGGCGCTGCTGTTCTGGCTGGTCAGCCGGTTCGTCCACCCGATCTGCCCGGCCTGCTCCACGTCGGCATTTGAAACGGGGGCGCAGGAGCGGCTTCGGAAGGACGCGGTGCTGCTGATGGTCGCGCTGGCGGTCCACAGCACCGTGGACGGGCTGGCCGTGGCGTCGGGCGACGGGGGCGGGGCGCAGGGACACGCCAATTTACCGTTGCTGGCGGCAGTTTCTCTGCACAAACTGCCCGAAGGGTTGGCGCTCGCCCTGCTGCTGGTCAGTTCCGGCTATCCCCGCCGGACGGCGCTCGGCTGGACGCTGGCCGTCGAATCCACGACCGAACTGGGCGGGCTGCTCGGCGTCTGGGCGCTGCGGGAGGTGTCCGCCGTCTGGCTGAGTCTCATTTTCGCGCACGTCGGGGGCGGCTTTTTGTATCTGGTCGGGATGACCGCCGGGGCCGTCCGTAAGCACGCAAAAATTCCTTCCTCCTTGCTTGACACGTCTGCTCGTAAGACGCTATAATAACAGTAATGAACGGCTTTGCCATCCATCACAATTCGCCCGGTCGTACGCACGGACGCTGCTGGCGGGAACAGCAGGCGGGAGGGGACGCGCTCCGGCATCGTCATGCGCTTTTCCATGACCATGCCCATTGTCACGCGCACAGTCAGCTTGTGCGCGCCTGGCATCACCACCATGCCGCGCCCTGACCCGCTCATGCCTCGCCGTTTCCGAACGGCCCGGCTTGAGCGGGCTTTTTGTTTTTGTGCGGGTTTGCTGT
>CAZZVX010000255.1:0-7481 GCA_964657535.1 Armatimonadota bacterium | reverse complement strand
GATCGGTCGCCGTATAGGCAGAGGTGGGTGCCTGACTGTAGGCGAAACTGCCTCCTGGGGCGGAGACGGAGAACGTCACGCTGCTGGCGGCACCATTAGAATCCAGAGCAGCAGGGCTGGTGAAACTGACCTGCTGGCTGTTAGCATTGTTGAAGACGGTGCCGCCGACACCGAGTGCGCCTCGCCCGCTGTAAAGCGTGGTGCTTACAGCATTGCCAAAACGTGAGGTGATTTCAAAGTTGTAGACGGTTTGTGCGGCGGCGGGATGCGCGCCGGCGAGGCCCAGGGCGGCGAGGCTCAAGGCGATGGATGTGTTTCGCGGTGTGAGTTTCATTTTTGTCCTTTTGATGTCCTGTTACAGAGGGTTGCGGATGTCCGGGCACATATATGCCCTAGAAGGATAATTCCTACAAGCAGTTAGATTGCGCTAAACGTTGCGGCTGGCATCGTCCCGCCGCTGGTGAGAGCGCCCGATGTCCCGGCGGCGTAGTTGGCCGTCTGGTTCTGGTAGCCTGTTGACGTTGCGGCATTGTAGCCGGGCGAGACCGCCGCGCCCTTCAGATACTTCACATGACCGTCGGTAAGCAGGTAGTTCGCGCCGTCCGTGTGCCGGCCCGTCAAGTTAAGGCTCGACGTCGCCAGGCCGCCTAGGCGACCGGTATCATAATTCTTGCCTGCGCTACCAGCGGCCGAATGCCCATCGGGAACCCCAATAGTGGTACCTTGGTTTGGGGATATCTGTCCGTTCCCGGCGCAGGAGCCATTTTCCGGGGCTGTTCCCAACGGAACACTTGTTGCAGCATTTACCATTTCGAACAGCATGACGGCACTTGCAGGAGCATTCAAGGATGCTAGCGCATTGGTCACCGTGCCGCCGCCGGGGTACGGCGACAGGTTGCTGTTGTAGCCATACGAGATTGGCGTGTTTCCCGCATTGTCCGAGGTCGCGTCGTCGGGACACTTATAGACTCCCACGCTCTTGACGTAGGGGAATATCTGGCCCGCCCAACCACGACCACTGGCTGTCGCGGCGGCGTTCGTCCCTTGTGGGAACGTCTCGTCGTTGTCCTGGACGTACTGGAGGAAGCCAAGTCCGAGCTGCTTCTCGTTGGAGGCGCAGGAGATCTGCCGCGCCTTCTCGCGGGCCTTGGCGAAAACGGGGAAGAGGATAGCGGCTAGAATGGCGATTATGGCAATGACGACAAGCAACTCGATGAGCGTAAAACCGATCCGGGTGCGGCCCATGCCGCGATGAGTATTCATTAGATTCTCCTTCACCTCTTTTGTAACGACAAAGCGCTTACTCAAGTATAGTAGCACAACCCCTCTTTGTCAAGCCATTCCAGGCAATGCCGAAAATATTTTTTACCGGCCTTTCTCAATGTCCCCGTTCAGGGTGTTGGCTGGCAGCCATCGGCACGCAGGGAGCGAGGCGACCGGCCGAGCGCGCGGCGCATGGTCTTGTTGAAGAAGTGCAGGTCGGGCAGCCCGGAGGCCGCCGCGACGGCCTTGATCGGCAGGGTGGAGTGGCACAGCAGGTGCCTTGCCCGCTCGACGCGCCGAGCGCGGACATACCCCACCGCTGTCGTCCCAAACTCCTCGCGGAACAGCCGGCCCAAATAGCTCTCCGACACCCCGCACTCCCGCGCCAGTTCCCCGATGGGCAGAGGCTCACTCAGGCGCAGCGCGATGAGCCGCACCGCCTGCACCACCGCCGGGTGCGCGGCCGGGGGATCGGCCGGCGCTGCCTGGGGGCGTTCGGCGAGCCGTCCCAAGATGTCCCAGAGGCGCGCCTGGAGCCGGTGCGGTGGACGGACGGCCTCCTGCACGATCTCCTCCAGTTCACGCGAGAAACGCGGGAAGTCTTCCCCCAAGTCCTGCATGGCGGGGATGCGGCAAAGGCCGGCGGGGCAGCGGAAATGGACGAAGAGGTGCCGGACGCGCTCCTGGTACTCGTACACCAGCGGGACGTTGGGAGGGCTGACGCCGGCGTACCCCGGACGGATGGGGAGACGGTGCGGACCGACGCGCAGCACGGTCTCGTAGGGGTAGAGGTGCAGGCACCACAGGTCGCGGAGCAGGTAGCGCTCGTGCCCGTGCAGCCCGTGGACGGCCTGACCGATCTGAACGACTTCCGGCGGCGTCTCCAAACTGATCGGCCATTTCAGGCCGCGCCAATCCTCGTCCCAGACAGTTCTCATGACGAAAATATACCACTTTTAGCGTCCCTGGGCAATTGCCAAACACAGCCGTCGGTGCTAAAATGCGAACATTGCGCAAAATCGAGGCATCCCGATGCCGCTTTTGCCCGCCTCAAAAGGAAACATCATGTCCATCCCTCGCCGCGAATCTGTCGAGGACAGCGCCGACGCCGCGCCGCTGACGGGGCCGTTCCAGCCGAACTGGGAGTCGCTCCCGCAGTACCAATGTCCCGATTGGTTCCGGGACGCCAAGTTCGGCATCTGGGCGCACTGGACCGCCCAGTGCGTCCCCGAACAGGGCGACTGGTACGCGCGCAATATGTATATCGAGGGCCACGAGGATTACAACCACCACGTCAAGACCTACGGGCACCCCTCCAAAGTGGGCTTCAAGGACATCGAACACATCTGGCACGCCAAGAACTGGGACCCGGAGCATCTGATGGCGCTGTACAAGGCCGCCGGGGCCAAGTACTTCATGGCGCTGGGCCAGCACCACGACAACCTCGACTGCTGGGACAGCAAGCACCAGCCCTGGAACTCGGTTGCCATCGGCCCGAAGAAGGACATCGTCGGCACTTGGGCGAAGGTGGCGCGGGCGCACGGGATGCGCTTCGGCGTCAGCAGCCACGGCTCGCGGACCTGGAGCTGGATGGAGCCGGCGCAAGGGGCCGACGCAACCGGCCCGCTGGCGGGCGTCCCCTACGACGGCAAGCTGACCAAAGCCGACGGCAAGGGGACGCGGTGGGAGGGACTGGATCCGCAGGATCTCTACGCCCAGAACCATGCCCCGATGGGCAGTGAACCAGAGAACTTCGACCACTGGGCCACCTCCACCCCCCAGAACCTGCCGGACCGGGCCTACCTGGACAAGTTCTACAACCGCATCGTGGACCTGCTGGACCAGCACCACCCCGACCTGCTGTACTTTGACGACTATGTGCTGCCGCTGTACGAGATCAGCGACATCGGCCTGCGGATCGCGGCCTACCACTATAACACGAACATCAAGCGGCATGGCCGTCTTGAGGCGGTTCTGAACGGCAAGGGCCTGAGCGACGCCCAACAGCAGTGTCTGATCCAGGACTACGAGCGCGGCCAGTCCGACGTCATCCATCCCCACCCCTGGCAGACGGACACCTGCATCGGCGACTGGCACTACAAGCGCTCTGTTTATGAGAACCACCAGTACAAGACGCCCGACCAGGTCATCCACATGCTGGCGGACATCGTCAGCAAGAACGGCAACCTGATGCTCAACATCCCGCTGCGCGGCGACGGAACCATTGACTCGGACGAGCTGGCGTTCCTGCAGGGCATGGCGGCGTGGATGGCCGTCAACGAGGAGGCCATTTTCAGCACCCGCCCGTGGACGCTCTCCGGGGAGGGGGCGGTCAAGTCCGGCGGCGGCGCGTACAACGAGGCGGTCCATCCCTACACGGCCAAGGACTTCCGGTTCACGACCAAAGGCGACACGTTGTATGCGCTGGCGATGGGCTGGCCCGACAACGGGACGCTGACGGTGCGGACGCTGGCCTCGGCGTCGCCGGGCTTGGTCGGTACGGTGAAGACGGTCTCGCTGCTGGGACACGGGGACGTGCCGTTCACGCAGACCGCCGATGGCCTGGTCGTGACGCTGCCCCGGACAAAGCCGTGCGACCACGTCTACGCGCTTAAGATTACCGGCCTGGACCTGCACGATGACCCGCACAGACAAAGGATAACACCATGACGACAGTTCTCACACCTGACAACGACACGGAAGAAGTTCTGCGCGAGGCTTTGATCGGCGGCAGTTTGTCGCCGGAGCAAATTGAGTTTTATCGGGAGGAAGGCTATCTTGTCCTGCCGCACCTGTTGTCCGACGCCGACCTTGCCCCGGCGCGTCAGGCGATGATGGACAAAGTGGAGGAAATCGCGCAGGAGCTTTTCGCCAAAGGCATTATTGACGACCGGCATGAAAGCGCACCGTTTGAGACGCGCCTCGCCCGGCTTTTTGCGGGCCGCAGTGACGAAGAGTTTTTGCGGTTTGGCCGTTCATGGCGCGAGCGGCGGCCCGGCTACTACCATTTGATGGCGAACCCCAAAATCCTGGACGCGGTGGAGTCGCTGATCGGAGCGGAGATCTTCGCCAACCCCGTCTACAACACGCGCCCCAAAGTGCCGGGCGTGGCGGCGGGCGCGGTTCCCTGGCACCAGGACAAGTCCTACTGGCCGGACGCCAATTCCAACCCGGTCATCACGGTCTGGATCCCGCTGGTGGACGCCAACGCGGTCAACGGCTGCCTGAACGTCTGGCCGCGCACGCACCGCACGCGGGTGCTGTCGTTTCACACGGAAAACCTCACCGGCACCAGTTACCTTGAGATTGACACCCATCAACTGCCGGAGAAGGCCAAGAAGGTGCAGCCTGTTTCGTTGCCCGTGCAGAAGGGCGGCGCGATTTTGTTCAACGACCGCTGCATCCATATGTCCACGCCCAACAACTCGGACCACGTCCGCTGGAGCGTGGATTTGCGCTATCAGCCGACCGACCAGGACCCGATGCCCCAGCATGGGGCGGGCTTTCTGGCGCGGAGCCGTCGGCATTCGGAGCGCGTGGCGACGCTGGCGGACTGGCTCGCATACCGGCCGGACCGGCGCTGACTGGCGGAAACTTTGGGAGACTGCTTGATGCGGCTTTGGGAGAACATTTGGCTTGACGCCCTCACTGCGGCACTGCTGACCGTGCTTTGCGGCGTCGTGACCGCAACTCCGGCCCGCGCCCAGGCGGCCACGTTGAGCGGCAAGCGCGTCTTGTTTTTAGGGGACAGCATCACTCAGGCCGGCGAATACGTCACGTTCGTGGAGTATTACCTCAACACGCTGTACCCCACGCAGCATTTCGACATCATCAGCATCGGACTGTCGAGCGAGACCGTGTCCGGGCTGACGGAGAACGCGCACCCGTTCCCGCGGCCCTGGCTCCATGAGCGGCTGTGGGCCGCCCTGGACGTCGTCAAGCCGGACATCGTCTTTGCCTGCTACGGCATGAACGACGGCATCTACCACCCGCAAAGCCACGAGCGCATGGCGGCCTTCCAGAACGGCATCCGCAAGCTCATCGCCGTAGATAAGGCCGCCGGCGCCAAGACGGTACTGCTGACTCCCCCGCCCTTCGACCCGACCGCGATTCCCAACAGTATCCGCCCGGTCACCGCCGCCGACTTCAGCTACCTGAATCCCTACGACCACTACGATTCGGCGCTCGCCGTCTACGCGCGCTGGGAGATGACTCTGCCGGCCACGGACGCGCAGGTGGTGGATCTGCACACGCCACTCGCGGATTACCTCGCCGCCCGGCAGAAGGCGGACCCGACGTTCCACTACAGCGGCGACGGCATCCACCCGAACGCCGTCGGCCACCTGCTCATGGCGCAGACGATCCTTCAGGCACTGGGGGCGCCGCTGCAGATCAAGGATCTGGGCCGGGAGGTCACGACGACCGCCGCCGACCCGCTCTTCGCCCTCGTGGCAAAGCGCCGCGAGACCCGCTCCAACGGCTGGCTCCCCTATGTCGGCTACACGCGGGATAGGTCGGTCAAGTCCGACTCCATCGCCGACACGGAGCAGGTCGCTTCCGCCCTGCAGGCGCAGATTGACCATCTGCGCTCGCACACGTAGGAAATTTGATGATATGATAATGAGAACACTTTACCGTGCAGGCCTGATATGCCTGGTCCTGCTGGCTTTCGGAATACCCTCTCACTCCGCGCAATTCTACGTCTCGCCGAAAGGCGACGATGCCGATCCCGGCACATTCACGAAGCCGTTCGCCACGTTGGGCCGCGCCCAGCAGGCGGCGCGCAGACTGGCAGGCAAGAAACCCGTCACCGTCTTCCTGCGCGCAGGCGTGTATTATTTGCCCCAAACATTGGTCCTGACGAGCGCCGATTCTGGAACGAAGGCCGCTCCGGTCACTTACAGCGCTTATAAACGCGAAAAAGTGGTCGTGAGCGGCGGGCAACGGCTCACGCTCCACTGGCGCCCCTACCGCGACGGGATCATGCAGGCCTCAGTCCCCGACGATGTCGCCACGGATCAGCTGTTCGTCAACGGGGAACGGCAGGTGCTGGCGCGCTATCCCGATGACGACCCGAAGATAGAGATATTCGGCGGCTATGCGGCGGACGCGATCAGCCCGGAGCGCGTCGCGCGCTGGGCCGATCCGACCGGCGGTTTTATTCACGCCATGCATCAATACTCCTGGGGCGACTTCTGGTACCGCATCACCGGCAAGAACGCCGATAACACGCTGAAGTATGAGGGGGGCTGGCAGAACAACCGGCCCGCGCCGATGCACTCTGCGTATCGGTACGTGGAAAACATCTTTGAGGAGCTGGACGCGCCCGGCGAGTGGTTCCTCAACACCAAAACGCACACCCTCTATTTTTACCCGCCGCCGGGTCTGGACCTGGAAAGCGCGCGGATCGAAGTCCCCCGGTTGCGGACGATCATTGACTTCCGCGGCACGGACAGCGCTCCCGTCCGATTCGTGTCCCTGCAAGGCCTGACGTTCCAGCACGCCCTGCGGACGTTCATGGAGAACAAAGAGCCGCTGCTGCGCAGCGACTGGACGATCTTCCGGGGGGAGCGATTCTTTTCAGCGGCGCGGTGGATTGCTCACTGCGCGATTCCGACCTGGATCAACTGGGCGGGAACGCGGTCTTCGTCAGCAACTACAACCGCCGGGTCGTCGTGAGCGGGTGCCATATTGACAGGGCCGGGGCCAACGGCGTTGCGTTCGTCGGCGATCCGAAGGCAGTACGGAGTCCGCTGTTTCAATACGACCAGCGGCAGGACTTCAGCCACATTGACACAACGCCCGGCCCGCGGACGGACAACTATCCTTCGGACTGTCTGGTGAATGACTGCCTCATCCATGAGACCGGCCAGTCTGAACTCCAGACCGCGCCCATCGAGATAGACATGGCGCAGGACATCACCGTGCGACACTGTTCTCTCTACGACGTGCCACGCGCCGGAATCAACATCGGCGGCGGCTGCTGGGGCGGCCATGTGATTGAATACTGCGACATCTTTGATACCGTCAAGGAGACCGGCGACCACGGCTCTTATAACTCCTGGGGACGGGACAGATATTGGGGATTAGGGGGCATTGATCTCAACACAGCCATTGCGAACGGCCACCCGGACCTGCCGCGAATCGACGCTGTCAAGCCGATCATCCTGCGCAACAACCGCTGGCGCTGCGACCACGGCTGGGATATTGACCTGGAC
>CAZZVX010000254.1:0-7519 GCA_964657535.1 Armatimonadota bacterium | reverse complement strand
CCGCGCCGGAGCCGTCCCAATTCGCCGCGCTTGGCATCGGCCTGCTCGGCCTCGGCGGGCTGATCCTGCGCCGACGCGCGAAGGGCAGCCAATTCGCCTGACCGCTCCCGATCAAGCAAACGTCAAAAGCCCCCTGCACGCGCAGGGGGCTTTTTTCTTGCGCCGGCGAACCAAAGCATACGCTCACCCCGTCACTATCGGTAGGAGCGGAGAGCAAGCATGGCGCAGATGAGTCTCCCCTACCCGATGATCGCATCGTCGGAGCGGGACGCACGCACGGACCTGGAGGAAGCGCGGCAGGTGGCGCGGGCGCGAACGGGCGACGCCGACGCCGTGCGCTGGCTGCTGGGGCGCTACCGGCCCCGCGCCGTGCGTCTGGCGGCCCACGTGCTGCGGCGTCGGCCCGACGAGGCGGAGGACGTGGCCCAGGAAGCGTTTGTCCGCGCTTTTCGCGGGCTGGCGCAACTGCGCGGCGACGGCGGGTTCGGCCCGTGGCTGCTCCGAATCGTCGTGCGGCTGTGCCTGGACCGGCAGCGGCGGGCGCATTGGACGCGCGAGGCGCCGCCGGACGCCGTGGCCGAGGCCGCCGCGCCGTCCTCCCAGGACGCCGTGGACACGCGCCTGCTGGTGGAGGCGCTGCTCGACCGGCTGACGCCGCCGATGCGCGCCGCGCTTGTCCTGCGCGAGATCGAGGGCCTGGAGTACCACGAGATCGCCGACGCGCTGGGCGTCCCCGTCGGCACGGTGCGTTCGCGCCTGAACGCCGCCCGCGCCCAGTTCCGCGCTCTCTGGGCGGCGGCCCTGGGAGAAAACGATGCCTGACGCGCCGGACGAACCCACACTGGAAGCCGCCCTGCGGGACGGCCTGCGCCGCCTGCCCGTCCCGCCGCCCTCGACGGACTTCGACGCGCGGGTGCTGGACGCCCTGCGCGTGCCGTCGCCCTGGTGGCGGTCGCTGTGGCACGCGGCGCGTCCGCTGCTGGCGGGAACGGCCTGTTCGCTCGTCGTGACGCTGGCCGCCGTCGCCTGGACGACGCAGACGCCGGCGACGGCGCACCGCGCGGCATCCCCGCCCGTGACGGCCAAGCCGCGCCCGCTGGACATGGCCGCCGTGGACCGCCTGCTGGACCGGCCCGGCCTGTCCGCCGCCTCGCTGTCCCGTCTGGACACGCCGCCGCCGCCCGTGGCTGACGCGGACCGCCGCCCGCCGCCGGTCCGCCGCGCGTCGCGCCTGGCGACCCCGCTGCTCGCATAGCAATCACGCCCGGCGACTGAAGTCGCGGCTAAAAGATCACGAAGTCCGCCTTCGCGGACTCAGATTTTAGTGTCCGCAGGGACACTTTGTGCTCTTGTTGGCGCGACTTCAGTCGCCGGCTTCCGAGGAAACTCCCATGAACCGCACCGTTCCCCTGTGGCTCGCCGGGCTGGCGCTCGGCGCGCTGCTGGCGCTGCTGATCGCCCCGCAAACGCGCTGGCTGGCCCGCGTCCAATGGACGGCCAGCTTGGGCCTGTACCATCCGTTCCCCTGGTGCCTGCCCGATGCCGACTCGTACACGCTTTCGCGGCGGGGCGACCGGGCGCGGGAGGACGCCGTCGCGGCGCGGCGCCCCGGCGACTTTCCCCTGCAGTTGGCTCACACGACGACCGTCTATGCGGCACGCGAACAGCAGATCGCCCGCCTGCGCGCACTGAAGGGGGTTTTCCCGAATACGCCGTCGCTGGAAGCCAACGCGCTCCGCTACGCCACACTCAGCGCCGTCCACTTCAGCCGCAGCGAGGAGTATCTGCTGTCCGGCGAGCCGATGCCAAAGACGGACGCCTATTCTCCGCCGCCGACCGCCGCCGCCGACACGGCCGCGTTCGATCAAGACTGCGCCGACGGCGAGCGGCTGGACCCGGACAATGCGTTCTTCCCGTTCATGCGCGCCGTCGGGCTGTTCGCGGCGCACCGGGACGCCGAGGCGCTGGCCGCCGTCCGGCGCGAGGGGACGAAGACGCAGTGGAACGAAGACCTGGCCGACGAGCCGACGGGGCAGTGGCGTCTGCACGAGGAAGCCTACGGCGACCCGAACGCCCTCTGGCGCGAGCAGTCCATGGCCGACGTGCTGCTGCCGGAGTACGCCCGGCTGCGGGCCGTCGCCCGCGTGGCGACGTACCTGGCGGTGGAGGACGAACGGGCGGGACGGAGGCAGGACGGCATGGCGATCCGGCACGCGCTGATGCGCTGCGGCGGCCTGATGCGCGCCCAGTCCAAATTTGTCATCGGCTCACTGGTCGGCATCGCGATCACGCAAGTGGCGGCGGGAAGGCCCGGCGGCACGCCCCCCTTGTCGATAAAACTGACGCCTTCCGAGCAGGAAAGGGCAAACCGCGGCGAAAGTGTGTACCTCAATCTGCGGACAGCGGCGTATCTTGCGTACCTGCACAAGATCGGGCAGGACGATGAGGCGCGCTGGGTGCAGTCGGAAACAGCCGCAGCAATAAAGGCGCGGGCGATCATCAACAACGGACAGCTACGGCCCGATCTGAACAAGCCGTATGTCACTCTGTCGGCGCTGTGGGCCGCCGATCTGTTGGTGATTGGCAATGTGCTGTGGCTGCTGCTGTTGGGGGGAGTGGCGGCTTTGATGCGCCGCCGAACGGCCCCGGCGCAGGCCGCTGCGCCGCCGAAAGTGCGCCCGTTCCTGTGGGCAGGACTGCTGGTGCTGGCGGAGTGCATAGTATGGGCCGTCTGGGTGCAATCCGACATGGGGGCGGGAAGTTCCTGGGGCGGCGGCCTGCTGCTCGCGCTGACGGTGGTCGTCATCGTCCGCATGGCGTTTGCAAACCCCACGGAGCGCGAAATCCTCGGACGCCGCCTGCGGACGATTCTGCGGACGCTTGTCGGCGCGGCGCTTGTCCTGGGCGTCGTCATCGCTCTCGCCCGCTGGCAGACGCAGAACGTCGTCTCGGTCATCCGGCTGGAGCGTTCGCTGCTGGGCCTGTCCGGGGACGACGCGACTCCGACGCCGCTGGACGAGCTGTTGCCCGGCCTGTGCGTGCTGGCGTCGCTGGCGCTGCCGCTCCTGGTCGCCCTGACCAGCCTCGGCGCCGGTCTGGCCCGGCGCGTTCCGGCCTCAGACGCCCTGCGCGGGGGATTCCGCGCCGCCGCGCCGCCGCTGGCGGCCCTGCTGCTTCTGACTTACGGCGGCCTGACACTGGCGACGCTGCGGCAGGAGCGCGCCCTCAACGCGCAGATGGCGCAGACTCTGACCGGCGAAGGCCCGGCCTGGGCCGAGGAAGCAGGCCAGTCTTGGCCGGGCGTGACGCCGTAGGTCGGATTCCGGGCGCGTGGCGGGTATCATAGGAGCCATGACGGCTGACATCTCCCGCTTTTTCACCAACATGGACCGCCCGGTCTACGCGCTCAAGAACCTGCCCGAAGAAGTCGTCGCGTACCTGTTCGCGCGCTACTCCCGCAGCACCCTGTCCCTGCGCGACGACCTGCGCCGCATGATCGAGGCGGAGGACCTGGGCGCGCTGATCGTCCCCGGCAACGACGACGCCGGGGACGCGCTCGGCCCCCTTCAGGAGCGGGCGCGCACCTTCGCCGAAAAGTACGTCCTGGGCTACGGACACGGCTCCGTCGCCGAACACGGGTGCGTGCATTTGGCGCTGGAAGACGTGAGCATCGTCGCGTCTAAACTGGTCGAGGACGGACGGCTGGCCTCCTACACCGAGAAAAGCACCCGCTACGTGGCGTTCTCGCCGGAAAAGATGTATTACCCGCCCGAAGTCATGGCGAGGCCCGACCTCGCCGACGCCTACTCAAGTGCGCTGAACGCCCTGCTCGGCGCCTACACCGGCTGGACGGACGACTTCCTGGCCCAGATCAGGGCGCGGACGCCGCGCACGGAGAAGCAGACCGAGCGCGCCTACGAGGCCGCCGGGCGCGCGACGGCGTTCGACATCCTCCGCGCCCTGCTCCCGGCGGCCACCCACACGAACATCGGCCTTACCCTCAACGCCCGCGCCCTGGAGACGCTCATCACCAAACTGCTCTCCCAGCCGCTCGCCGAGGGGCGCGAACTGGGCGCGCGCCTCAAAGCCGAGGCCCAGCACATCGTCCCCACCCTGCTCAAGTACGCCGACCACAGCGCCTACCGCGCCGAGACCGGCGACGCCCTGGACGCCCTGGCCGGGGAACTGCTCGGCCCACCGACTGCCCCCGAATCGGCAGCCGAATCGGTGACGCTCGTTTCCACCGCCCCGGACGCCGACGACACGCTCGTGGCCGCGATTCTTTACCCACACCAATTTTCCCCCATGCCGGAACTCAGGCAGCGTGTCGGATACATGGACACGGCGGCCAAAGAGCGAGTCGTGGACGAATATCTCAAGCGGCGCGGGCGGCACGACGCGCCGGGCCGGGCGCTGGAGCGGGTCTTCTGCACCGTCGAGATGACGATGGACTACGGCGCGTACCGGGACATCCAGCGTCACCGGATGGCGACTCAGTCCATTCAGCCGCTCTCGCCCGCGCTCGGCTTCGCGATTCCCCCGGCGGTGGAACGCTTCGGCTACGCCGACCGGTACAATGAACTGATGCAGCGCGCCGCCGGGGCGTATCGGCAGATCGCCGACGCCGGACTGCCGCGCGAGGCCGCCTACGTCTTGCCGCTGGCGACGCGCGTCCGCACCCTGTTCACCTGGAACCTGCGCGAAGTGACCCATTTCGTGGAACTGCGCTCGGCGCGGCAGGGCCACCCGTCCTACCGCAAGGTCGCGCAGGACGTGTACCAGGTCATCGCGCAGGCGCACCCGCTGATCGCGAAATATATGCGCCCGAACTTGAACGATTATGCCCTCACCCGCGACTGACGCCGACAGCGAAAACCCGGCCCGCCTGATCTCGGACGCCCCGCCCGCCGCCGGACGGTCTGCCCGCCGCCGCCGGCTCTGGCCCGTGGCGGCGCTCGTGGTCGCCGTCCCCCTGCTGCTGACGCTGGCGGGCGCGCTCACATCGCCGCCCCACGTCAAAGGCGTCCCGGTGGGTCATCTCGTCTATCTGGAGGCTGATGAGCCGTCCGAACACACGACCCTGCTGCGCGGACTGCGTCTGCTGGGGCCGGACGGCGGATCGCGCGAAGTCCTGCACGAGTTCGAGGCGCAGGACGCGGACACCGGCGACCGGGAATGGATCACGCAGCCGAAGGTCTCGCCCAACGGCCAGTGGGCCGCCTACGAGAAGCAGATCATCACGATCCTGGACGAGAAACAGACGATTGACGACCAACTGTGGGTCGTGCCGCTGGTCGGCCCCAACCCGCAGCCCAAGATGCTGCTGGACCTGACGGAACTGCGCTTGAAGCGTTTCGTCGGCCTGGCCTGGTCGGATGACAGCGGAGACGTGCTGTTCCTGAACGACGGTACGCTCTACGATGTGGGCGCGACGGGCAGCCCCGGCGCCTACACCAGAAAGCCGCTGCCTGGGTGTCCGCCCCTGCGCCTGTCTCCCGGCGTCTCCGCGACCTCCGATCCTTCGACAGACATACGCGACTACCGCGCCATAACCCCCACAGGGCCGCGCGTGATTTCGGACGGCCATGACGCCGGCGACCCTGAGACCGTCAGCGTCAGCCCGGACGGCAGGCAGACGGCGTTCTTACCTGCCGGGGGTCACGCGGTCGTGGTTCACAGCAATGGCGTTGCCCAGACTGTCCCCGTCCGCTGGGGATGGTCGGTCTTCGGAAAGCGGCGCATCACGGCGCTGCGCTGGTCGCCGGACGGGAAGTTTCTGGCTTATTCCGTCAGCAAGCCGCCGTTTGAGGATGAATTGTTCTACGTCAATTTGACGACGGGCCGGTGCTTCCAACTGCCGGTGCGCACTGGAAGCGCGGGCTGGGACTGGGGGCCGTGAGCCGGGCAGGATTCTCGCACGATGGCGTATGCACTCCACGAAGTAGACGAAGAAACGGATGTCGGCGCGTTCCAGGCTTACTTGAGGGCGCAGTCCAACGCCGACTTGTTTGACATCGCGCAGCACCTGGACGCCGAACGCTACCCGGCCCGGAAGGACGCGGCGCGGCGGGAACTGCGTCGGCGTCACGTCCTTCCCCTTCATGTCTACACAGCGAATGAGTATGCCATCCGATACCTCGCGCTGTTTTCCCTGGCGCTGAGCGCGGCGACGCTCGCGCTGTCGGCCCTGCTGACGCCCGAAGAGGCCGCCGCCCCGGACTGGCCGGAAGACATCCCCGATGGAATGCCCGTCACGCGCGTCATGCGCATGGTCGGCGTGGCCCTGCTGCGCGGCGTGGTCGTTCGCGGCGTCCACTGGGGCGTGTACCCTCTTTTGTGGGCGACCCTGGGCGGCTGGACGCTGTTTCAAGCCGTGCGGCTGCGCCGTCGCCGCACCCGCGCCGACGTCTGGCGGTTCGTGGCGCTGGCCTGGGTGATTTTGAGTGCGGCCGTCGGGATTTCCGGCGTCCCCGGCAGCGCCATTGCTCAACTTTTTGCGCCGCAGGACGGCGTTTTTCACGCGGCGCCTCTGCTCGATCCGTTCGCATGAGCGTTCTATGAAACACAAACGGCGGCACACGCTCAACCCCCTGCGCGAGTACCGGCGATTGCAGCGCGAGATTCGCGCCCTGTACGATCCCTTCACGGCCCGCCACTGCGCCGGGTGCGCCGCGCCCTGCTGCGTCAAGCCGACGCGGGTGACGCCCGTGGATGTCGCGCTCGCCCTCAGCGCCGGACACACGTTCCCGCACCTGGGCGCGGAAGACCCCTACGCGCCCGCTTTGGAGTACGCGGGACATCGACTCACGCCCGGCGTCGTGGCTCTGCCGATGGCGGGCGCCGCCGGGCCGATCGAGTTCTGCGAGTATCTAAGCGCGGGCCGCTGCACCTTCCCGGACGATCTGCGCCCGTTCGGCTGCACGCTGTACGTCTGCGGCCCGATGGACGCGCACCTGCCCGCCGAAACGCTTCAGCGTCTCCGCCCCCTGCTCCGGCAACTGGAAGACGCCCATGACGCCCTCCTGCGCGCCCTCCATGACGCCGGGACCGTCCGTGAAAGCGAATCTCCGGCAGTTCTCAGCCCCGGCGACTGAAGTCGCGGCTAAAAGAACACAAAGTGTCCCTGCGGACACTCCAGACTCCAATCTTGAGTCCGCGCAGGCGGACTTCGTGCTCTTGTTGCCGCGACTTCAGTCGCCGGGCCAATTGGCCACGAAAGCGACGCTCCGGCAGCGCCGCCCGCAGGATTTTCACCTCTGAGGCCCGAATAACAGCGTATGCACTTGACAGCCCGTATTCTGGCGGAGACGATCAACCCCGTATTCGTGGGCCTGGTACTGACGGCACCGCGATTCGGCAAAGCATCGGGCCGCCCGGCCCGGCCCTTCTGGCTCGCGGCGGCGGGGGGCCTGGCCGTCGCCGTGGTGCTGGCCGAGAGCGGCAAGCGCCTCACGCACTCGTCGTTCCCCAGCGGCCACGAGACGTTCGCGCTCGCCTGCGGGACGGCGCTGGCCTGCTG
>CAZZVX010000253.1:0-7536 GCA_964657535.1 Armatimonadota bacterium | reverse complement strand
CAATAACGGGGATACCATCAATAACAACGGCAACACGATCATCAACAACTTCCCGGCGAGCGATCAGACGGGCCTGGTCGTCGGGAGCGGCATTGATATCGGCCAGATTGACCCGGACGAGCTGGACACGCTGGACATCCCCGATCCCGTCCTCCGCGCCTCGATCACCCTCAAGCTCAAGCCCTTCGTGGGCCTGAAAGGGAAGGCCGCGGTCAAGCAGTACCGGGTGCAGAAGCACAGCAACGCGCTGCCGAAACTCACGCCCGCCGAGGCCCAGGCCCTGGACGCCAGCATCCGCAAACTGGTCGTTCCCAAAATGGCCGTCAGCTACAACCAGGCTTCGCCGGGCAAGAACTTCGACCAACTCCCGAAGCAGGCACAGGCCGTGCTGATCGTGTTCGCCCTGGAATATGGGCCGGACCTGGCGTCACGGGCGCCGGCGTTCTGGGGTTTCATGGTCAAGCAGGACTGGAAAGGCGCGATCAATCTGCTGTCCAAAACGAAAGACATTCCCGGCGGGAAGCGGGACCGGGAGATCGCCCTGCTGAGCGCACTGGCCGCCACGAAATGATTGAAAGAAGAGGCCCCGCTGCGACAGCGGGGCCTCTCACTGATAGTACGCTTGGTACCAATCCACGAATCTCGCCAGGCCGATCTCAATGGGGGTTGTCGGAGAAAACCCCGTGTCTTTTCTCAGGTCTTCCGTATCGGCGTAAGTCGTCGGCACGTCCCCTCGCTGGAGGGGCAGCAGTTCACGGATCGCCGTTTTGCCCAAGCAATTTTCCAGCACACTGATAAAATCAGCCAGTTCCACCGGCTGGCTGTTGCCGGCATTGTAAATCTTGTACGGAACACTGTTCGCTGATGGCGGCCTGTCCAGCACGCGCACGACGCCTTCCACGATGTCGTCAATATAAGTAAAGTCTCGCTTCATCTTGCCACGATTGAAGACTTGAATCGGCTGACCTTCGAGAATCGCTTTGGTGAACAGGAACGCCGCCATGTCCGGGCGGCCCCAGGGGCCGTACACGGTGAACAGGCGCAGTCCGGTCGTGGGCAGCCCGTAGAGATGGCTGTACGTGTAGGCCATCAGTTCGTTGGCCTTCTTCGTGGCGGCGTACAGGCTGAGGGGATGGTCCACGCGATCCTGCACCGAAAAGGGCATCTTCGTATTGGCCCCGTAGACCGAGCTGGACGAGGCGAAGACCAGATGCCGCACCGGGGCAGCGCGGCAGCCTTCCAGGATGTGGAGAAAGCCGACGATGTTGCTGTCCACCGAAAGGTGTGGGTTCTCCAGGGAGTAGCGGACGCCGGCCTGCGCCCCCAGATGAATGACCTGCTGCGGCGCACATTCACGGAATAGATCGGCAATGCCCGCTCGGTCCGCCAGATCGAGTTTGCGGAACTGAAAGTTAGGATGACCTGCAATCTGCGCCAGACGATCTTTTTTCAGAGAAACGTCGTAGTAGTCATTGAGATTGTCCAGGCCGACAACCTGCTCTCCCCGCTGCAGGAGGTGCCGACACACGTGACAGCCGATAAAACCAGCCGCGCCTGTGACTAAGACGACTCCCATGATTGCGAATGAGCCTCTCGCGCTCTGTCCCTCGTGCCTCTGGAGCGCCGGTCAGTAATGCGGGTCGCGGGGGCGCTCGCTACCCTTTTTTGTCCTTTTTCGGCGGGTCTTTGGTGATGATCGGCGGGCTGATGATGATCGGCTCCGAGCCGCCTTTGTCGTCCTTCCCGCTCTTCTTCCCGTCTTTGCCCTTGTCGCTGCCGTCCGCGTAGACTGTCGCGTTCTGGTTCTGGCCGGCGGCATCAATCGTCGCCGGAACGCCGGCGTCGGCGCGCGCCCGCAGCGGGGACGCCGCCGTGACGGCCAGCGTCAAAGCCGTCATCCCGATCACGACCGCCCGGCTGCCGCTCCTCATTCCCGTCATCATTGCCCTGACCCTCCTGTTCCTTAGTTAGTCGCCATCTCCCAACGATTTGTTCCGTAAATTATCGGGCGGTTCGCGTCAAGTCCGCAGGCAAACGGACGCCCCAGCCCGGCTCGGTCGAGTCGCCGATCAGGAGCGTCCCGCCGTCGCTGCGGAAGCCGCCCGTCAGCCCGCCGACCGGCGCCAGCAGGCGGTGCGAGTCCAGGTCCAGGAAGTCGAACGCGCCTGTGCCGCCCGCGATCTGCGCCGCCGCCGCGATGCCCAGGCCCGATTCAAGCATACAGCCCAGCATCAACTTCTTGCCCGCCGTCCGGCACAGGGCGATGATCTGCAGCGCCCCCGCCAGGCCGGACTTCATCAGTTTGACGTTGATGCCGTCTACGGCGTCTTCCTGCAGGAGACGCGCTACGTCGGACACGTCTCGCGCGGCTTCGTCGGCGAAGACCGGGACGCGGACCCGCTCGCGGACGTACTTCAGCCCGGCTCGGTCCTCAGCGGGGACGGGCTGTTCCATCATCTCGATGGGGGCGCCCATCGCGGCCAGCGACCCGGCGAACGCGACGGCCTCGTCCGGCGCGAACGCCTGGTTGGCGTCAATCCGCAGGCCTATCCCCGGCGCGGATTCCAAAATGCCCTCGATCCGGGTCAGGTCTTCGGCATGGCCCCCGGACGCGCCGACCTTGATTTTCAGGTGCCGGAAGCCCTCGCGCGCCGCCTCGGCGGCCAGGACGCCGGCCTCTTCCGGCGTGACCAGCGGGATCGTCAGGTCCGTCGTCAGGACCTCCTGCGCGCCGCCGAAGAACTGCCGGAGCGGGAGGTTCCAGTGTCTGCCCCAGGCGTCGCAGAGCGCCATCTCCAGCCCGGCCCGCGCCGCGCGTGACTCGCCGAGCAGACGTCCGGCCCGATCCCAAAGCGGCTGCAGCCTCTCGACGGGCCGGCCGACGAACTCTTCCTCGACGGCCTCAATGGCCGCCAGCACGGACGCGACGGTTTCCCCGGTGACGTAGCCGACCGGGGCGCTTTCCCCGAAACCGCTCGCGCCGCCTTCCGTCTCGACAATCACCAGCACGTTCTGCGCTTCGTGCGCCGTCCGCTTGGCGATGGCGAACGGCGCGCGCAGGGCAAGGGTCCACGCCTGGGCGCGGACGGACACAATACGCATGTCCTCTATTATACAGGATTTTCGCCGCGTTTCGGCGTCCTCCGGGCCGGGTAAATCTTAAGTCGGCGCGTGTACAGGGAAGCACGTCGGACAGCGCCGGAATGGAGTCGCAACACATGGCACACCTTTACGCATCTTTTCAGGACGCCGCCCTCGCCGAAAAGGCGGCCGGCGCGCTTCTCGACTACGGAGTCCGCCAGGAAGACCTCAGCATCGTCGTCAAGAACACTTTCGGCGAGACCCGCGTCCCGCAGGCCGCGACGTCCGGCGCCGCGAACGCCGCCGTGATCGCGGGCGACCGGCTCGCGCAGATCGGTGACCGCATGGCGGGCGCGCTGGCCGGCTTCGTCGGCGCACCGGCGTCCGCCGCCGTTTATGACGAGGCCGCGCTGGCGCGGGCCGGGGCCGCCGAAAACCGCGCCGGGCATCTGCACAGTGATTCCGCCGCCTCCGGCGGGCCGGACACGTTCGGCGACGTGCGCGCCTACGACATCGAGCCCGGCGCGGCTGCCCCGGACGAGGGCCGTGACGCCGAACTGGCGGCCAAGCAGGGAATCAGCACGACCACGCCGGAAGACGCGGGCGAAGGCGCCGTGAAGGGGGCCGAGATCGGACTGGGGCTTGGCATCCTGGCCGGAGTCGCCGCCCTCCTCATCCCCGGCGTCGGCCTCGTCACCGCCGGCGGCGCGCTGGCCTCGGCCATCGGCGCGGCGGCGCTGACGGCGGGCGCGGGCGCCATCGCGGGCGGGGTCACGGGCTACCTGAAGGAGCAGGGCGTCCCCGGCGATGCCGCCGAGCGTTACCAGGGGGCCGTCGAGAGCGGCGGGGCCGTACTGAACGTCACTCTGCCTTCGGGGGACGTTGATCAGGCGACGGCGGAACAGGTCATCGCGAAGTATCACGCGGCGGACGTTCATTCGTACTAAAATACCGCTTGACAATACCCACTGGACGTGATAAAATCAGGGGCATCGGGATAAGGCACGGACTGCGGGAGCAAGCGGTGCCTGTGTTCCGAGGCCCCTGCCGGCTTTTCCGGGCGCACTCAAATAGGCGTCCGCTCGGCCCGGCTCCGCCGCCGCTCCCGTAAGGATGTGAAACGCATGGCTTCTGGACCCGTCGTTGGATTAGATATCGGAACGCAGCAGATCAAGGCCGTCGAGCTGCGTTTTGGCAAGACCGGCCTGGCGATCTCGGCGCTCGGCATCGCCCCGACGCCGTTCGGCGTGATGCAGAACAATATCATCACCGACCCCAAAGTCATGGGGCAAGCGATCCGGCAGTTGTTCAAGGAAAGCGGTATCACGTCCAAGCGCGTCGTCGGCAGTGTCGCCGGCCAGAGCGCGGTCGTGATCCGCATCATCGAAGTACCGCGCATGACCGAGGCCGAGCTGAAGGAGACCATGAAGTGGGAGGTGGAGCGCCACGTCCCGTTCGCGCCCAGCGAGACCATCATGGACTACCAGCCGCTGCCGCCGTCGCCGGGCGCCGAGAACAGCCCGAACATGGAGGTCCTGCTGGCCGTCGCGCAGCAGGACATCGTTTCCAATCTGATTGACACGCTGTTCGGCGCCGGGCTGGACCCCATCGCCATTGACATCGAGCCGCTCGCCTGCGCCCGCGCCCTGCTCGACGTCCAGAACGGCCAGCCGGTCGCCCGGCCCCCCGCCATGCAGGGCGCGACGGGCGAGTTCACGGGCGAACTGCCCGGCAGCTACGAGCAGGAGACGGTCGCCGTCGTCAACGTCGGCGCGTCCAACACGGACATCGGGATCTTCCAGGACGGTCAGCTCGTCTTCCCGCGTTCCCTGCCGCTGGCCGGTGACAGTCTGACCCGCGCCATCGCCGAAATCTTAGGCTACCCGCTCGACCAGTCCGAGCGCCTCAAGCGCGAGTACGGGGAAGTCCAGCTCGACAAGATCGGCATCTACACCGGGACCGCCTACGGCGGCGACGGTTACGAAGGCCCCCAGTTCTCGGAAGAAGAACCGAGTTTCAACCTGGGCGAGAGCGAAGACGTGCCGCTGCGCAACCCGTTCGACACGTCGCCCGACGAGACCCTGGGGCGCAACCCGTTCGACACGTCGCCCGAAGGGCCGCAGTTCGACGAACTGGACAAGACGCAGCCGATCCCGACCCGCACGCTGAACCTCGCCAAGCCCTCGGAGATGGGCGCCGTGTCGCCGTTCATGCCGACCGACGCCGGCTTCGGCTTCCCCGGCGCGGGCGGGGGCAGCGACTCGGCTTCGCGCGACCAGGTCTTTGAGGCCATCGCCCCGGTGCTGGGGGAACTCGCGACGGAACTGCGCCGTTCCCTGGACTACTACCGCAGCCGCGCGCAGGGTCGCTCGGTGGACCGCCTCATCCTGACCGGCGGGAGCGCGAGCTTGAAGAACTTTGACGTGTTTTTGCAGAACGAACTTCAGGTGCCGGTCTCCGTCGCCGACCCGCTGCAGGGGCTGAACGTCGCCTCCAAGCACTACGACCCGGCCTACCTGCAGACCATCGCGCCGGTGTTCACCGTCGCCGTCGGGCTGGCCGCGCGTAACGCCGTTTTCGACGCCAACCCGGCGGCCAAACCGCCCAAAGCGCCACGGGGCGGCAAGAAGGACGCCAAACAGACCGCCGGAGCCACCAACCCGCCCGTCTCGTAACGCCAGAGGATTCTATGCTGCGTATCAACCTGCTGCCGAGTTATGTCCCGCAAAGGCGACTCACACGGAAACTCATCGTCGGGTTCGCCGTCCTGTTCGTCATTTGTGTGGCCGTGCCGCTGCTGACCTACATCAACGATGTCAAGCAAAAGAATGACATCTACAACAAGATGACGGCGGCGGAAGCGGGCAAGGCGAAGACGGACGCGCTCAACACGCAGGCGTCGAACATCACCGCCCAGATCGCGCCCCTTCAGTCCAAAGTGGACTATGTGAAGGCCGTCCATCAGCACAACCTGGACATCGTCAATTTCTGGAACACGCTCGCCGCCTACAGTGGCGGCTCCAAAGTCATCTATTCGGACGCCGCCGTGAGCGGCAACACGCTGACACTCAAAGCCTACTCGCCCAGCATCGCCGAGATCGGCCGCTACCTGCAGGCCATGTACCAGGAGCCGGACTTCACGGCGGTCGGCGTTGACCACTTGCCCGGTTTCCCGGAAGCGACTCTGGGCAAAGTGTATCTGGACAACAAGTTGGTCGCCATCCTCACGTTCGGCGGCGCCAATTCCAGTTCCAGCAGCCAGCCTGGGCAGTCCAGCAGCAGTCCCGCGAGTTATCCCGGCAGTTCAGGCGGTTCCCCCGGCGCACCGGGCGGGGGCGGCGGCGCGGCCGGCGGACCAAAATACGGCACGGCGATTTCCATCGGGCCGGGCGGCACCCTGACGCCCATTCCCGTCATCAATGTCGCGGGCACAAGCGCCAACGGCGAGTCCAACCAGGGCGTCAACAATCTGCGGCTCGCGGAGCAGCAACTGACCACCATTTTGGTCAGTAACCCCACCTTCAGTCAGATTTACAACTCCCATATCAATCCGTTCGGCGACCCCACCCGGTCACTCATCGCGGCGGAACTGGAGATTCGGAAGCGCCTGAAACTGCGCGAAGAGGCGCAGGGCTTTGCCGTCACCATCACCGCGACGTTGAAACAGCCACTCGTCACGCCGACCATTCCCGGCGCAGCCGCCACCACCGGGCCGGGCGGCCCCGGCGGTATGGGCGGCTATCCTGGGGCGGGCGGCTATCCCGGCGCTCGCGGCTAACCATATGAGGGCAGCAACAAACCTATGACAGCCACACGCAACAACCCCATCATCGTCGCCGTTGTCGGCGCCGTTGTCAGCTTGATCGCTTTCGGGGCGCTGTTTTATTTCCTGGTCGTCCCGGTCCAGAGTCAGATCACGTCCTATACCAGCCGCTACAACGCCGCCTATCCCGACTCGACGCCCCAGGCGCAGACAAGGGCGCAGCAAGGCGTCCTCCTGGCGACGGCCAACGTCGCCAAGACGAAAGCGCAGTGGACCGTCATTGAAAACACGCTCATGCCGCCGTTCGATGTCAGCCACCGCTACCAGGCCTGGAAACAGCTGTCCAACGAACTGGCGTTCAACCTCGGCCCGGACGTGCTGCACTATATGCACTCTACGGGTGTCGTTGTCTTGAGCGGGATCAGCCTGCCCGCGCCCCCCGCCGATCCGAACACCATCACTGCCGCCCCGCTGGTCATCCCGCTGGACGGCAGCAGCGGCGGGTCGGGGCAGGGCGGCGGGAGCGGGGGCATCTCGGTCGGCGGCAGTTTCCGGCAGATCCTGCACCACGTCCAGCTGTGGAACAGCTTCAACCGCCTGGTCTTGATTGATAGTCTGTCGCTGCACGGCAACAGTCCCTATATGCAGGGCAGTTATGGCGCCTCCGTGATTATCTTCCCGCAGAACGATGA
>CAZZVX010000252.1:0-7555 GCA_964657535.1 Armatimonadota bacterium | reverse complement strand
CGGCGGTGCGTCCGGGTCTTGCAGGCGGTGTTCCAAATACCGCCAGGCCACCTGGCACATTTCATCAATCGGCAACATGATCGTCGTGATCGGCGCGGGCATATACTCCGTATCTTCAATGCCGTCGCAGCCGACCAGAGCCACGTCGTCCGGGACGCGCAGGCCCAGATCGCACAACGCGCGGTACGACGCAATCGCCGCGTCGTCATTGATGCAGAACAGCGCCTCCGGGCAGCCGTGCGCGCGGACGTACTCCCGGACAGTCTCACGGATCGCGCCGCGAGTTTCGCCGCCGGAACGGATAAACTCCGGCGCAAGTCCGGCCTCAGTCATCACCTGCCGGTAAGCGCGCGTGCGATCCCCTTCCGCCCATTCGGCGGGGTACATCGTGACATGGGCGACACGGCGGCGGCCCGGCGTCAGCAGGTGCGTGACGGCTTCACGGGATGCCAGTTCCATATCCACCCCCACCCAATCCGGGGCGTCCTGGTCGGCGATCACGCCGGTGAAGACAATCGGCACCGGCTTGGAGGTAGCCCGGTTGCGCTGCAGCCAGTCTTCCGGCGGCGGGCCGTGCGTGACAATGCCGTCCACGATCTCCGGCAGCAGGAGCGCGGTCGTTTCCGCCCGCCCCGGTTCGCGTCCGTACAAGCGGATCAGCAAACGATACGCCTCGGCCTCGTTTTGGGACTCAAAAGCCTGCGCCACGCGGGCACGGTACGAGGTGGACAGGTTCCGAATCCAGAGCGCGACGGAGCCAGTCCGCCCTGTCGCCAGCGCGCGGGCAATCGGGTTGGGCCGGTAGCCGAGTTCGCCCGCCAGGGACAGCACGCGCCGCCGCGTTTCCGCCGCAAAAGGCGCCGTCGGGTCATTCAGAATGCGCGACACCGTCCCTTTGGACAGACTCAATTGCGCCGCCAGTTCCGTGATGTTGGCCGTGCGTTTCAGTGTCATAACAGTAGCCTGGAACCGCTTTCCATTAAAACGGTTTTATAAAACTTGTTTAATTATAACACCGAATTGGCTGCCTGTCAAGGGACAACTGGATTATTTTTCGTGATCAGCGGCGCAGACCGAGCAGCGTCCGGGCGACTGCGTCTTCCAGCGTGTGGGCCGGGGCTTGCAGGGCTTCGGCGAGCGTGACCGACGCCGACACCAGAGACACCGCCTGCGTCAGCCCTTGCGATTGCAGCGCCCACATGGCTTCCGGCTCAACGCTGCCTCCAAAGGCAAGAACGGGAATGCCGAGCGCCCGACACCGCGCCAGCAGACCGGAAATCGCCTTGCCCGCCAGTGTCTGCCGGTCCAGACAGCCCTCCCCCGTCAAAACCCAGTCGGCATCGCGCGCCTGCGCCTCAAAATTCATTGCATCCAGCACAACATCAATGCCCGGCTGAAAATCGGCGTGGAGGAACGCCGCCAGGGCCGCACCCAGCCCGCCCGCCGCGCCCGCGCCGGGCAAGTATGCGACATCACGCCCCAAATCGCGGCGCAAAATGTCGCCGTAATGGGCCAGCGCCGCGTCCAGTTCGACGACCGCCGCCGGGTCTGCGCCCTTCTGCGGGCCATAGACAGCGCTCGCCCCGTCCGGGCCGGTCAAGGGATTGCGCACGTCGGAGGCGGCCAACACGGGAATGCGGTCTGTGGGGAAATCAAACGCTGACAGGTCAACACGCGCGAGTCGCGCCAGCGCCGCGCCGCCCGGCGGAAGCGGCCGCCCGCCGGCGTCCAGAAAGCGCGCCCCCAGCGCCGCCATCGCCCCGGCCCCGCCGTCATTGGTCGCACTGCCTCCCAGGCCGACGATGATTTTGCCGACGCCCGCCTGGGCCGCCGCCCGCAGCAGTTCGCCGACCCCATAGGTCGTCGTCCGGCGCGGGTCGCGCTGGTCCGGCGGCACCAGCCCCAGACCGGCGGCCTGGGCCATCTCGACGACCGCTGCCTTTTCGTCCGGCCCCGTCTGCCCGAAAGACGCCGTGACAGGACGGCCCAGCGGCCCCGTGACGCGGCAGGGAACCAGACGCCCGCGCGTCGCGGCGACAAGCGCCTCGGCGGTCCCCTCGCCGCCGTCGGCGAGGGGCATTTCCACGACCTCGGCTTCCGGCCACGCGCGACGGACGCCCGCCGCCATCGCGCGGGCCGCTTCCGAGGAAGAGAGCGTTCCCTTGAACGACACCGGCGCGACGATCATTTTCACGTCATTAATCCCCCAGGTAAAGCACCACGGTAGACATCGGGCCAACGGCCAGTCCCCGGCCCGGCACGGCCACGGTCTTGCCGGAGATCAAGTCGGGCGCCCGGACGACGCCCGCCGGGACGGCCAGCGTGAACGTCTTGTCGGGCGTACTGTTCATGCCGATCAGGTACGGCCCGTAGCGCAGACGGTAGAAGGACGCCCGGCCCGCGTAGGGGCTTTCGTCGCCGGGCCTGAAGGGGACGCCGGCAGGGATTTTGGCAATCGGCAGTTTCTCCCCTGCCTGGGCCGAATGGGCATTGTCCGGGTACGGCAGGCCGCCGTTGCCGAAGTCGAAGTTGACCCAGTCCGGCTGTGTGTAGGTCAGGCCGCTCGGCTCGAACTCCTCGTCTTCCCGCACGACCCCGAACCGGTCGTAGCGCGGCGTCGTGTCGTGGACACGGGCGAGAAAATTGATCGCCGTCCGCGCCCGCCAGTAAAGCGAGGCGTAGAAGATGTCATCGCCGTGTTTGAGGGCCAGCACGCCGTCTTCCTCATCGGCCCAGGCGAAATCGGGCCGGGCGGGTGTCATCGGCAGGCGCTGGGGACTGGGCGGCTGGCCCGCAATCTGTGCGTATTGGTCGGGGACGCCAAGCAGACCGTTGGTGACGCGCAGGCTGCCGTCTTTTATCGCCTCTTGAACGGTCACAAAGAACTGATTGTCGGCCAGCATCTGCTGCGCCGCGCCGACAAGTTCCGGGTCAAGTGTCGCGGCGGCGGTGTAAAGCGCGGAAGCGTCCCAGGTCGGGCGCTCGGCATAGGTGATGTCGCCGGGATAATGGCCCTCGTCGCGCCAGCCGACGATGGTCTCGGCGCGCATGGCGCGGTTGCCGTCGACGTCCATCATCGGGGCGCGAAAGACGGCGCGGGCATGGGCGATCTTGACGAGCTGCGCTTTGATGAGCGGGTCGCCGGGCTTGTCGGGCGCGGGGCGGGTGGCGTCATAAATTTCCGTCGCCCAGTCCAGCACTTCGCCGTAGTAGCCGACAAAGCCGAGTTCTTTCGTCAATCCCTGCGGCGTCAGTTGGTAGTAGGAAGTCCCCAGTGACAGATCGGGGCCGTGGTCCGTGTCGCTGCCGAGCCAGGGCTTCAGCCCGACCGACTGGTACAGGTATTCGCGCATCTGCGCTTCCGGCGCGGCGTGGGCCGGGTCAATCGCGGCCACGCCCCGGTTGGCCGTGTAGATGTTCAGGTCCGTGATCATGGATTGATTTGTGTATTGGCGGCGGTTGCGCCGGTGCCAGTCCCGGCTGTCCTGCAGCATCTGCGACCAGGCCGCGCGGCGCGCGACCTGTCCGCCTTTGCCGTCGTCCACAGACTGGTCCAGAAACGGCTGCAGCGGTGTGGCTAGCATCTGCACGGCGTCCCCCGCGAAGCCCAGCCCGAACCAGCCGCCGTTGTACATGGCCGGGTCGGACTGGGCCAGCGTCGGGTCTTTCTGGTACGCCGCGTACAGAGCGTCCATTCCTTTGACCATCTGCGTCACGACCTGGGCGTTGTGATAGGCGGGCGTCCAGGGGATAAAATACGCCCTGGACAGCAGGTGCATCTGCTGCTGACCGAGCGGCTTGGGGGAAGCCAGTTCGCTGGCGATTTCGCGGCTGACGCGCGCCTTGAGCGCGTCCAGCACTTCCGGCCCCGGCGACTGGCGCACGGGCAGGTTTGCGGCGGCCGCGCCTTGCCTTTCGTCCGTCGGCGGGACAAAGCAGCTGTCCGTGTGCGTGTAGACGCGGTAAAGGCCGCGCGTCGGCTCCGTCATCGGATACTGATACTTGTCGAACGTCTGGCCGTAACCCCAGACGCGCCCGTTGCTGCGGATTTCGCAGTGCAGGAGCGTCTTGCCCTGCGTCATTTCAGTTGGCAGCGGCTCCGTCGTGTAGTAAAAGCGCCCGTTGTAGCCGGGCTGATCGGTGCCGGTGTCGAGCAAGTCCACGTCGCCCAGATGCCGGTAGCCGATCTGCCTGCCCTCGCAGAACAGCACGAGCCGTTCCTGGGTGACATCCGACCCCCACAGGCGGATAGTAAAGTAGTTCGGCTTGACGGGGTCCACTTTCATCGTAAAGGCCACCGTCCCGCCCTGCCAGTCGGTCGTCGGGCGCGGCAGCAGGACGCGCGCCTCTTCGCCCAGACCCCCGTGTATAATATTACTCTGATCGGCAGTGGTCGCGTGCGCTTTCTCCGAGGCCGGATCGCCGAGCGCCAGCATGTCGAGAATGCCGCTTTGCGTGGCGGCCTGCGTCGCGGGTGCAGACAGAGCCACCGTGAGCATCAAGACGATTGCGTGTAGGTGTTTCATGGGACTGTGGAAGACTGCCTGCCCACAAGATGACAGGGCGCGACCAGGACTCTGGGTTCCGCGTCTGGGTGTTCCACCTGTTCCAGCAGCAACTCCGCCGCCAAGCGGCCCATCGTGCCGAACGGGTGATGCACGGTCGTCAGCGGCGGGTCCAGAAGCGGGGCGTAGACGCTGTCATCAAAGCCGACAACCGACATTTCTTCCGGGACGCGAACCTTCAGCCGCCGCAGAACTTGGAGCGCTGTTCCCGCGATCCAGTCGTTGAAACAAAACAACGCCGTCACGGGCGATACCTCGCTCAAGAGCGTACCAAGCGCCGTTTGCAGTTCCGCGTCGGGCGGCGCGTCCATATCCACCCGCAGCACGCGCAGGTCGAGAACGCCCAGTTCGTTCCAAAATGCGCGGAACCCCTCCATGCGCCTCTCACCGGCCAAATGCGTCTGATTGAAAACGATCATGGCAACCGCGCGATGCCCCAGCGCCCACAGGTGTTCCCCGACAGAACGCGCCGCGCCTTCATTGTCGGCCCGGACCTGCCAGACGCGGGAGCCCACCGGCACCTCGCCCACAAAAACGAGGGGAAGCTCCAGTGACGGCAGTTCGGCGCGGGAGCCGATGAAGACCGCCGCATCAATCTCATGGCGGCGGTAAAGGTCGGCGGCGATCACTTCGGCGTCCCGGTCGCTCCGCGTCAGGTGGGTGAGGACCTGAACGCGGTGCTGGTTGAGCGTCCGGCAGAACTCCAACACGGTCTCGGAAAAGGGGTTGGGGCCGGAGTGCATGAAGACGGCGACGCGCTCCAGTAGCGGTCGCCGCGCACGGAGCCGGTCCAGCGAATAGCCCAGTTCCTTCGCCGTCTTCCAGACCTGTTTGCGGGTGTCTGCCGAGACAAAGCCCGTCGGGCGGCGGCCATTCAGCGCCAGCGAGACCGTCGCGGCGGACAGCCCCAACTGCTGAGCGATCTGCCGGACTGACGCTTTAGACGTGTCTTTCACGTAAACCCTTTCAAGCTCGAAACAGCCATGCGCGTAGGGCCGCCGCATCGGCCAGGAACTGCGCCGGGGCATCGAACTTGACGAACTCCAGCAGCAGGCCGTGTAGGTGCGGCGAATCGGCCAGGGCCGTAATAACCTCCTGCCACTCCGCCTGCCCGTCCGCCAGCGGGACGCGCTTCCCGGCGGGCCAGTGAAAGACATGGACATTGGCGAGCCAGGGCTGCAAATCTTCCACCTCGGCGCGACGCGCGGCGGGGGAAGCGTCGCCGAGCGGCTGCCACAATGCCCGCAGGTTGGGCCGAGCGACGGTTTGGAGGAGCCGCTGCGTGGTCGGCACGGTGTCTGCCAGCGTCCCGCCGTGAAATTCATACCCGACTTTGACACCCGCTTCCGAAGCGAGGTCGCAGATGCGCGCCGAGTCTGCTAAAATCCGTTCCCACGCGCTCTCGTCCGCCTGCGCGGAGCCGTGACTTCCCGCCCACACACGAATGAGCGGCGCACCGAGCGCGATGGCCGTTGCCAGCACCGTCTCAAACGCGGGCCGTTCCGGCTGTCCTACTCGGTAGTAAGAGCCATAAGCGGTCACTTGCAGCCCGGCCTCGCGCGTCAAAACGCCCACTTCCTGCGCCTTCGGCACATTCCCAGACGGGACATGGACATCGCCGCCCCACTCAATCAAAGACAGTTTCGCTTTGGCGGCCAGCGCGACAATCTCCGGCGGCGACAACTCGCGGAACGTTACCGACACCAAACCGGGCAGCAGGGTCATGGGTCGGCTCTACTTTTCCAGATCCGGCACGTCCAGCCAGCGGCGTTGCTGCCACGACTCGATGCCGAGTTCCGCCAACTGCACGCCTTTGGCCCCTTCGCGCAGGTCGTAAGGGAACGGCGTGTCCGCGACGACGTGCTTTAGGAACATCTCCCACTGCGCCTTGAAGCCGTTGTCCAGGACTTGATTGTTCGGCACCGTCATCCAGTCCGCGAAAAAGTCAATCGGGCTGTCCAGATCCGGGTTCCAGACCGGGCGCGGCGTCGCGCCGTAGGGCTGAATCTTGCACCCGCGCAGGCCCGCGACGGCGCTGCCTTTCGTGCCGTCCACTTGCAGCGTCAACAGATCATCCCGGCGCACGCGCACCGTCCACGACGAATTGAACTGCGCGACCACGCCGCCCGCCAGTTCAAACGTCGCGTAGGCCGAGTCGTCCGCCGTGCAGACATACGGCTTTCCCGCCTCGTCCCAGCGCTCTTTGACGTGCGTAGCCCCCAGGCACGACACGGCCTGCACTTCGCCGAAGATATTGTCCAGCACATACCGCCAGTGGCAAAGCATATCCACGATGATGCCGCCGCCTTCTTCTTTCTTGTAGTTCCACGACGGGCGCTGGACGGGGATGGCATCGCCGCCCGTGAAGACCCAGTAGCCGAACTCGCCGCGCACGGACAGCAGTTCCCCGAAAAACCCGGTGTCAATCAAATGCTTCAGTTTGACCAGACCCGGCAAAAACAACTTGTCCTGCACGACGCCCTGCTTGACGTTCTTCGTTTTCGCCAGCGTGTACAATTCATACGCTTCTGCCGTGCTGACGCCGGTCGGCTTCTCGCAGTAGACGTGCTTACCCGCCTCAATCGCCTTGCGCACCGCCGGGGCGCGCAGCTGCGTCAACTGGGCGTCAAAATACACCGTGTTCTGCGGGTCGGCCAGAGCCGCTTGGAGGTCGGTACTCCAGCGGACGCCGCCGGCCCGCGCCGCCAGCGCTTCCAGTTTGGCGGCGCTGCGTCCTACCAAGACGGGGTCCGGCAGGATTGTCTCGCCGTCGCCGAGTTTGACGCCGCCCTGCTCGCGAATGGCGACGATGGAGCGCATCAGGTGCTGGTTCGTCCCCATGCGCCCGGTGACGCCGTTCATGATCACGCCGATGTGATGTGTCTTGAGGGAAGTCATAATATGTGATTGCGGCTCCTGAAACCGCCCGGCGACTAAAGTCGCGGCTAAAAGATCACGAAGTCTGCCTTCGCAGACTAAAATTTCGCCGT
>CAZZVX010000251.1:0-7568 GCA_964657535.1 Armatimonadota bacterium | reverse complement strand
AGGCCAGTTTCCGGCGCTCCCAGACATCAATCTTGCCGACAGTCCCGCCGTTGGTCTCGACGAGCTGCTTGTACCGGTCAACGACGGCGCGGACTTGGTCTTCGCCCGAATCCGGGTCAAGAATATAAACGGCCTCGTAGGGCCGCGTGATGGCGATGGATGGCAAAGGTTTGCCTCCTCTCTGTGGATGAATTCAGCCCCGGCGGCTCGCCTGAACGGCGGGGCAGAGAGGAACGAGGGCGGCAGAACCGCCCTGTTCAACATGGGGCTATTATAGCATACGGCGACTCAAAAAACAACCGCCCCGGCGGCTCGTTTCGGAGACGGGCCGCCGGGGCGGTTGCTTTGAGCGCCAACGCGGGACCGCTACGGAGCGCCGGTCCCGGCGGACGACTGCCCGTTGTTGGTGATCGCGGCAGGCGGCGTGACCGAATGGCGGCGGCGGTGCGTCATCGGGACGTTGTTCGTGCCGCTTCCGGCGGTGGTCGGGCCGCCGTCCGCCGCGCGTGGGTTATCGCGCGTGGCGTCGTTCACGCTGACCGTCCCGGTGTCGGTCGTGTTCACGTTGGACGTGTCGCTGGGGGGCGGCGTCGCCGCGTGACTGACCCCTGTGATGCGGATGGAGTGCGCCGTCCGCGTGACGTGCAGCCGGGACGCCGAAGCGTGCCGCATCGTTCGGTGATGATGGTAGTGACGGGTCCGGGCCTGCGCCGGCCCGTTCAGGCTGACCAGCAGAGCCGCGCCGGCAAGAATGGCTGCCCATGTTTTCATAAGAGGTCTCCTCGATATTCGCAATCTTCTGAGGAAACTGTACCCTGCCGGGCCGAACGGCAAACGGGCTGCGCCTTTACGACAGGCCGTACAGCGCGCCGAACTTCGCGTCCAAGTAGCGCAGATAGGGCTGCGGGTCCAACGCCCGCCCCGTGACTTTTTCGGCCAGGGCCGTCGGCGTGTACTTGCGGCCCCACTGATATACGTTTTCCTGCAGCCAGCCGAGCAGCGGGGCGAACTCGCCGCGCGAAATCTGCGCCGGTATCTGGCCGCCTAAGTCGTCGTTGGCCTTGTCGAACAGCTGCACGGACAGCAGGTTGCCGACGGAGTACGTCGGGAAGTACCCGATGGACCCGCCCGACCAGTGGACGTCCTGTAGGATGCCCTGGGCGTCATCGGGCGGCGTCAGGCCGAGATACTCTTCCACCTTCGCGTTCCAGGCCTGCGGGGCGTCGGCGACGGAGAGGCGTCCTTCCAGCATCTCCACTTCCATCTCGAAGCGTAACAAAATGTGCAGGTTGTAGGTGACTTCGTCGGCTTCGACACGGATCAGCGACGGAGAAACGGTGTTGATAGCCCGGTACCAGGCGTCGGGCGAAACGTCCCGGAGCGCGTTGGGGAACGCGGCCTGAAGGTCGGCGTAGTAGCGCTGCCAGAAGGCCCGGCTGCGGCCCACCAGATTCTCCCACAAACGCGACTGGCTCTCGTGGACGCCCAGCGACGCGCCGCCGCCGAGTACGTTGCCGTCGTAGCGGGGCGCGATGCCCTGTTCGTACAGCGCGTGCCCGGTCTCGTGCATCGAGCCGAACAGCGCCGCCGGCAGGAAGCGGTCGTCGAAGCGGGTCGTGATCCGAACGTCCCCGCGCGAGAACGACGTACAGAACGGATGCACGGCCTGGTCCTGACGTCCCCGCGCCCAGTCGAAGCCGAGCGCCGTGACGATCTGTTCGCCGAAGCGCCGCTGCGTGTCGCGGTCATACGCCTGGTGCAGCACGGAGTCGTTCGTTGCCGACGGCCCCTGCGCGGCGACGGCCTGGACGAGGCGGAGCAGCGTCGGCTTGATCACCTCGAACGTCGCCCGGACCTGGGAGGCCTTCATGTCCGGCTCGTACTGGTTGAGCAGGGCGTCGTACATCTCGCCGCCCTCGTAGCCCAGATGGCCCGCGACCTGCCGGGTCAATTCCAGGTTCTTCGCCAGCCACGGGGCGAAGCGGGCGTAGTCGTTCTCGGCGCGCGCCTGCGCCCACTGCTCGTGGGCCAGGGTCGCCGTGCGCGCGATCTCGGCGACGAGCGCTGTCGGAAGTTTGACCACGCGATTGAAGTCGCGCCGGGCGACGCGCACGTAGGCGGCGTCGTCGTCGTCCGGGTCCAGGCCATCCGCTGCCGTCTCGGCGTCTTTCAGTAGCCGCGCCGTCTCGTCCCCCGTCGCCAGCGCGTGACTGATCGTGCTCAGCGCCCCCATCTGCTCCGCCCGCGCCGCCGCGCCGCCCGGCGGCATATACGTCTGCTGGTCCCATTCCAGGACCGCCGCCGCATTCCGAATCGCCTGCACCTGGGCCATCTGCGCCTTGAGCCGCTCCAAAGCCGGCTGCGTTTGTGTCACGTGATACTCCCTTCACACTCGTGGCGGTTTCCGCCGTCGCCGTGACGCTTGTTCGATTGCCCGGCGGCGGAATCCTCCCTGGCGCAGACTTGACACCTCGCCGACAATTGTGTACACTAGGCGGGAACCCAGAGAGAAGCGGCAGTAGTAGGACACAAATGGCGGCAGCAAAGATCAGTATCGGCTATGTCCTGTCATTGAGCGTCGCCGAACAGGTCTACATGGGCGGCGCGATGGTGACGGACGCGGCGGGCCTGCCGCTCGAATTCCGGTACACGGAGCCGGTGCGCGCCACGAAACTGCAGCGCGTCCTTTACGGGGATGTCTTAGAAAAATACATTCACTGCGACGTGATCGCCGCGAATCTGATCGGGCGCCTTGAGCAGAAGCCGGAGATTTTTCTGGTCGCCGACGCCGCGCTTTTGCCGATGCTGCAGGCGGCGGGGAAGAAGTCGGCGGCTTTGGTTGCGGTCCATGTCCCGCCCTTGAAGGAATACGGCGCGGAGCAGGACGGCAATGACAACGACTTTCTGCTCCAGCTCAGCGACAACGGCTCGCCCGTCCGGGTCCGCCTCGCGCCGGGGACCGAGACGGCCCGGCGCACGGAAATCGCCCGCGCTTTGACGGACGTCGGGCGCACGATGGACCCGGTCGAGCCTTTGGAGCGAGTGGAGGCCGCCGTCCGTATGCTGTGGACGGAAGTCCCGGAGACGCCTTTGGAGTAACCCGGACCATGGCGGGAGACAGACCCAGCCGAGCCTGGGAGGAAGTCAGACGCGCGCTGGGGCGGCTGATCGGTCGTGCGGCGGTCCGTGACGTGTCCGCCGAGACGCGGGCGGTCCGGGCCGAGGTCAGGCTGTCGGAAGCGACCGAACCCTTGACGGCGGCGCCGGGCGGGCGCGAGGACGATTGGCGTCTTCAGGCCGAGACTCTTTGGTGGCCGCTGCCGGACGCGCAGGACGGCGGCGCGGGCATGGACCTCGCCACCGTGGCGACCGTGGTCAGCGCCAACCGCGCCCTCGCCACGGAAGCCGCGTCCGTTCAGTGTCCCCCGTGGCGCGTCGAGGGTGGGGCGGCCCTCGAATGGCATCTCGGAAGCGCCGTCCTCCCGCCGCCGGCGGTCTGGGCGGGCGAAGTCCGGTACGCGGGGGCGGCGGTCCGCCCTGGGCTGAGACGGATCGCGCTGCCGGGCCTGTACTCGCTCCCGGTCCGGCCGGTGGTTCTGGAACGGAAGAAACGGACACGGGGCGAGCCGCCCTGGCGCATCCGCGCGCCGCGCTTCGGCGCCGCGCCCGGCGTGATGGCGCGCGTGCCGATCACGCGGACCAGTCTGGCCCCGCCGCCGGGAATGACCACGGCCTCCGCCTTCGCCGCCGAGCGGCGGCAGCTCGCGGCGGCGAACGGCGTCGCCGAGGAGGACGTGCTTCTGGTCGGCCTGTTCCCCCAGGTCCCCCTGAACCTGGTGCAGAGGCTGTCCGTGGTCGCCGAGGGCGGCATTCGGCTGCAGATCTGGCTCAAGCCGGAAGCGCTGACCGGCAGCCGGAGGCAGGCGACGCTGGCGACCGTCATCCTGGGGAGGCAGCGCTCGACCGGGCGAGTCCTGCAGACGGTGGCGAAACCGCCGCCGCAGTCTGGAAGCACATAAACGATGGTCTCGCAGTTCCAGGTTTTGGTGTTCGTGTTTCAGGTCTTGGTGCTCGCGTTCTCGCTGCTCGTCTGGTGGCTGGCGCGGCGCGACCTGTCGCTCAAAGCGGCGGAAACCTACACCCCCGCCATCGAGGAGTGGGAGCGCCTGCGCGCCGTCGTGGAGGCGCTGACCGCCGACCTGGAGCGGCGCGCGGCGGCGGCGGAGCAGCGGATCGCCGAAGCGGAGCAGCGGTCGCGGCACTCCGAGATGCGGACACTCCCGATGCCGGATCAATTCGGCGCGCTGCAAGGGGAGGGCTTTCCGACGCCAGGCCCCCTTCCAGACCGCCCACGGACACAGGAGGCGGCGCCTGACGACCCCTACGCCGGCATCCACGCGCTGGTCGCGGCGGGAATCAGCGACGCTGGCGAGATCTCGCGGCGCACCGGCGTGGCGCTGGGCGAGGTCAACTTAATTCTTGGCCTGCGCGACCGACAGGCGCGGCTTTAGACGCTTTCACTTGGTATCAGTTCATCTAAAGGAGATAAACGATCATTATGCGATTTTCATGGCGCGGCGCGGCAGTGTTGACGTCGCTGGCCGTCCTTGCCCTGCCGCTGGCCGGCTGCCACCAAGGCGACACGGATAACGGCGTCGTGGCGCTGAACGCCAACGACACGGCGGCGACCGTCAATGACCAGACCATCACACAGTCTCAGTTCTTCGCGCAGCTGCAGAATTACGCGCCGAACCCCCAGAACCCGACGGCGAACCAGCCGGCGGGCCGGGCCGTCCTGCAGCAGTTGATCGGCGACCTGTGCTTTATCGGGCTGGCGAAGCAGGAAAACGTCGCGCCGACGGACGACGAGGTGAACGCCCAGTACGCCAACATCAAGATGGTCCAGGACGCCTCCAACATCAAGCCGTTCGAGGACCGGCTCAAAGACATCGGCATGACCCCCGACGACATCAAGCTCTACCAGATCAAGCCGCAGCTGGCCCAGCTCAAACTGCTGACCAAAGGCACGCCCGCGCCGACCGATGCCCAGGTGAAATCCTACTACGACCTGCACAAAGTGGACCAGTTCACCAAGCCGGAGCGCGCCCACATCAAAGTGATCGCGCTCGCCAACCAGGCCGACGCCCAGGACATTTACCAGAAAATTCAGGGCGGCCAGTCGTTCGACTCGTTCCTGCCGCGCTCGCTCAACAAGGCGTTCGTCAACGGCGAATTCCCGCAGTGGGTGCCGCTCGACGCCTCCAAAAACCCGGCCTTCGGCCCGGTGATCACCAGCATCAAGTCCCTGAACAGCGGGCAGACGACCAAGCCTTTTGCCTTCGGCGGCGGCTGGTGGCTGGCCGAGGTCCTGGAGAAGAAGTCCCAGGAAGTCGTCACCTACGACCAGGTCAAAGGGCTGATACCTTTCGTCCTGATGCAGCAGAACGCTCAGCAGGCCGCCCAGAAGAACCCGCAGTCGGTGGGGCAGCTCCAGACGGAGGAGCGCGACTATCAGACGAAACTGGCGAACAGCGGTGCCATCAAGGTCAACCTGTCCGGGCTGCAGTATACGCAGATGCTGGACGACTTGAAGAATCCGCCCCCGCCGCAGGCGGCTCCCAGCGGCCTGCCGACACCGCCGCCCGGCCCGGCCTCGCCGCCCGCCGCGCCGCAGAAGCACTAGAAACAACGCGATGGCCCAAAACTCGATACCCGACCCGGCGCAGGGGTTCGATGCCCTCGTCGCCGTCATGGCCCGCCTGCGCGACCCGCAGGCGGGCTGCCCCTGGGACCTGGAACAGACCCCGCAGACGCTCAAAAAATACGTCATTGAGGAAGCCTACGAGGTCGTTGAGGCGATTGATTCCGGCAAATCCGACAAGCAGCGCGAGGAACTCGGCGACCTGCTCCTGCAGGTCGTCTTCCAGGCCCGGATCGCGTCCGAGGCGGGCCTGTTCGACATCCACGATGTGGCACGCGGCATCGTCGAGAAACTCATCCGACGCCACCCGCACGTCTTCGGCGAACTGAGCGTCGCGGGCAGCGACGAAGTCCTGCGCAACTGGGAACAGATCAAGCGCGGCGAGAAGGGCAACGAAGACCGCACCAGCGTCCTCGACGGCATCCCTCCCGGCCTCCCGGCCCTGATGCGGGCGCTGGAAGTCTCCAAGCGCGTCGTCAAAGTCGGCTTCGAGTGGCCGTCCGTCGGCCAGGTGCTGGACAAGGTCGAAGAAGAGATCGCCGAACTGCGCCAGGAGATCGCCGTCCGGGACGCCGACCGCATGGCTGACGAACTCGGCGACCTGCTGTTCACCCTAGTGAACGTCGCCCGTCAGCTCAAGATAGACCCCGAAGACGCCCTGCGCCGCATGACCAACCGCTTCAGCGCACGGTTCCGGCACATCGAGGCCTACGCCCGCGAGACGGGCCGCGCCGTCGAAGACCTTCCACTGTCGGAGATGGAAACGGTTTGGGAGGCCGCAAAACGGGAACAATCTGAGCAGAGGTGATTTGCCATGCGAATTCCTATTCTGACCGTGACCGCTCTCGGCGCGGCCCTTCTGGGGACGACTGTCCCCCTTCTTGCCCAGACCGACGCCGGGACGCCCTCCGTGACGACGAGCGCGCCCGACGACCGCCCCATGCCCCAGAGACTGATTCTGCCGACCGGCAGCGCCCAGATCGGTGTCCTCACGACCGGCAGCGCCAGCCCGAAGCCCGGCCAGCCGCTCGACCTGACCTTCACCGTCAGCAACCCGACCCAGAAACCGGCCATCTACAACTTCCCGACCGGCCAGCAGTTCGACGTAATCGTGCTGGACACCCAGGGCAACATCGTCTGGCAGTTCTCGCACACCCGCAAGTTCAGCCCCGGCCTCAGCCGCGTGAGCATCGCGCCGGGCCAGAAGCAGGCCTTCACGACGACCTGGAACGGGCGAGACGCGCAGGGCAAGCCGGTACAGCCAGGCCTTTACACCATTAATGCCCGTCTGACCTCCAACAGCGGCACGGCCATCACCGGCGGCTTCCTGGTCAGCACGGACACCGACCCGAACAACATGGGCATCCCTACCAAGACCCCCGCCGACACCGGCGCCATCCGTCAGGTGGACATCATGCCCCCCGTTTCCGCCAGCAAACAAGTCGCCATCGGCGTCCCGCCGCCCACAGTTAGTCCGGCGAAATAACTATTCTTCCGTAGGGGCGTATTCTGTCAGCGCCCCTACTTGACGAAACAAGGGAAACACGGTAGAATAGTTTGTGAATAATCGCACGAACTCTCGTGATAGATTGGAACCGAACCTATGAGCAGACGATTGATCGAGACGGCGGGGCTGACCGGCATCTACGACAAAGTAATGACCGGAGAGCGGCTGACCTACGACGACGGGCTGGCGCTGTGGCTGAACCCGAACCTGAACGCCGTCGGCGCGCTCGCCAACATCGTCCGGGAGCGCATGAGCGGCGACAAGACCTACTACGTCCGCAACCAGCACATCAACTACACCAACGTCTGCAACAAAGGGTGCAAGTTCTGCGCGTTCTACGCCCAGAAGGGCGGCCCCGAC
>CAZZVX010000250.1:0-7617 GCA_964657535.1 Armatimonadota bacterium | reverse complement strand
GTTGCCGAGCGCCCGGCGCAGGTCCTCCTCCAGTTCAAGCCGCTCCGCCGCGCGCGCGTTCATGCTGCTGTCGAAGAGGACGAAGTGCGCCTTGCCGCCGGTCTTCGCCTGGTACATCGCCGTGTCCGCGTCGCGCAGCAGGTCGTCGGGCGTCCTCCCGTCGCCGCGCCAGACCGTACTCCCCAGGCTGCCCGTCACGAACAGTTCGCGGCCGTCCACTATGACGGGCTCGCGGAACATCCCCACGACCCTCTCGGCCACCCCCGTCACTTCCACCTCGTCGGCGAGGTCTTCCAGCAGGATCGTGAACTCGTCCCCGCCGAGCCGGGCGACCGTGTCTCCGGGGCGGACGCAGGCCTGCAGCCGCCCCGCGACGGCGACGAGCAGGGCGTCCCCGGCGTCGTGCCCCAGGCTGTCGTTGACGAACTTGAAGTTGTCCAGGTCCAGAAAGAGCAGGCCCACGGGGGACTCCGTCCGCCCGCGCCGGGCGAGCGCGTGCCGCAGACGCTCCGAGAGGAGCGCGCGGTTGGGCAGGCCGGTGAGGGCGTCGTGGAAGGCCTGGTGGGCGAGCCGGTCCTCGAACGCCTTGCGCTCGGACACGTCCCGGCACGTCATCACGATCCCGGCCACCGCCGGCTCGGACAGCAGGTTCGTGAGGACCACTTCGGAAAGGCAGTCGGTCCCCGAGGCGTTGCGGAGGCGCACCTCCGTCGTCAAAATCTCTCCGGCCTTTGCCCCCGCCGCCTGGGCGAGCACCGATCGGAGCGGCCCCGCGTCTTCGGGGCAGGCCAGCGACGGGGCGGCAGAGCCGAGCAGGGATTCCGGGGCGTACCCCCACAGGCGCTGTGCGTTGGGGGTGATGTACTGGACTTCCCCCCCGGCTGAGGTGATCGCGACCACGTCGGAAGCGTTCGCCGCCAGGGCGCCGCTGGTGGCCCTGGCGCAGCGTCTCCTGGGCCACCAGTCGCGCCTCGGCGGAAGCCGAATCCTGCTGGGCCCGCGCGAATCGCCTGAACAGGGCGAAGATCGCCAGCACGGCGGCCAGAAGGATGCCGGCGATCCCCACATCGGCGAGGGTATTGGCGCGGGCGGCCACCGCATTATTTCGCCGGAGGGCAGTCGCGATGAGGCGCAAAAGGGCCGCAAAAGCGGGATCGGTCCTGCTGCCGGCGACGAAGTCGCCGCCCCGCGCGTTGCCGCGCTGGATGAGGTTCAGTTCGTCCCCGTCCGCCTGGCTGTAGCGGGTGAAGGCGGCGGCGAGGCGCTGCGGCTCCGCGTCCCGTGGGAGTAGTGTCCGCAGGACGCCGAGCTCCTGACGCATCTGGAGGTTGACCTCCTGGACCTGCGCCTGTTCGGGCGCCGTGAGTCTCTGCTCCGCGTCCGCCTGTTCCTCCAGGGCCTTCAGCTCGTGGGCCATCCCCTCAACGTGACGCAGGGACACTTCCGCCAGGCGCGCCCGGTCGGACACGTCGTTGACCCAGGTGACTGCCAGCCAGACCAGCGACGCGAGGACCGACAGTATCAGGAACGCGGACTGCGCGGGGGAAAGGCACCTCCGCCTCATCCCGGACGACGCGGCGGGGCGACCCCGCCGACTGAGAATTGCTGTCATTTCTTACCTCACTGCGTCGCGCCGCCGATGGACAGGCACAGGTCGTGCCCCGCCGCTCGTGTCCGGCTTCAGTGCGTCCCTGAGGCCACCAGCCCGGTGCATCCGCCCGAAAGACAAAAAGGGGTGCAGATAACTCTGCACCCCTTGAAGGCGAGGAAAATCACTGCGATACTTATTCTTGTCACCGGTATTATCGGCAGGGATAAGGCGCAGCATTAGGATAGGCAGCATGATCGTGATATCAGCCCTCATCCTCTCCGTGGCCCTCATCCTCTTCACCGTCGAGTCGGCAGTCGCAGGAGAGCATCTGTCCGCCGCACTTCGCGCAGCGTTCCACGTCACAGCCCCAGTGATGGAAACCGCCGGGCGCGACGTTGCAATCATGGCAGCGGTGCCCTTCGGATGCGCCCCAGTCGCCGCCCGGCTCTTCGCCGTATCTGAGGCGCGCGTATCCTTTCCCCTCGATCATCACCGTCAGCGGGACGCACGAGTCTGCCGGTCTCTCCCCCGACATTTCCCGCTCACAGAATTTGCAGACGGCCATCAGGATTCTCCATTTCAATCACGAAATTACACATGTGTGTAATTTTCGGGGTCAGCCTCGCCCGCCGTTCCGACAAATTCGGCGGCGAGCGGCGTCACGATCTCGCTGAGGCGTACCAGGGCCGAGGCCGTCCCCTCGCCATTGCACTCGGCGCAACCCTTGCCCTGGCAGGCGCGGCACTTGCCTTCGATGCGGACGTGCGGATCGAGGACGTTGCCAATGGCGAAGATGTTTGTGATGTTGGTCATGCGTCTTTCCCCCCAGCGTTCCACTCTCGGAGGTCCGCTTCGCTCAAAACGGGCAGATCGAGTTCGTCCATTCTGGGGAACCGTCCCCGCTTGCCGGAAGGCCGCGCCGCCGGCTCTTTCGCCGCTGATTTGTCTCCAATTGGAGACAGACGGACGGGGGCCGTGACGGCATCCTCGGTGCCTGATTGAGACTCAGCGACGGGCCGGACATAGAGGGGCTGGCCCGCTCTGATGACGCCGTTCCTGAGCCGCTCCGGGTTGAGCCTCATAATCTGCATCTCAACCCCCTTCTTCATTGAATGATGTCGTGTGCTGCATATAGAACCGGCGCTGGCCGTTCTCGGTCTCGCTCCAGAACGCCGTGATGCGCTCGGCGCCCTCGGCGAAGCCGAACGCGGTCCTGCGGCGGATACCGTCTACGAGCCGGTAGGTCTCGCCCATCAAGACAGGCGGCAGGACCTCCAGGAAATAGTTGAACGTCCCCTCGTCAATCTGAACGCACTTGCCCGCGTCGCGATCTGCGATCATCGCGCTCCAAGCGTCCTGCTCAGTCGTGGTTTCCTGACCGGTCGTCATCATTGGTGCTGCCCCTCGTCGTGGTCAATCAGTTCGTAAGTCTGGCCGGGCAGCAGGCCGGACACGTTGGACAGGCTGCCGCCCAGAATCTCGATAATGACAACGCTGGATTTCATGCGCTGAAGGGCGGCGCGGGCATCCGCGATCACGCCGCAGTCAGCGCATTCTTGCGGGCTTTGCGCGCAGTCCACCAGGCCTTCACAGCATGAGGTTTGGTGTTCTTCGGCAGCCATATCCACGGCGGCTTCCAGTGCGGCCAGGTCTGCGGACGTTTGGTCATCCTGGGGTTCCAGCGTCATTGCGCACCCCCTGCCAGTTTCTCGGCGGTCTTCAGCAGGCCGGCGACGGCGGCGGACGGCGATGGGGCGTAGTTCCAGAGGTTCGTGCTCGTGTCCGCCGTCATGTCCAGATCATTTCGCACCAGGCAACCCATCCAGCGCCCGCTGCCGAACTCGTACAGTTTCACGCCGGCGAAACCGGCGGCGACGATCCCGTGCAGGGCCTCGTTCATGTCCGTCACACCCTCAGTCGTAGAATCCATTATCTTTCCCTTTCAGCTTTCCGAGACCTGCATCAGCGTGATCACCGGCTCGCCGTCGTCCCCAGGGCCGCAGACGGCCTTGACCGAATACATCTCCGCTTCGCCGACGTGCATGATGAGCCGGTAGACCATCAATTGGTCGTCGCCCTGAGTTGAGATCAGTCCCCGGATGGTGCACTGGAGCATCCAGAGACAGTCCCACAGGCGGCCCGTATAACTCTGGTAGGAATGCGTCTCAGGGACGTCGCCGATGTCCCGGTGCAACGCCTCCGAGATCGCGACGGGGAACCTGATCCCCGCCTCCCGCGCCATTTCGGACACGTCCACGAGCGCGCCGTCGGCTAGGGCCTGGGCGCGCGTGTAGACGCAGATCGGTTCCCCGAAGATGGCGTAGACCGCATCCATGCCCGTCAATTCCTCGATTTCGTTGTCCGCCATGAGTGTTCCCTTTCAGCCCGCCGCGTCGCTGTCTTCGCCGGCGGGGACGTACTTCGCCCGCAGACCGTCCGCCCACGCCTGCACCTCCGCCGAGTCGTCGGACACCGGCTGTATCTGGACCTTGACGTTCAGTTTGCAGCGCGTCGCCCCCGACTGCAGCACGCGCGCCTTCCCCTGCACGTTCTCCAGGGAGATGGCCGCCTCTACGTCGGCGGTCACGACCAGGCCGGCGCGGGTCACGTCGGAGATCACGTCGGCGACGAACGAGAGCGCCCGCGCCTGGGTCACGTCGCGGCGGCGGTAGCAGAGGCGCACGATGCGCCTGCCGCGCAGGAGGTCTGTGTAGTGTTCCACCGCGACGGGCCGGATCGTCAGCATCCCGGCGGGCGGCGGGGCTTGCGTTTTGGGTAGATTGGTCATGGTAATGTCCTTCCGCCGGTGTCCCGGCATCCAGGGGCGCAGTTCTCTGCGCCCCCTTTTTGTCACTGCCTGTTCCCCGTCCCTGTCTGGCAATCGGGGGAGTTGATATTACGTCATAACTCCATAGAGGCCGGTCGGCCTCCTTCCTGGACGAACGCGCATATGTCCTCGGCCCGCTCGTACAGCGCCGCCTGTTCCTCGACGGTCGTCGGCTCCGTCCGCTCCCAGTAGTCGTTCAGGAAGTCTATCAACTCGCTCAGGTCGTCCACGGCGGGCTTTGCCCCCCCTTCACGCAGTCCTCACGAGAAAATCCGTAACGTGCCATCTTGATTCCTCACTACACCAGGCCAAAACTCACGGGCGGGACCGGCAGGGAGGGCATCGCCCTCCCGCGCGGCCCGCACCCGTCACCGACCCGCCAGCACGTTCGCGGTGATCTGGAGCGCGGCGACCATATATTTGCCCTCGTGAGGGAACAGTTTGCCGTCGATCCCCAGCCAGACCTCGGCGCCCTTGTCGGGCGTCGGCAGGATGAGCAGGTCGCGGACCCGCGCGGAGAAGTCCGGCCCGTAGACCCAGAAGCGGATCGCGGTGCCGGCCTCGTGGGAGTAGACCTGCGCTTCGGCACGGTCGGCGCCGACGTTCCCGCGCCGCAACTTGAAATGAGTGCAGAGGGCGGAACTGCCGGCGTGGACTTCCGGCTTGCCGCCGGCCAGCACGGCCGCCAGGATCGCGGCGACCTGCGCGCGGCGAACCTTGAAATCCTCACCCGTGAGGCGGGCCCCTTTTGTGGTAGAATCGGTCTGCATCGAAACTTGTCCTTTCGGTGTCACGGCCCTGGAAGGTGTCTCTAGCACCGACCGGGGCCAACTTCGTTCTGTCATATATATTGTTACATATTACGCTATTAAAAGTCAATAGAAATGTGATAAATGTAGCATTATTTTTAGGCCTGTGCTATAATGTCGGCATGACGCTTATAGGAATGCCGGAGGCTGCGCGCCGTGCCGGTGTGTCGCGGAACAGTATCAAGAGAGCGCTGGACAACGCAGGCATTCCGCTCGTCGAGATCAACGGGAAGGCTTTCGCGGTGGAGGACAGCGACCTGGCAACTTTCATCGCCGCGCGGGGCGTCAGCCCAGGCCGGGGCAGGCCTGCCGGTGCGAAGAACAAGGCCAAGGAGCAGGAGAGCGGGGAAACGGAACAGTGAGCAAAGCGGTGACAGAAACAATCGGGCGGACGGACTGCCCGGACTGCGGCGTGGCGCCCGGCGAGGCCCACCTGCCGAACTGCGACGTCGAGCAGTGCAGCGTCTGCAAGGGGCAGCGTCTGATGTGTGTGATGTCGGGCAGGGCCTGCTCCGGCCACGACCCGCAGTCCTCGTACTGGACGGGCGAGTGGCCCGGCAAGGCCCTGTGCCGCGAGAAGGGCTGGTACAGCGTTTTGTTCGAGGGTCACGGCTGGCTGCCCTGCACCGCCGACTATCCCGGCGCGACCGAGGACCTCAACCGGCTGACCGTCTTCGAGATGACCGGCACGGACCCCGGCGCGGAGCGTGTGCTGCAGCCGGGCGAGTTCCCGCCGGGAGGGCCGTTCGCCTACGACGCGCGCATGGAACGGTACGTCCGGCGCGCAGGGGTGAGAGAATGAGTAGTTTGAAAGCGCGAGAGCGGATGGCATAAGCCGCGGGAAAGTTTAGTGGAGGCATAATGAGACCTTGTACGAACTGTCAGCAGATGGTCGAAGACGGCACAGGGCTCTGCCCGAACTGTGGGGCCATGATGGGCAGGACCAACACGGCGGTTTGGCCGCCCCCACTACCCCCTGCCGCCTGCCCTCGATGCAGCGGGGGATTGCCGCCGAACGCAGCGGTGTGTCCTCACTGCGGCCTGCGCTTCGCTCCGGACCGAAGCCAGGACAAACGCAAATGGCTGATCGCCGGGACCACCTGTGGCGTCACAGCCCTCATTGTGGGCATCGTGATGGTGATCTTTGTCATGGTTGTACTCGTCGTGGGCTGGGAGTTCATCAAAACCATCGCCAAGTGGCTGTAAGCTACCTCCCCGACAGATTTCGGATGATTCAGAAACCGCCGAGCTGCCCCACTCCCAAGACGCGGGACAGTTACTCAGGATTGGAAATTGAGAATGGATGTTAATCAGCCGCCTTTGCTGTCCCTCGCCGAGGAGCCGCCCGCCGGGGCTGTGGCAGTGGATCTCGGCTGCGTCATCTCCGAGGGGCTGGGCCTGCTGATCTACGGCGGCAGCGGCGCGGGCAAGAGCCACGCCCTCCGGGTGCTGCTGGAACAGACGCACGGGCGCGTCCAGCACATCGTCCTGGACTCCGAGGGCGAGTTCCACACCCTGCGCGAGCGCTTCCCCTACCTGCTGGTCGCCCGCGAGGGCGGCGACGTGCCGCTGGCCGCCCACGCCGCCGCGCCGCTGGCCGCCCGGATCATGGAGACGGGGGTGTCCGCCGTCGTGGACCTGTCCGGCGTCCGCTCCGAGCAGCGCCCCGTCTTTGTCGCCGCCTTCCTCGACCAGCTCATCGAGACCCCGCCGGCGAGCCGTCGCCCCTGCCTGGTCGTGGTGGACGAAGTGCATCGGTTCGCGCCCCAGCAGGCCGCCTCTGCGTCAAAGGCCGCCATCGGCGACGTGATCGCCGTCGGGCGCAAGCGCGGCCTGATCCCGGTCTACGCCACCCAGAGCATCGAGCGCGTGGACAAGAATGCGATCTCCGAAATCCCGAACAAATTGGTTGGGCGCATTGACCTGGACGTGCGGATGGACCGGGCCGCCGACGACCTGGGACTGCGTGGGGAGGACCGGGGGACACTGAAGACCATGCGGCGCGGTGAGTTCTACGCCCAGGGGCCGGCCCTGACGCGCGCCGTGACGCTGGTGCGCTTCCCCGACACACTGACGAAGAAGCCGCCGCTCGGCGCCGCCCCGCTCGCCCCGCCCTCGGCCCCGGCGCTCGCCGACGTGCTGGCGCGGTTCGCCGACCTGCCCGACGAGGACGCGGCGGACGTGGGCAGCCTGGCCGAAGCGCGGAAGCGGATCGGGGAACTGCAGGCACGGCTGACGGCGGCTTCGCCCGGCGAGACGCGCACACAGACGGTCGAGGTCGAGCGGGTCGTGGAGAGGCGCGTCGAGGTACCGGTGTTGGCGGACGGAGAGGCGGAGCGTTTGGAGGCGGCCTTGCAGGAATGGATGTCCCTGGGACATGATTTGATGGG
>CAZZVX010000249.1:0-7657 GCA_964657535.1 Armatimonadota bacterium | reverse complement strand
TTGGTGTAGGACTGCGAGGCGCCCAGCAGCAGCGGCACGTTCACCGTGAAGGGGTTCGCAGTGGCGCTGATGCTGATGCCCGTCCCGGCGGCATTGCCGGTGTAGCTGTTGTCTGAGGCGGCGTTGCTGTCGGCCATTGCGTTGATGGTCAGGGTCGTCGTGTCGTTGGTGTTGCCGAGGGTGGTCGTCCCGTTGCCGTTGACGTTCAGGCTGTTGATGATGGTGTTGGCGCCCAGCGTCTCGGTCAGCGGGCTGCCCTGATTGGCCGTGGCGTTGTTCGCATTCAGGATGACGTCGGTGGTCGAGCCGGCGATGTTGCCGGCGTCGGCCGTACCCGCGAGGTTGGTGGAGAAGTTGACGTTGGTGTTGCTGCTGGTGTCGTTCCAGACCTTGCTCACCACCCCATCGAAGTAGGCCACGCCGGGCGTGGGCGTCCCGGCAATGGTCAGCGTCAGCGCGCCGGCGCCCACGTTCAGGGTCTCCGTGTCCCGCCCGACGGTCTGCGTCGTCACATTGCCCGCTGTGCCGCTCAGGGAGAAGTCGTAGCCGTTGACCAGGGAGCCGTAATTGGCGAGCGTGAAGGTGCCCGTCTGCGTGGGGTTCAGGACGCTCACATAGACGTTGTTGGCGGTCAGGCCCCCCGGCGCGTTCAGCGCTTCCACGGCGTTGGCTGTCCCCAGCGTGTAGTTCAAGGTCGTGAAGTCGGCGAGGTTGTACGTCCCGGCGGCGCCCAGCGTCAACGGGCCGGTGACCGTCAGGGAGTTGGCGGCGGCGGTGGTCAGGCTGATCGCCGAGCCGCCTGCCGCTGTCACGCTGCCGCCGATGGCGCCGGTGGAGGCGCCGTTGCCGAAGCCGGCCAGCGTCGCGCCGCCGGCGACCGTCACGGCAGTATTGCCGAGCGAACCGGTCAGGTTCAGTGTGCCGGCGTTGACGTTGGTTGCGCCGGTGTAGGTGTTCGCGCCGGAGAGGGTCTGCACGCCTGCGCCGCTCACGGCAACGCTCCCCGTGCCGCTGACGCCGCCGCTATAGGCCTGCGCCGTAGGGTTGTCAAAGTTCAGGGCCGCGTTATCGGTGATGTTGCCGGCGACCGACCCGTTGCTGGTCGTGCCGTTGCCCAGCTGCAGGGTGCCGGCGCTGATGGTGGTCGTGCCGGTGTAGGTATTCGCAGCGGTCAAGACCATCGTGCCGGCGCCGAGTTTGGTCAACGCGCCGGGCGTGGCTAAGTTGCCGGCGCCATAGTCGGCGGACTCATTGACCAGAGGCGCCGAGACGGTCAAGACGGTCGCGTCCGGCCCCGTGGCCCCGCCCACGGTGAACTGGGTGTTGGCTCCCAGGTGGTCGGCGTCGGCGCTGCTGGAGATGGTCGAGTTGGCGTTCACGGTGAAGTTGCCTTCGAACTGGTAGCCCTGGTAACTGCCGGTGCCTGTCGCGGTCTGCGTGAGCGTCCCGCCATTGAGGGTGACGTTTCCCAGCGCGTTGTAGTTGTTGGCGGTGACGATGCCGCCGCTGTTGATGATGAGGTTCGGGATGTTGGTGTTGTTCGTCTGACCGCCGCCGAAGACGTTGTTGGTGGTAAATTTGAGGGTGCCGCCGGTGTTGACGGTGATGGTGCGCCCCGTCACCGTCGTGGTATCGCTGCCCAGGGCCGTGTTCCCGTTGTTGTTGCCTTGGCCGGTGACCGTGAGCGTGCCGCTGTTGACCAGGACGTTGCCCGTGAAGGTGCTGCCGCCATTAGACAGCGTCAGGTTCCCGCCGGCGGCGGTGGATTGCACGGTCAGGCCGCCGCTGGTGTTGGCGGCTGTGGTGGCTGTGAGGCCGGTGGTTACTGGTGGGTTGCCGCCGCCTTGCAGCGTCACGGTGGGCGCGCTGGTGTAGCCCGTCCCCGCGCTCGTGATCGTGATGCCCGTCACCACGCCGTTAGTCAATGTCGCCACCGCGGTCGCGCCGGTGCCGCCGCCGCCGGTGATCACGACGACTGGGGCGCCGATGTAGCCGGAACCGATGCCGCCGTTGGGAACCGCGATGCTGCTCACGCCGTTGCCGCCCGGAGCCAGCAAGGACTGCCCGATGGTAATCGCGTTGCCGTTGGTGTCAATGGTCGCGCCGCCGGAGAAGATATTGGCGCTCGTCATGCCGGTCAGGAAGGTTGTTTGGTTGTTGGCGTTCGCCTGCAAGGTGCCGCCGTTGAAGTTGATGATGGCGTTGCCGGCACCGGTATTGTTGTTTATGATCTGGGGCGCTTTCACAGTGCCGCCGTTGAGGTTGAGGATGGCATTCGTGGTATTAGTGCCCGTTCCGCCGCCGCTGTTCAACTGAATGTTGTTGGCACTCGTCAGGATGCCGCCGCTGATGTTGAAGATGCCGGTGGAACCAGTGCTGAAGCCTAAGATGAGGTTGCCCCCCGTCTGGTTGTAATTGCCGCCGGTGATGTTCAGAACGTTCACGTTCGCGCCGGCCGTGGCAGTGCCTCCCCGTCCGAGAACCGTGCTGCCGCCGTTGTTGACGGTGCCGGTGCCGGACAGGTTGAAGAGGGAGTACCCGGTGCTGTTGGCGCCGGTGCCGTTGTAGCCGCCGTTCCGCATCCCGGCGGTTATGCCCAGGGTGCCGTTGGAAATGTTATAGTTGCCGTATCCGCCGCCGCCGTCGCCGAGGCTGACGTTGTTTTGGACGTTGACGGTTCCCCCGGTCTGGTTGATCACGCCCGATCCGTTCGCGTCTCCCGCCGCAATCCCGACGGAGCCGCCGGTTATATTGAGATTTTCATTGATGTTGAGCGTGTTGCTGGCGCCGGCGTTACCCGTGCTGAGGTCGACCAGGCTGTTTGTGCCGGCGCCGGTGAGGTTGACCGTGTTGTTGGCGTTGAGCAGCAGCGTGGGAGCGGCCACGCTGCTGCCGCCGGTCAGGGTGAGGTTTCCGTTGAAGTTCAGCGTGCCGGTCCCGGCGGCGACGATGCTGCCCGCGCCGCTGACGCTGCCGCCCAGCGTCAGGTTGCCGCCGCCGGTCGTGGTCGTGAAGGTCTGCTGGGCCGCCAGGGTGAACGCATCATTGATGGTCTGAAGCGCCGTGCTGTTGTTGGTGATGCCGCCGGTGAGGGCGAAGGAGTTGCCGCCGATGGTAAAGGCCGACGCCCCGGCGTTGAACGTGAGGCCGCCAATGTTGAAGCCGGCGGCTTCATCGTTGTTCAGAGTCGTGATGCTGGAGGTGCCGAAGTAGAGGACATCCCCCGCGACGATGGTTCCCGTGGCCGCGCCGGGCGTGGTGGAACCCGTTGTCCAGTTGATGCCGGTGAAATTCGCGCTGACGGGCGCTGTGGACCAGGCGTCATTGCCGGCAGCCTGGGCGGGGTGCAGGCCCAGGGTCAGCAGCGAGCCGACGGCCAGGGCGTGCGCGGCCCGGCGGGCGGCGAGGCGGCGGAGCATGGCGGACATCCCCCGGCGCTGCGGTGCTTTAGGGGCGGGGGCCGAAGAACGGGAGCGAGAAGAATGAGTGCGGGCGTCGTGCGTGAGCATTTGGTTTTTTCCTTGAAACGAAAGGTGCGGCGGCTCCGTCCATGGGGCCGTCACGGCGAGAAAGACAGAATGAGTAAATAAAATGGCAAGTGCGGCACGGCCCCCGGAGAGGGCCGGGGCAGTGAGGCAAGACGCTGGAGCAGGTGCGAGGGTATTTACCCCAGAGTCAAGAGGCTTTTCGGATGCTGCCAGGCGAGAGCGGCAGAAGAAACTCCTGCCGCTCTCGATAACCAAGCGTCGGCGCCGCACCGAGCGACGACGGGCTTACTGACAGGGGCTGACCTTGGTGAGATACCAGTTGCACGGGTTGCTGCTGTGACCAGAGCGTACTCTGTTCGTCGCAGCAAAACGACGGTTTAGTAGCTTGGATTGTAATTGCAGGTCAGGGCGACCCCAGTCGGAAGAGCGTCCGGGCTGGCACGGGTTGGGGCAATCCCGTTATTCCAAAAAGAAACGGCTGCGAGCTTCAGGTACTTGGCATGGCCGTCTGCCGCCAGATAGTTAGCGGCATGGGTCGTGTCCATGTCATGCCAGTTGGCAACCACATTCGCACGCCCGTCCCAGTCGGCTTGCCCGACAGCCGTAGTCTTACTGGTTACCGGTTGCGAAGGATCACCGGCGGCACCTGACGTCGTCCGGCCTTCCCAGAGGAGCTGGGTGTTCGCGGGAGAGGAAAATTTGGATATGTTCAATCCATTGTCAGCGCCGTCATTGTTGTCGTTATTCCAAACGGCGTAGTTCATGGAATACGAGCATTTAGGAGCCGCCGTGCCGTCATCCGGGCAGGCATAAACGCCGGTGGATTTGACATAAGGGTAGATCATGTTCGCCCACCCGCCCACATAGTCCGAATAAGCGCCGCCTGCCTTGTAATAAGCGGCGTTAGCGCCAGGCATTGTCTCATCATTGTCCTGGCTGTACTGGGTGAAGCCGAGTCCCAGCTGCTTCAAGTTGGAGACGCAGGAGATCTGGCGGGCCTTTTCGCGGGCCTTGGCGAAGACGGGGAACAGGATGGCCGCCAGGATCGCGATAATGGCGATCACGACGAGCAGTTCAATAAGCGTGAAGCCCCTGAACTTGGTAAGACGTTGCATAATTCATTTTCCTCTGTCTATTGGAACATCCGGCTCGGTTGTTTTGGAATATGAGGCCATATCCTCTTCCGTCACTGTGTTCCAATTGCGTTCATAGTGTAACACAGCATGGAGCCAATGTCAAGAGGATAAAAAGATTATTTTGGTACCGTAATTCCAACGACCCGACGCTCTGGTACCACACGCGCGGCGCGGCCTAACTCGTCGCGGCGCCTACGGTCCGGCGGTATCTTGGGCTTTGGGCTGCGGTGATGCTGCTGGGGGGGCGTTGCCGTATTTTTGGGGTGGGCCGGTGGCGCAAAAGTGTCCGCAGGAGGAGACAGTGTTCTCCTCCTGCGGTGGTCGCGCGACATCGCCGCGGATTTCGTACCCGGCGGCGCTGGGAGGCAGTCCGCCGGCAGAAAATCAAGGCGCGGCAGCGGACGGGTGGCCCAGGAGACCTACTGCTTCAGCGTAGAGGTGTACCAGAAGGTCATAGCCAGTGGGCTGGTCAGGCTGTCAGGCGGGACGTTGTTCGGAGCCGTCCCGCCGTAGCACCAGGAGACGGAGGAGACTTTCAGGTACTTCGCATGGCCGTCCGCCGCGAGATAATTGTTCGACCGGTCCGCAGATGCGTCGTGCCACTTGCCGAGTGGGGCGCCGGTGGCGTTGTCCGTGTTCCAGTCGGCCCCGCCCGCCCATCCGGTTGCCGGATCGGTCCCCGGCAGTTTGACCGAAGGGTCGCCGCCTCCATTGGTCCCGCGATAATACGGCCCTTCGTAGACGAGGACGGTAGAGGCGGGTGTGCTGAACTGTGCAACGGTCAGTCCGTTCGAGGCCGCCGTGTAATCGTCGTTCCAAACCGCATAGTTCATGCTGTAGGAGACTTTAGGATTGGCCGCGGGGTCATCGGGACAGCCGAAGACCCCGACGGACTTGACGTAAGGATAGATCATATTCGCCCAGCCGCCGATATAGCCGGGGTTGGGGGAAACGGCGCGGATGCATGGGAACCGCTCATCGTTGTCCTGCACGTACTGCAGGAAGCCCAGGCCCATCTGCTTCTCATTGGACAGACAGGCGACCTGGCGGGCCTTCTCGCGGGCTTTGGCGAAGACCGGGAAGAGAATAGCCGCGAGAATTGCGATGATTGCGATGACGACAAGCAATTCGATGAGCGTAAAGCCCCGCAGACGGGGTTTTGCGAGAGACAGATGATTCAACATGACGAATCCCCTTCAATACACAGCAGATGTACGGCGCAGCGTGTGCGGCCGCGAAAAAGAGCGAGCAGCCCAGAACGGTCACGATGCCTCGGCAGGCTGCCTGAAGCCGGAGGCTTTTTTGCCTAACATGCTCCGGTTGCGTCAACAGTGTAACACAGTATGGAGCCAATGTCAAGAGGATAAAAAGATTTTTGGTACCTGACGCCCGATACTACGCCGTACTGGTACCGCTGACGCGGCGCGTTCAGACCGAACTGCTGGCCCGGACGATCAGCCGCGCCGGCAGTTCCACGGAGGCCGGCGGCGCCTGGCGGTCCCGGAGGCGGCGCATCAGCAGTTCCACGGCCCGGCTGCCGATCTCCTCGAAAGGCTGCGCCATCGTCGTCAGCCCGGTGCCGAAGGGCAGACTCGTGCCGTTCGGGACGACGGGAACGATGTTGTCGAACCCCGTCAGCGCCACGTCGCCGGGGACCGACAGGCCCAGAGACTCCAGGCGCTGCGCGAGGCCGACCGCCATGTAGTCCGTGAAACACACGGCCGCCGTCGGGCGCTGCTCTTGCGGCAGGCGGAAGACGGCGTCCACGACGCGCCAGGTGCGGTCATCGCTTTCGCCGTGGGGCGGGACCGTCAGGACCATCTCCGTCATGTCGGCGGAATCGGCGCCGCGCATCGCTTCGATGTATCCCTGGACACGGTCCTGGACGGGGTGAATCGGCTCGCTGTTTGTGAGACAGGCGATCCGGCGGTGTCCCTGCGCGATCAGGTGCTGCGTCACCTCGCGCATGGCCCTGACGTTATCAACGCCGACAAAATCGCCGTCAACGCCCGCCATTCTCCGGTCGAGCAGCACCAGCGGGACGCTGCGGCTGACTTCGCGCGCCAGGTCGCGGTTCCGGCGGTACGCATACGGGTAAAAGAGCGCCCCGCCGAACCCCTGCTCCTGGATGTAGCGCAGGTGGGCCGCCTCCTGCGCCGCGATCTCTTCCGGCGAGCCGAGATGTTCGCCTTCCGGCGAGACCTGCTCGCTGACGTCCAGGAACACCGCGTGATGCCCGAATTTGACCAGCGCCTGATTCATCCCCCGGAAGATGCGCTGCTGCGCGGTCCCGGCGTGTTCCAGCGGCCCGCCGCCGTGCCACATGATCAGGGCGATCAGATTGGACGTCGTGATCCGGGGAGCGGCGCGGCTGCCGTCGTGCCCCGCTTTGGCGGCGGGGGCTTCCGGGGACGCCCTGCGCACCGTCGGGCGGCAGTTGGGGCGCCGGGAGACCAGGCCGCTGCGCACCAGTTGGTCAATCGCCGTCCGCACCGAGCGCCGGTGCACCCCCAGGTCGGCGGCCAGCACCCGCTCGGTCGGGAGCAGGTCCCCCGCGCCGTACAGCCCTGACCGGATGCGGTCGGAGAGGACGTCGGCGACGCGCTCCGAGGCGCGCAGGCGGGCGGCGGGGTCGGCTTCGGCCACAGATTCGGGCGGGTCGGATGTCATACGTTTGCTCGCTTCGGCAGGTCACGCGCTTCCGCGCTTTCGTATATCATACCAAATCCTACCGAATAATGCGCACGATTCCCTGCCCTGCCCCGGCGCTGCCGCGAAATCCTTTCGTCCTCCTTCGCCGGTCGCGCCCTTTGCCCGATCAATGGCTCCAAAACCTCGCGCCGTCACTTCTGGGGCAGAGTTGTTGGCGCCAGACGCCCCCAGGGCTGAAATCCTGGGCTGCCGTCGCCCCAGGGCTGAACCCCTGGGCCGCCGAGGAGCGGACTGCCCGCCTTCGCGGGCGAAGATTCGCGGGCGCAGAGAGGACAGGCAAGGCCTGTTCCTCGTCCGCGCAGGCGGACAATCCTCTCGGCG
>CAZZVX010000248.1:0-7717 GCA_964657535.1 Armatimonadota bacterium | reverse complement strand
GCAAGCCCACCCTCGCCGACAAAGTCCTGCGCCCCGCCCACGACTTCACCCTCCTCGGCACCTCGAACGCGCTCAGCGGCAGCACGCCCATCGCCGACCTCTACCTCTCCAAGTTCGACGCCCCCACCGACGGCGCCAAAGTCCCCATCATGGTCGTCGCCGTCTCCCCCGAAGGCTTCCGGGGCCGGCCGCTCCTGCTCACCGCCATCGCCCAGTCCGCCGCCGCCGCCCAGTCCGCCCCCGGCGACCACGACGCCCTCCTCAGAGCCGCCTGACCTTCCCCTCCTCCCCAAGAGGCGCAGCCCTCTGCCACAGGCCCCTCCCCCTTCGACGCACTGGCGCGCCCGGAGGGCCGAAGGGGGGAGGGTGGCCGAAGGCCGGGGCGGGGGCCTTGACTCTTCCGCCCCCCGTGTGCTATCATAGCCCAAATCGTACCTTTAATCCCGTCCGGCGAGGCGGAAAAGGCAGCGGCCCCCGGCACATCACCGACCCGACACCGTGCCTGCCCACGCCCCTCCCCCTCGCCCCAAAGCCGCACACGCCATGACTGCCGAAAGCACAACGCCGCCACAACCTGCCGCCGCCACCGTCATGGACGCCGACGAAATGCGCCGCGCCTGGACACGCATCGCCCACGAAGTCCTGGAGAAAAACAAAGGCGTCCAGAACCTCGCCATCATCGGCATCCTCCGCAAAGGCGCGCCCCTCGCCCGCCGCCTCGCCGACGCCATGGAGCGCATCGAAGGCACGCCCGTCCCCGTCGGCGAACTGGACATCTCCCTCTACCGCGACGACTTCCGCACCTACCAGCCCAAAGTCGGCACGACGAGCATCCCCTTTGACATTGACGGCAAGCGCCTCGTCCTCGTAGACGAAGTCGTCTACACGGGCCGCACCGTCCGCGCCGCCCTCGGCGCACTGGTAGACCTGGGCCGCCCCGCCAACACCCAGCTCGCCGTACTCGTAGACCGGGGCCACCGCGAACTCCCGATCCGGCCCGACTACGTCGGCAAGAACCTGCCCACAGGCCGGCGCGAGTTCGTCAAAGTCTTCCTCACCGAGCTGGACGGCGAAGACAAAGTCGTGATCTACAAAGACGGCGGAGGCGAACCCAGATGACCGCCCGCCGCAAAGACCTCCTGGACCTGCAAACTTTAGACACCGAGGAGATCACCTATCTCCTGGACACCGCGCAGTCCTTCCGCGAGATCGTCGCCCGCCCCGTCAAGAAAGTCCCGACCCTGCGCGGCAAGAGCGTCGCCACGCTCTTCTTTGAACCCAGCACCCGCACCCGCACGTCCTTTGAAGCCGCCGCCAAGATCATGTCCGCCGACACCTACAGCCTCGCCGGCACCACCAGCAGCGCCGTCAAAGGCGAGTCCCTCAAAGACACCATGCTCACCCTGGACGCGATGGGCATAGACGCCTTCGTCATCCGGCACGGCTTCAGCGGCGCCGCCGAACTCGCCGCAAAGTATGTCCCCACCAAGCCCGTCATCAACGCCGGCGACGGCACCCACGAACACCCCACCCAGGGCCTTCTGGACTTGCTGACCATCCGCCAGGTCAAGGGCCGCATTGACGGCCTCACCGTCGCCATCGTCGGCGACATCGCCCACAGCCGCGTCGCCCGCTCCAACCTCTGGGGCCTGCACAAGATGGGCGCCCGCGTCCGCCTGGTCGGCCCCAACACGCTCATGCCCGCCGACGCCGACGGGCTTCCCGCCACCGTCCACACCGACTTGGAAACGGGCCTGCGCGGGGCCGACGTGGTCAACGTCCTGCGTATCCAACTGGAACGCCAGGACTCGGCGTTCTTCCCGTCCGTCCGCGAGTACGCGAAGCTGTTCGGCGTCAGCAAGGCCAAACTCGCCGCCGCCGCCCCGGACGTCACCGTGCTGCACCCCGGCCCCATGAACCGGGGCATCGAGATCGCGTCGTCGCTGGCCGACGACAAAGACATTGCCGTCATCACCGACCAGGTGACCAACGGAGTCGCCGTGCGCATGGCCGTGCTCTTCTGGCTGATGGGCGCGACCGCCGCTGGAGGAGGAACTCTATGAGCGTTGCGCGCGTCGTTCGTTTCTTGATTGGCACCGTCATTGCCGCCATTTTACTCGTCATCGTGCTGCCCTACGTCGGCGTCCCCCGCAGCCACATCCTGCCCCCCGCCATGGTGTGGCAGAAAGCGCAGGGAGTCACGCGCGGAGTCGTCACGGCCAAATACTACGATGTGACCGGCAACCCGTTCAACGTCGGCGGCAAAGAATACTTCGTCAAGTACCAGTTCGTCGCCAAAGCGCCGCCCGCATCGGGAGCCGCCGTCATCGGCAAGCCGCAGGTCTACAGCGGCATCATCCGCGTGGACCAGCCCGCCTATGACGAAATCAAAGTCACCGCCGACCAGCAGACCCTGAACAGCGTGCATCAGCAAACCGACATTCCCGCCGTCCCCGGCCAGATCTTCCGCGTCCAGTACGAGGCCACCTACCCGTACATCAACGGCGTCATCGCCCCCGCCGAGTTCACGGGCCGCAACATCGGCGAGGGCAGCAACAACAGCAGCGGCTGGATCCTCTGGATCGTCGTCGCGCTGTTCGTCGGCTACCTGACCATGATGCTGCTGGAACAGTTCGGCTCCAAAGAAAACATCTGATGACGCATTTACTCCAAAATGGCCGCATCATGGACCCCGCCAATGGCCGCGACGAGATCGCCGACCTGCTCATCGGTCCCGATGGAGCGATTGCCCAGATCGGCCCCCGTCTAGACGCCGGGCCGGACGCGGCCCTCACCGACTGCACCGGCTACGTCATCGCCCCCGGCCTGATTGATATTCACGTCCACCTGCGCGTCCCCGGCCAGGAATACAAAGAAGACGTTCAATCGGGAACCGCAGCAGCAGCCAACGGCGGCTTCACCGCCATCGCCTGCCAGCCCAACACCTCCCCGCCAATAGACCAGGCCGGCATCGTCCGCGACATCCAGGCACAGGCAGCCCACGCCTCCGCCCGCGTTCATGTCATCGCCGCCGTCAGTCCCGGCCTCAGAAACACGGAACTCTCCGAAATGGCCGAACTCAAAGACGCCGGGGCCGTCGCCATCGGCGACGACGCCTACCCCGTCGCCGACAGCGGCTTCATGCGCCGCGCGATGGAATACTGCCGGATGCTCGACCTGCCCTTCCTTGCCCACTGCGAAGACAAGTCCCTCACCGGCGACGGCGTGATGAACGAGGGCTACGTTGCCACCGTACTGGGCCTCAAAGGCATCCCGCGCAGCGCCGAGAACGTCGGCACGGCCCGCAACGTCTTGCTGGCAATGGCGACCGGCTGCCACCTGCACGTCCTCCACGTCAGCACCAAAGAAAGCGTGGAGATCATTCGGCACGCCAAAAAGTTCGGCGCACCCGTGACGTGCGAAACCTGCCCGCAGTACGTCGCCCTCACCGACGACGCCTGCTACGGCTACGACACCAACGCCAAGATGTCCCCGCCCCTGCGCACCCGCGCCGACCAGGACGCCATCATCCAGGGCTTAGTGGACGGCACGATTGACGCCATCGCTACCGACCACGCGCCCCACGCGCCGCACGAAAAGGAGCAGGAGTTCGCCCGCGCCCCGTTCGGAATGCTCGGCCTGGAAACCAGCCTGGCCCTGGTCATCACGCACTTGGTCAAGCCCGGCATCCTGACGCTGCCCCAGGCCATTGAAAAGATGTCGGCGGCCCCGGCCCGCCTTCTGCGTCTCCCCGGCGGCTCGCTCTCCGTCGGCGCTCCTGCCGACATCACCGTCTTCAACCCCGACGCCGAATGGACCGTAGACGTGTCTCAATTCAAGTCCAAGTCCCGCAACTCGGTCTTGAACGGGGTAAGACTCACCGGTAGGCCGATTGCCACATGGGTGGGCGGCAGGCAGATTCAACTCGTATGACCCAAGCGCATCTCGTCCTCGCGGACGGCACAACATACACGGGAACCGCGTTCGGCGCGGCGGGAACCAGCATCGGCGAGGTCGTCTTCAATACCGGCATGACCGGCTACCAGGAGATTTTGACCGATCCCTCTTACGCCGGGCAGCTCGTCGCCCTGACGTATCCCATCGTCGGCAACTACGGCGTCACGCCCGACGATTTTGAGTCGCGCCGCGTGCAGGTCGCGGGCTTCATCGTCAAGGAACTCGCCGACGCGCCCAGCAACTGGCGCTCCCAGGAAACGCTGGACAGCTTCCTGAAGACACACGGCGTCGTCGGCATCGCCGGGCTGGACACGCGGGCGCTGACTCAGCAGCTGCGCTCGCATGGCGTGATGATGGGCGCATTGTCCTCCGAAAAGACGCCCGACGCCTTGCATGAACTCCTGGCCCACGCCGCCGGCTACGCCGATGTCGAGTACGTGCAGCAGGTCACAACCGACGCCCCTTACGTCTGGCCGTCGTCCGTCGGCGAAACAAAATACAAGATCGCCCTGCTGGACTGCGGCGTGAAGTTCAACATCCTGCGCTCGCTCGCCTCGCTCGGCGCGGAAACCACCGCCTACCCCGCCCACACGCCCGCCGAGACCATCCTGGCGACCAACCCCGACGGCATCTTTCTGTCGCCCGGCCCCGGCGACCCGTCCCTGCTCGGCGACATCGTGCAGACCGTGCGCGTCCTGTCTCATGCCAAGCCGACCATGGGCATCTGCCTGGGAAACCAACTCCTCGGCTGCGCGTTCGGCGGCCACACGTTCAAGCTGCCCTTCGGCCATCGCGGCTCCAATCACCCGGTCAAAGACTTGGAAACAGGCCGCGTCGTCATCACCAGCCAGAACCACGGCTACGCCCTGGCCGCCGACGGCTTCCAAGACCCCGATGTGGAAGTCTGGCAGATCAACCTCAATGACGGCACCGTGGAAGGTCTGCGTCACAAGACACTGCCGATCTTTTCCATCCAGTACCACCCGGAGGCCTCGCCCGGCCCGGCGGACAGCCGGGGCTATTTCGCCCGATTTTTGCAGATGATTGACGAGCATCGGACGTGACCCGGCTCCTGCTTCTGCTCGCCCTCTGCCTGCTGGTGCGCGTGGTCGCCCTGAACGCCGACCCGCCCCCCTGGCTCTCATGGAGCATGGCCTTGGACACCGACGAAGGCTTTTACACGCTGGACGCCCGCCACGAAGTCCTGTTCGGGACACCCGCGCCCGGCGACTTCCACGACCGCCTGCTGTCGCCGTTATTGAGTGTCTTGCAGCAATCCGTGTTTTCTATTTTCGGCCCCGGCCTCATCCCGGCCCGGCTCCTTTCCGTCACGTTCGGCCTGCTGACCGTCGCCGTCTTCTGGCTCGGCCTGCGCTTCGCTTACGATGACACAACAGCAAGTTGGGGCGCGCTCCTGCTGGGCCTGTCCCCACCGGTCGCGCTGTACAGCCGCCTGGCCTTGCAGGAAACGCCGACGGCCTTCTGGCTCGTCCTGGCCTTCACGCTCTGGGCCGTTGGACGCCGCGCCACAGGCCAACAACAGCCCGCCCTGCTGTTGCTGTCCGGCATCGCCCTTGCCGCCGCCGTGATGTTCAAGGCTCTGGCCCTGCTCGCCCTGCCCGCGTTCCTACTCGCCTGGAACTCTCCTAGCCCGGATTTGCCGCAGGACTTCCCGCCACAGGCCCCTCTCCCTTTCCGAAGGGGGAGGGGTGGCCGAAGGCCGGGGTGGGGGCTGCTCGGCTTCGTCCTTGCTGTGGGCCTCTACGTCCTGCTGTGGACTCTGCCGCACCATGCCGAACTCGCGCGCATGAGCGCCTTTTATTGGCACACGCAGTACGCGCCGCACTCCTGGCATCGTCTGATGTTCAACATCCGGCAGGGGCTGATTGGCCGCGAACGTGGCCTGCTGCCCTATCTGCTGATACTGATGCCCGTGCCGTGCCTGCTCGCGCTGGGCAGTATTCGCCGCCATACTCATCCCGCTCCCCCACTGTTGGGGGTGGGGGCGGCTGTCTTTGTGGTATGGCTGCTCTGCGGAGTGCTGTTCTGCCTGCTGTCATCGTATGCGCCGGATCGGTACTACGTGCTGTTTTACCCGGCACTGGCGGGGCTGGCGGCTTTGGGCGCGGCCCGGCTTAACCGTCACGGGCAGGCCGCCGCACTGACGCTTTTTGTTGGGACGAGCGGCTTCTGGTACGCGCGGGCGTGGACGGGACGGACGTTCGCGCGTCAGACGGCGGCGATGACGCTGGCAAAGACCCTGCCGCCGGGCAGTCTTCTGATCGGCGAGACGGCCCCGGCGCTGTGTTCAGGAACCACGTTCCGGGCGGCCCCGGTGCAGCCGGAATTGTCCAACGATGACCGGCCCGTGGAGCAATTAGGGGCCGACTACGCCCTGGTCACGCGGACGCCGGGTTCACAGGCCTGGTGGCAGGCGCACGATCCGGGCGTGGTTGACCCGGCGCGGCGCGTGCTGACGCTGTCGCTGGGCGGGCGGTGGAACACCGTCGTGGATGTGTACGCGGTCAGAAAGAAGACGCCATGACATCACTGCGCTGGAAATCCGGGCTGCGCGTCCTGCTGGCGGCGGGCATGGTCTATGCGGGCGTGGCGCACTTTCGGAATCCGACGCCGTTTGTGCGGATCGTGCCGGATGGGCTGCCCGCGCACCGGGCGCTGGTCTTTGTGAGCGGCTTCTTTGAGATTCTGGGCGGCGTCGGACTGTTGATGCCCCGGACGCGGCGCTGGGCGTCCTGGGGGCTGATCGCCCTTTATATCGCCGTCTTCCCTGCCAATGTCAACATGGCGGTCAAGGGGATACCTCTGGGCGGCATTGACGCGCCCTGGCTGCTCTGGCTGCGGCTGCCGCTGCAGGGCGTGCTGATCGCCTGGGCGTGGTGGGCGGGCCGGGAAAAAGAAGGTCGTGACGGCAAGGGCGTCGAATAAGGACGCGCTGCCGCGCACGTGAAGGCGGACACTGACGACCACCGAAAAGGGGAACACTGACTATGCCGCGTCTCAATGAAGAAACAGGGCCTGGGCAACAGGCCGCCTCCGGGATTGCCAACCCGGCCCCGCTGGGCCTGTGCGGCTTTGCACTCACGACGTTCGTGCTGAGCGCGGCGAACGCGAAACTGTTCGACGGCGCGCAGATCGTGATCGGGCTGGCGCTGTTCTACGGCGGCCTGGCGCAACTGTTGGCCGGGATGTGGGAGTTCAGGACCGGGAACACGTTCGGCGCGACGGCGTTCTCGTCCTATGGGGCCTTCTGGATGGCCGTGGCCGTGACGCTGCAATGGAAACTGCTGCCGCCGGGACACGCCTTCGGGTTCTTTCTGCTGGGCTGGACGATCTTCACGGGCCTGATGTTCCTGGCGACGCTGCGGATCAGCGTGGCCTTGATCACGCTGTTCGGGCTGCTGTTCGTGACGTTCCTGCTGCTGACGCTGGGCGAGTTCGGGATGGGGACGGGGCAGCTGGGCGGCTACGTCGGCATTGTGACGGCGCTCGTGGCCTGGTACACGGCGCTGGCGGGGCTGCTGGCGTCCATGCCGTCGGCGTTCAAACTGCCCGTCGGGCCGAGAAGCTGACCGGCGGTGACACTGGACGAGCTGTACCCATTCTGGCGCGGGACGCACGAGGACCTGCTGGAGACGGTCGGGGACCTGACGGCGGACCAACTGGACCTGCGCCCGCACGCGCGGGCGGCGAGCGTCCGCGAGATCGCGCTGCGCTTTCTGCTGCAGGAGCGGTTCTGGGT
>CAZZVX010000247.1:0-7728 GCA_964657535.1 Armatimonadota bacterium | reverse complement strand
TTGCATTTCTTAGGCACGTCGCAAGCGTTCGTCCTGAGCCAGGATCAAACTCTCCGTTAGATTGTATTGGAACTCTCTCAACTCATAGAGAAGAGAGAGAAGCAAATCTTGGTAAGCTTGATTGTTGCCATGTCCGGCTAGGTACATGGCCCAATGTTTTTCGCAGCTGCCTTACGGCGCTGCTTTAAACTTCCTTGGCTTTCTTTGTTACTTGTACTGTTTCGCAGTCCTCTGGTTCACAGAAGCCTGCAAGATGTACCGCTCAAAGGTTTATTCACACGTTTCCACTATTTAGTTTTCAATGTGCATCGCCGGAAGCAGTGATCCCACTGGATAGTGGCGGCTGCCTCAATCAAAAGAGCAATAAAAAACCACGCTATGTGAGGACATAGCCGCATGGTCAGGTAAGAAAAGCCAACCAAAACTTCAGCCTGGCTCTGCTCACCTCCACTCGGTTACCCTACAGCGCGGAGGTCTATCTTGCTCTTCAGCGTTTCAGACGAAGGATAGTATACATCAGCATTACTGCTTTTGTCAATACCCGGCGTCTGTTTTTTCAAATCTTTTTTCGGGCATCGCTTTGGAGCGGCCCGGTCGCTGGCTCTTTGGCCCGGCGACAAGAGATAGTATGCACTATCTCGCTTTGCTTTGTCAAGAGGTTCTGGAAAAGTTTCTCAACTTTATTTTCGCCCCTCGTCTCGGCGGCGCTGGCGGCGCTTTGGCCGATCAGCGAAGTCATTATAGCCCGGCAGAGTTGCCTCTGTCAATACCATAACGCTCTTTGGGTGGACTTTGTTCCCGAAGTGTGACAATTTGTTTTGTCTTTTTCGGTTCTTGTTCCAGTTCCCGACGCTTTCCAGCGCGGCAACGGGTTGTATTATATCCGCTGGCACAGCGAGAGTCAAGGGGTTTTGGGCGATTCTTGAGATTCTTTTTCAGGCCGGCCCAAAGCCCACTTTGTCGTAGACATCGCTGAGGCTCAATCCGCACCCGATAGACGCCAGCACAATAACGCCTTCCGGCCCATCCGTCACCAACCGGAGCCACTGCCCGTCTTCCTGCCGCGCGAATCGCTCGATCCGCCGCTTGTCCTGCGCAATCAGCACGTACTCCCGAAGAGTGTCCCGCGTCCGGTAGTGCGCGAACTTTTCGCCTCTATCAAACGGCACACGGCTCCTCACATACACTGAGAAGTTCCAGCAGAGTACGGATGCCGGCACCGCCAGCGCCAGAATCGCAGGCCATAGACGCTTCAGGCTTTTGGCTCGCCGTGTCATTTCGGCCCTTTCAGCAAATCGCTGATCGCAGCCATTGTCGCTGCGCCGATCCAGGTCAGAGCGTCCTTCTGGTCGGCAGGCTTGGCAGACAGGAGATGCTCGACGGTCAACGGCGGGCCGACGGTGACGGTGACGTGGGAGCGGCGCATCCGTTGTGCGCCTTTGGGCAGAATCCGCTCGGTGCCTTCGATGGCGACCGGAACGATGACCGCCCCGGACTGCCGGGCGATCAGGGCGAAGCCTTTTTCCGCCACGCCCAGCGACGTGTCTTCGGAGCGCGTCCCTTCGGGGAAGATGGTCACGACGCGCCCCTCTTTGAGCAGGTCCACGGCGCGGCGCAGGGCGGCCCGGTCCGCCGTGCCGCGCTTGACCGGGAACGTGCCGACGCCCCGGATGATCGCGCTCAGGACAGGCACACGGAACAGCTCCTCCTTGCCCATGAAGTGCATCTGACGCGGCGTGATCAGCGAGATGTACGGCGGGTCCACGTTCGCCCGGTGATTCGGGGCCAGAATGACGGGGCCGGAGGCGGGGATGTTCTCGCCCCCGCGAATCGTGACGCCGCCCAGAAACCGGACCAGGCCCCGGACGATGGTTCGCACGAACCGATAAAACGGGGTGGGGGGCGGCGCGTCAGGCATGGGGGCGCAGCGCCTCCGTGTGCAGGCGGAGAATCCCGGCGACGACCTCGTCCACGCTCAGGCGGTCGCTGTCCAGAACCGTCGCATCGGGCGCGGGGACCATCGGCGCCACGTCGCGCGACCCGTCGCGGGCGTCCCGCTCGGCGATGTCCCGCCGCAGGTCGTCCGGCGAGACGGCGATGCCGCGCGCCGTCAGCTCGTCCTGCCGACGCCGGGCACGCTCCTCCAAAGAGGCCGTCAGGAAGATCTTCACCTCGGCCTGGGGCAGCACGACCGTGCCGATGTCGCGCCCCTCCATGACGACGCCGCCGCGCGCCCCCAGTTTCTGCTGCAGAGCGACCATGCGCCGCCGGACGCACGGCAGGGCCGAAAGCGGCGACGTCAGGTTGCTGATTTCCGGCGTGCGGATCAGAGCCGTCACGTCCCGCCCGCCGACCAGGACCCGCGTCCCCGCCGCGCCCAGTTCCAGCCCGATGTCCAGCGTCTCGGCGAACCGGCAGACGGCGCCGGCGTCGTCCGGCGGGACGCCCTCGGCGACGACGGCCCAGGCCAGGGCGCGGTACATCGCGCCCGTGTCCACATACGTGTATCCCAGCTGCTGCGCCACGCGGCGGGCGACGGTGCTTTTCCCGGCGCCGGCGGGGCCGTCAATGGCGATCTGAAGCGCGCGTTCCTGCGTCATACGCCCATTGTAGCCGGTGAGCGTCGGGGCTGTCAATTCGGCGCGGCGGTCCCGCCCGTGACGGTGAACGGCAGCGAGGCCGTCGCGCCGTCGGCGATGACCGTGCCGCGCAGCGTGTACCGGCCCGGCGCGAGCGCCGTCCCGTCCTGCGTCTGCAGGGGGATGTCGCAGGAATAGTTCAGCTGCCCCGGCCCCAGCGTGCGCAGACGGATGAACATCGGGAACCTCCGCCCTTCGGCGTAGTCCCACACGACCTGGCCGCCCGCGTCCAGAATCTGCCATTCGTACTGCTGCCCGTGTTCGTGGACCGTGAGCGGCGTCTCCGAACGATTGAACAGCGTCAGCGTCGCGTGGATCACAGGCGGCGTCCCGCCCGCCGGGACGGCATAGACGGCCTGATCCGTGCCGAGCGTCACCCCAAACGACGCCGGAACCGCACCTGTTGTCGTTTCCCGCTCCGGCGGCGCAGCCATCCCTCGCCCCAGCAGCAGCGCCGCCGCCAAAACCACCCCCGCGCCAAATCCCGCCAGCCATTTCGTCTTCATCTCTCTGCCCTCCGCTTGCAGGACGCCGTTTCTCCCGCCGTTTGTTCCTTGACAAACGCGGCAGCACCCCCCATAATCACCCTTATGAGAAAGGCGCCGCAAAAGACAACCTTGCCGGACTTGGCGCAAAAAAAAGGCCAGGGCGAGAAGATCGTCATGGTCACGGCCTATGACTATCCCTTCGCCCGGCTCGTGGACCAATCCGGCGCCGACATCATCTTCGTCGGCGACTCGCTCGGCGACAACGAACTCGGCTTCGCCAACACCCTGCCCGTCACGATGGAGATCATGCTCCACCACGTCCAGGCCGTCCGGCGCGGCACCGAGCGCGCCTTGCTCCTCGCCGATATGCCCTTTCTGTCCTACCAGGTCAGCCCCGAAGACGCCGTCCGCAATGCCGGACGCCTGATCCAAGACGGCGGCGCGGAAGCCGTCAAACTGGAAGGCGGCGCGGCCATCGTCCCCGCCATCCGCCGCATCGCCGACGTCGGCATCCCCGTCATGGGACATCTGGGCTACACCCCCCAGAGCGTCCACCAACTCGGCGTCGGCCTCCAGGGCAAAGACGAAAAGGGCGCCCAGCGCCTGTTGAACGACGCCCGCGCCGTCCAGGACGCCGGCGCGTTCGCCCTCGTCCTTGAACTCATCCCGCCCGCGTTGGCACGCGAAATCACCGCCGCGCTGGACATTCCCACCATCGGCATCGGCGCCGGCCCGGACTGCGACGGCCAGGTGCTGGTCATCAACGATCTGCTAGACCTGCGGGGCGGCGACTCCGTCCCCTTCCGCCACGTCAAGCAGTACGCCCACATCGGCGACGACATCCTGCGCGCCCTGCGCGCCTTTCACAAGGAGGTGACGGACGGCGCGTTCCCCGAACGGCGTTCATGACATCCCGTTTCTCAAGCAATTCCTCTCACAGACTGTTCCCGGACTTAGAAAAGGAGACTCTTCCATGAGCATCCCCCCAATCGGCAGCGATGTTCCGCCGACTGCCCCTTACAGCGTTGATTCCACCGGCATCACGCAGGATGACCGGACGATGGCGATGCTGGCCCACCTGCTCGCTATCGTGACGGGCTTCCTCGGCCCCCTAATCATCTACCTGATTAAAAAAGACCAGTCTAAATTCGTCGCCTATCACTCGTTCCAGGCGATGATCTTTCACATCGGGCTGAACATCCTTGCGTTCGTCCTCGGCGTCACCGTCATCCTGGCCGTCGCCGCGCCCCTCGTGTGGGTCGTCGGCGTCGTCTTCGCCGTGATCGCGGGCATGGCCGCCAACCGGGGCGAATGGTACGAACTGCCCGTGGCGGGCAAGTTCACCCGCCAGCAGCTCAACATTTAGCCACCTTCAAAGCGGGGCCGGGGCATTGCGCCCCGGCCCGTTTGCACGTCTTCGACTACTCGCGCGTCAGGATTTGTGTCAGGCCGCGCGAGTCAACCAGAGTCAGCGTGTCGCCGTCGAGCTTGAAGTGACTCGGCTCCGTGACAGGCCCTTTGGTTTGCGGGGCGGGCCGCCCGTTGAACGACATCGCGGTGAACGTCTGCGTGAGCAGGTCGCCGTTGACGGTGTAGGTGCCGCTGCCCGTGATCTGAATGTCCCCCACGGGAGTCTTCATCTGCGCGCTCATCGTGTCCTTGCCGTCGTCGGTCAGCGTCAGCGTCGTCGTCATCTTCCCCCCAAACCGGCTGGGCGCACTCCCCGTCCAGGAGCCGACCAGCGGATTCTTGTGCGCGCACCCCACCGCCAGCACCCCCGCCGGAATGACTGCGAGCATGACGAGAAAGCCGTACTTCAGACGACCCATGAGCGTTCTCCTTTGACGCTGTTTCCCAATGCTTTTCTCAAGACTTCTGGCGCGTCAGCACCTGTGTCACCCCATACTTAGATTCGGCCAGCGTGAGCGTATCCCCGTCCAACTTAAACGTATTCGGCTCCGGGAGCGGCCCTTTGCTTTGCGGCACAGGCTGCCCATTATATGTCAGCGAAGAAAACGTCTCCGTCAGCGTATTCCCACTCACCGTGTATGTCCCGGTGCCGCCAAGCTGTACCGGCCCCGCCGGCGAAGTCGCCTGCGTACTCGTCGTCACCCTGCCGTCATCCGTCAGCGTCAGCGTCGTCGTCATCCTCGCCCCGAATCGGTTGGTCGCGTTTCCCGCCCACGTCCCCACCAGCGGATTCTTATGCGCGCACCCCGCCGCCAGCGCCCCCGCCAGCAGCCCGGCGGCGAGCAGGCGGATTCTGTTCTTGTGCAATCGTCTTTCCTTTTGGATGTCCTAGAATGCCGGCACGTCCTGTCGGGTGGGCAGGACAAGCATGTCGGTGACGTTGACGTGTGGCGGCTGACTGAGCGCGAACACGACGGCTTGGGCGATGTTCTCCGACAGCAGGGCCGTCCCCTCCTCCGACTGACGCCGCTGGGCCTCCGCGTCCGCGCCCCGCTCGCCCCAGAATTCGTTCAAGGTGTAGCCGGGAGAAATCACGCCCACGCCCACGCCGCTCTGCGAAACCTCCTTGCGCAGACCCTCCGCGATGCCGTAGACGGCATATTTCGTGGCCGAATACACCACCTCGCCCGGCCAGACCGTCCGCCCGGCGATGCTGGCCGTCAGCAGGACCTGCCCCGACTTCTGTCCAATCAAGTGCGGGACCGTCGCGCGCAGCGTCCGCAGGACGCCCATGATGTTGAGGTCCACGCCGCGCGCCCAGACTTCGGGATCGCCCTCCGCGATCCGGCCCGGAATCGCCGCCCCCGCGTTGGCGAACACCGCGTCCAGCCGCCCGAACTTCTCCAGGATGGCCGGAAGCAGCTTATCTACGTCGGCCTGACGAGTGACGTCGCCGGAGAGCGCCAGGGCGCGATCCGTGCCGAATTCATCCTGCAGGCTCTGCAGCTTCTCAGCCGAACGGGCGAACAGAACCACCCTTGCCCCTGCCCCGACCAAAGCGCGCGCCGAAGCCGCCCCGATGCCGCTTGAGGCCCCCGTAATCAATACAACTTTGTCCATTTCTGTCCCTTTCGTATCTCTCAGAATGATTGCAGAAAACTGACGCCTAGGATGTGGCGGCGCAGGCGCTCGCCCGCCGCCGCACCGCCGAAACTGCCCGGCAGCTCCGGCGGGCCGAATGGGTTGGCCGCGACGGTGCCGGTGAACGGGTCTTCACGGTAGTCCGTGTAGCTCAGGCCGACTGAGCGGGACGCGCCGAGACGGTAATCCAGCGCCACGTCCAAAGCGCGTTCGTTGGGGGCGGGGAAGGTGTCCGACGTGCGGCGGCGGTCTCGGTACGCGACGGAGCCGTCCAGAAGCGGCGTCAGGCGCTGTCCGACGCGCGCAAAAATCTCATTCCCGTTCGGGCCGATGGGGTGCGCTTTGGGCAGGTTGTCGTCGAACCAGGCCAGTGCCGGGAACTGGTTCGAGTAGGTCGCCCGGTCCGTGTGCGCGAACTCCAGCACGGCGTCGGTGCCGCTGGCGGCGAAGGTGCGCGCCGCGCCCAAAATATAGCCGAGCTTCTGCGGCGTGTTCGTGCCGTTACCCAGGCCGAACGGGGCTTTCACATCATCCACGACAATCTGCCCGTAGATGCGCGACGGCCCGTGCGGCCCTTCCGGCTGGACGGTAAGGCCGACGTCGGCCAGGTAATCGAAGTGGTTCGGCTCGTCGTTGTTGTTGTAATAATGGGCCTGGAACGTGTAGTAGGGGATGAACAGCACCGCGAGCTGGCTCTTCTTGAACTCGTTGGACGTGTACCCCTCTTGAACGTCCAGCGTTACACGGTCGCCGATGGAATGTTCCAGACGACGGCCTCCGTTGTAGATCGTCTGACCGGCGTTATGATAAATGGCCTCGTACTGCGTGAAGCGGTACGAGCCGAGCGACTTGCCCAGATAAAACGGGATTTCGACTTGCAGGGAAGGCCGCGCCGGGGCGTTGTCCGAGACGAGCATATCGCCCCGGTAGCCCGGCCCCCAGTCCCGGCGCATCAGGCCCGCTGACAACTGGAATCCGTGGCTGCCGTAGACGCTCGCGTAGGCCTCGTCAATGCCGTTCAAGATGTTCGAGCTGTCGCCGCCCGCGTGTCCCCCCTGGGCCGTGGTGAACGAGTCGTGGTCGCGAGTCTGTCGGTAGATGTTGGTCGCGCTGACGGTGTACGTGCCGTCGCGCCCCAGCGTCCCCAGAATGCGCCCGCGCCCCAGAATATAGCCGTGTGACTTCAGGCCGCTGCCCTCGTCGCTGCGGCCTTCCTCGGTCGGCTGAATGAATCCCGTCGGGCCGAACGTCGCGCCGCCGACGCCCGATCCGTGCTGCTTGCCCAGTTCCGGCGCCAGAACGTTCCGGGCGAACGCGAGGGCGGCTTTGGCGCGCGGATCGGTCGGGGTCTGGGTCACGCCGCCGATGATCGCGGCGAACTCGGCGCGCGTGTACTTGCGGTGGGCGACGCCGAGCAGGTTCGTCGCGTCCGGCGAACCGGCGGGCAGCAGGTGCTGCTGCGCGAGCAGCGCCGTCGCGTCGTACAGGCCGGAGCCGTCCGGCACGATGTCGGTGGGCGCGGCCGGGGCCGTCATCGGCAGGCTGCCCAG
>CAZZVX010000246.1:7513-7740 GCA_964657535.1 Armatimonadota bacterium | reverse complement strand
CCGGTTTCGGTAAAATGCATTTTCCGGTTTCGGTAAAATGCGCCCCGCCTCGTCGCCTTCGGGGTCAGCGTCTGCGCCCGTCGCCGGGGCGTTGTCCGTCGGGGGTTCGCGGGTTTCGGGTTTCTCCAAAACCGGGGGGTGGGGTTCCGACTCCGCGTCAGAACCCCCGAATTCGGGCGTGGGGGCTTCGGAGGGAGGCGCGGCACAATTCCGGGTAGTCCTGGGGG
>CAZZVX010000246.1:0-7503 GCA_964657535.1 Armatimonadota bacterium | reverse complement strand
TTGCCCCTCTCTCCGGGCCTCGTTTGGGGGGAGTTTCCGTTCCCGGCGGGGTGCCGGCGGGGAATCCTTCGCCGTGACCGATTTCAGCGCCCGCAGGAACGCCGGCCAGTCAATGCGCAGTCCGATGTTTTTCCGGCCCTGCCGGAACACGTGGGTCTCGCCGACCACCAGGCCGCGCTCGCGCAGGGTCGCCAGGGCGAGGTCGAACCGCCGGGCCGTCAGGCGGCACTCCTGCCACCAGGCGTCGCGGGGGATGACCACCCAGTGCTGCCCGCCCCACTCCACGAGCTGACTCTTGGGCAGGCCGGTGTTCCGGTCCGGCAGGAACAGGTAAACGATCTGGCTGAGCAGGACGCCCGCCTCAATGTCCCCGGCCAGGTCAATGTAGCACCGCTTGACGTCCATCGAATCCCTTGACGCCGCTTCCCAGGCCAGAAAGGCCGCCGCTTCTGTGTTGCTCATCCCGTGTCCTCTTCGTTTTGGTCGGAAGTCCGAATTCTTCGGCGGGCGCTAGGCCGCCGCGTTCGTGCTGATGGCAGACTCTATTCTACCACGGATTCCCGTTTTTGGGAACAATCGTTCGTATCTTTTTAGTTCGGCCTTCGTCGCCCGCTGCACCGGCTGGCCGAGCGCCATGCCGTCCGCGAGGTTCACCTTGTAGCCCTGCTTCGAGGTCGCGCCCTCCAGGAGCAGGTCCGTCAGCAGCGTGAACGCCCAGTCCGTGACGTGGTCGTTGATGCTGAGGGACTGCTTCGCCAGCGCCTCCGCGTGGGAGCAGCTGGGCGCGTCCGTCTCCGGGACGCTCCCGTCGTAGTGCTCCGGGTACCGCTCGATCACCGTCAGGAGCCGGTCCGGTCCGCGCCCGTGGAGCGTTTCGGGGAACTGGCCGAGCCAGACCTGGCCGAAATCCTTCTCGTTGCCCAGGTCCAGCCAGTATTTCGGGGCCAGCCCCCAGGTCCCGCCCGTGACGGCCCGCCAGATCTCGCGCCGGGCCGCGCCCGTGTCCACGCAGGTGATGAGGATGTCGAAGGATTCGTACATCCGGCTCCCCATCACCGAGGACGCGAGTTGCCCGGAGAACCGCTCCGGGGCCGACTCGTAGCGGACGCCGTACATGAGGTTGATCCGCTGCGCCAGCGCGACCGCCTTGAACTGCCCGACCTCCGCCGGCATGAACCCCTGCCGCCCGACGTTGCTCTCGCTGACCCGGTCCGGGTCGAAGAGGGTGAGGTACAGGCGGGGCTTGCCGAGTTTCCCCAGCGCGTGGTCCAGGCGGGCCAGTTTCGGCACCAGGTGGGAGCCGTTGCCGCCCACGCCGGCGACCGCGATCTGGACGCAGCCGTTCAGCCCGCCCGTCAAGACCGACTTGTGAATCTGTTGCTTCATAGTATTTCCTCGGCTTGGAAACCCCCGACTTCAGTCGGTTGGGAGGAAAGCCGCTCCTCCTTGCTATCGCCATCGCTAAACGCTCGGTCAAGCGACACTTGGGAATCTGTGTAAGTAAATCCAAGTTTTATGCTGTCGGGCGCACGGTCAGGATAATACATGCACAGGTAGTAGGCCCCATCTGACTCGCCATCAGTGCCACCGTCGCTGATAATCATTAGATTTGCGTCGCCTAGTCCATGACGTGATACAAGGCGCTCCAACTGGTCAGCAAGTTTTTGGGCTAAAGATTCTCTGTATGCCATTGAGCTACACCTTTCGTCGCACGGCGAAGCCGCACATTACAAAACTTCAGTGCTACCAATTCGCACGGAAGGAGTTATCCGAAGCCCCCGGCTTTAGCCGGAGGGAGTTTCACTTCCGTTTCAGCACCTTTCCGAGAGTGAGCGGCCTCGCGTCGGCGGCCTCACTCTCTTTGAGTGGCACGAGCGCCCACGACGGGAAGAACCGGTGCGTCGTCGCGTGCAGCGACTTCCAGAGACCGGCGTGGCCGCCCCAGTAGTTCGTGATGTCCTTCCCGCCCAGGTTGGTGTGGACGAAGCTGGAACAGAAGAACGCCGTCTCGTAGCCCGCGATCACCTCCGGCTCCGCGACAGGGAACTCAGGCATCCGCACCGTCCCCGGACACATCATTCCGGTCGCGTAGACGTTGTAGACCGGAGCGCGGTAGAGGGGCGTGTCCGCCGTGGGTCGCGCGTCCGACGCCAGCGCGAAGAGGTGCAGGGACTTCGGCCCAGCGATCCAGAGCAGGGCCGGGAACAGGGCCGGCTTCCCGCTCCAGCGGTCCACCTCCGTCCCGGTCTCCCAGAACACCGGGCGGCGCTGCGCCGGCGTGTGCCAGACCAGGAGGTCCTGGTCCGCGACCAGGACCTCCGGCGGGAGCAGGTGCCGGCTGCGCCCCTTCTCCGTCAGTCGCTCAGTGAGCGCCCGCAGGTTCTCGTGCGTCAGGCACTCCCCGGAAAGCAGGACCGGCCCGCCCGACTCCGTGCGCCCGACCCGGTTGATCGTCGCCAGTGTCCCCTCCTTGCCGTGGTAGACCACGACGGCCATCCGGGCCTTCATGTCGTCCTGTTCGCACAGGTGTCCGTGTACGTCCATCGTCCTCCCCCCTCCTTTTTTTTTAAGCCGCCCTCGCCAGGTCGGCCCCTTCGGAATCTTCGTCCCCTTCCCCCAGCCAGGAAAGGACTTTGTCCAGCCGTGCGGCCATCCTCAGCACGAGAGACGTCGCTTCGATGGCCCCGGCGATGCTCCCGGCCGATCCGTACTCGGTGAGCATCGCCGGTGGGGTCGTCAGTCCGCCCCGCCGGGGGCCGAGTCCCGGCTGCCAGCCGAACGCCCAGACGAAGTTGCTCAACTCTCCGTTTTCCACCGAGGACGTGTAGTGGTCGTCTATCACGCGGACCATCTCGTCCGACTCCTGCCACTTGAGGTAGGCGGTGCCGTGTGGCGAGATCCCGTCCGAGTTGAAGTCGTAGATCTCCCCGAAGCGCCTGAACTTGCGGGCGTACTCGTCCATCAGGCAGTCCAGGGCAAGCACGTCGTCGAGGAACCCGCCGCCCTCGATCTCCGTGAAGTCGGCCCCGCCGGCCAGAGCGCCGGCCCGGTAGAGGCGCATGGCCTCCTCGACGTCCGCGCGCCGCCACGTGCGGTTGCAGAAGCGGCGCGGGATTTTCTCGCAGAACCGCTCCGGCGTGAGGAACGTCGAATCCCGAAGGTCCTCCTGGTCCATGTCCTCGCAGTCCCGCTTGACCCGCTCAAGAGCGTCCCCGAACGTCCAGAGGTGGAACAGCCCCAGGTGGAACAGCAGGCCGAGGACCGAGCAGCCCAGCCCAGGGAAGAATTCCTCCAGCGCCAGAACACGCCTTCGCACGTAGACTTCCTGCATGTACTGCTCGTCCCACATCAGCGCGAAGAACCCGACGCGCCGGGTGTCGTCCCCGTCGTTCTGGTCCATCCAGTCGTCCGCGACCAGGCGCTCTTCCTCCCAGTGGTCCGCGTCGTCAGAATAAACGAAACAGAGCGGACTCATCACCCGGAGCGCCTGCCGCTGCCCGTCCCGCCCTCCGAGGCAGCGGTTCACCCAGCGCGCCACGCCGGCCCCGATGGCCTCGGCGAAGCCGCCCCGGAAGTCCGACTCCTCGCACACGCCGGCGTCCAGGAGCGCCCGCGCCAGTTCCAGGGTCGCGCCCGGCTTCTCCGTCTCCCCCCCCGCCGTCCGGGACACCGTGATTTGCGCCGGCACGTCGGCCCCCAGGACCGGCGCGGTCAGCCCGCCGGAGACCAGGGCCGGAATCATCCCCGGATCGATCTCCACCGGACGGCCCGTCCGGTCGTTCAGCGACTCCAGCAGCGCGGCGGCTGTCGTCCTCAGGGACGTGTCCCCCGACCAGGCCGCCGCGATCCCGCCCTGGGTCTCCGCCCGCGCCCGTCCCGGCGAAGGGTCGTCACGCTCGGCCTCGGCCAGTCGGAGCGCTCTGGTGAACGCCCCGACCCCCGACTCCTCGCGGCTAGCCCTTGCGGCCGACTTTGAGGACGAACTCAACCTCGCCACCCCCCTTCTCCGAGACGGTCGCGTTGAGCAGGTCCGGGTGCTTGGCCGCGTGGGCCTTCCGCACCTCGTCCGCGCTCAGCGTCGGGTCAATGTCGATGAGATCGACGCGCTTGCCGGACTTCATGTAGTGGAATTTGCGGATGACCATGTTACGCCACCGCCCCTTCCCCGGCCAGCGCCGCGACGCTCCCGGCCCCCTCGGACTCTTCCGCCAGCGGCAGGGAGACCGGCTGCTCCTGGGCCAGTTCGGCCTTCACCGACCGGAGCCGATGGACCAGCATCGCCGCCGCGATGTGTCCGGCCTGCGTTTCCTCGCGTTCGGGAAACATCTCCGCCAGGACGGCGATCTCCGGTTCCGTCAGGACGCTCAGGCTGTTCCGGTTGATCGCGACCAGTTCGTCCGCCGCCGCCTGGGCCTCGGCGGTCAGCCCGTTCGCCTGGAGTGCGCTCACCTGGCTTTCCAGGTCGGCCACCGTTTCCAGCACGACCCGCAGCGGCCACAAGCCCTGCTCGGCACAGGCCTGATACTCGCTCATCTTGACTGGCACGTCCGTGTACCCTTCGGGGACCTCGGCCTTCTCCTCCGGGGCCGCAGGAGTCGCCGGGACCGTCGGGGTGGAACTGCGCTTGTCCGCGACGGCGACCGGGGCTTGGGGCGCGGGCTTCGGGGTTTCGACTTTCTCCGAAACCGTCACTTCCGGTTCCGGCTCGGCCCCAGAAACCACGTCCGTGACCGCAGGGGCGTCGGAGGCGAGCGTTTCCGGCTCCTGGGTATCAGGGGAGGGTTCGGGGATTTGCCCCTCTCCCAGATCGTCGTGTTTCCCCTCGGCGTCCGCTTCGGGGTCGTCGCCCTCGCCGTCATCCTCGACCTGGCCCGCCGGCTCCGCGTCCGGCGCGGCGACCGCCTGAATGTCCTCGCTCGCCGACTCCGGCTCGGCCTGGTCCGGCGGCTCCTCGCGGGGCGCTTCCCCCGCCTCCGGCTCAATCGCCACCACCGGCTCCACGTCCATCCGGGGCTGGACCTTGTCCATCTCGCTCCGCTTGAACGCCGCCGCCTGCTCGTCGATCATCTTGACCGACCAGCCCTTTTCCACGGCCTCGTCGGCCAGGTCCACGAGTTTCTCCGGGTGGTCCAGGAGGGCGCAGAGGGACACGCCGGCGGACGCGCTGATCACGCCGTCGGCCACCAGGTTCTGCACCTCGTCCGGCAGCCCCAGGAGGCGGATGCGGTTCGCCACGAACGGCTGGCTCTTGTGCATCCGCTCCGCGATCTGCTGCTGTGTCCGGCCCTTGCGCGTCAGCAGGTCGAACCCGTAGGCCTCGTCCATCGCGTTGAGCTGGCTGCGCTCCATGTTCTCCGCAATCGCCATCTCGACCGCCTCGGCCTCGTCCACGTCCCGGACCAGCGCCGGGATCTCCGAGAGGTCGGCCCGCTGCGCCGCCCGGAACCGCCGCTCGCCGGCGATGATGGCGAACGTCGTCCCGTCCTCGTCCGGCGCGACCCTGCGGACGATGATCGCCTGCAGGACGCCCAGCATCCGCACGCTGTTCGTCAGGTCCGCCAGTTCCGCCTCGTCGAAGCGGCGGCGCGGGTTGTCCCCCCGCCGGATCTCCGACAGCGGGAGCGTCACGGTTCCGGGCGACGGCCCGGAAGTCTTCTTCTGTTTCGTAACCATTCGGTGCCTCGTTTCTGCGCCTTTCGGCGCGTCTGTCCCGGCACGATTGCCTGGGACTCTACCCTCTCGCCGCCTATTTGTCAATAGGCGTTCACAGATTCACCCCCTCCCGTATTCGGCGCGGAATACCGTCCTCCCGTCCAATCAGAACGCGCCCTCCGCGACGCCGACCCCGAACAGGACCCCGGCGCAGAGCAGCAGGGAGACCAGCAGGACGTACACCCAGAACAGGAACCACTCGCGCCGCCGGCGCGCCTCGCGCCGCGCCCTGCGGAACGCCGCCTCCTGGCGGCCGCTCCGGTAAGGGCGCTGTCCCCGCGCGCTCGGCAGGTCGGCGACCAGCCGGCCCAGGGCGCGGCGCTTGGGGCCGTCCCCCCGCGCCATCGCCCCCACCGCCTCCGGCGGGAGGCCGTAGACGTGGCTGACGGCGATCACCTCGGCGTCGGACCTTTCCGCGCCGGGCTTGACAGTGGATTCGGGTGTCGGGTACGCTAGCATCTCGGAGACCTTTCTATGGATTCGCGGGCCGGGCCGTCTGTCCCGGCCCCTCTTTCACTCCCGGAGGTCCGGGCCTCATTTCCAGAGGCTCAGGTCCAGCGCCGCGAGCGCCGGACGGGCGACGGGCGCCCCGCCCTTGGAGGCCGCGTGGGTCTCACTCGCCGTCGCCTCGCGGGTGCGGATGAAGTGGCCCTCGGCGTCGCCGTTCTGGTAGAAGCACGACCCCTGCGCGTCGCCGTCAATCGCGTCAATCGGCACGGCCACGCCGTCCAGGACGATGTATTTCGTCCCCACCGTAAGCCCGTAGTAGCCGGCGGGGCGCCGGCCCGCCGTGGTCTCTCTGCCCGCCGCGGCCTCTTTCGCGCCGGTCTCTTTCACGCTGCTCGTCATGGTCGTCTCCTTCTTGGTCGGAAGTGTTTTAGAACTAAGGATAGTATACCTTATATATACGTATATGTCAAGGGGTATTCACGTATTACGCAAAAAAAGACCGCCCGGTTTCTCAGAACTGAGAAACCGGGCGGTCCGCGCTCCGTCGGGGTCAGGCGTACCGCGCGTCTTCCGCGCGTCCGGTGCCGATGAGCGCCTCCTCCGTCGTGTTGAAGTATTCGGCCAGCGCGCGGACGATCTGGGGCGACGCGCCGCGCTTGCCCTTGAGGATCTCGTTCAGCGCCGACGGGTGGATTCCGGTGCGCCGCGCGACGACGTTCTGGTGGCGGTCTTCCATCAGCGGCGCCAGGCCCTGTAATCGTGGTGACATTGGTCGTGCCATGCGCGGATTATACCCGGCCTGCCGCGTTCCTGTCAACGCCCCTTCACGTCGTCCGGCCCCGGCCCCGTCGCGCGCTCCGCGACCGCGCCCGGCAGCCCGTCGGGCAGGTAGTCCGCCCGGCCCCGGATGTACTCGCCGGGCGGACGGTCGTCGGCGAGGTGGTCGTCCAGGACGGAGCGCGTCAGCACCATCAGTTCCAGGACCTGGCGGCGCTGCGCCTCCATCAGTTCGCCCAGCAGGAAGCCGTGCGCCCTGAGATCCGGCCACTTCACGACCCGCTCGTAGTTGCAGACGCGGCACGTCCGGCTGTCGCCGGGCAGGTCCAGGGACAGGGGCCGCGCCTCCCGTCCCGGGTCGGACTCGCGCATCCGCGCCAGGCACGCGCCGCACACGGCGTCGCCCTCGCTCTCGTACATCACCCGCTGCGGTTCGGGCGTCCCCTCCAGCATTCCCGGTCCTTCTAGGCGCCGCGCGCCGGCCAACATCCGACGCTCTATTATACGTCGAATGCCGCCTTCCGCGATACCCCCGCCGGGAGCGCCGGGCGGCCGGCGACAAAA
>CAZZVX010000245.1:0-7770 GCA_964657535.1 Armatimonadota bacterium | reverse complement strand
CGTTGCGGAAGCGTAAACCAGCCTCTAGCCGAACGCGCCCCCCAAGTCCCCCTTGCGCTCCCGCCCCCGCTGCGGTATAATTCCCCCGCGCTGACCGCCGACCGCGACGCTACACCGGAGGCCTGCCCTGACACCCAAGATAGCGCACACCTGTTGCGCCACGCCGCCCAACTGAGCCACGGTACCGCGCCTTGCGGCATAACGTTTAGTTACGCTGCGCTACGAGGATTGTCATGCCACGGCAGCCTCATCAGTTCAGATGCGCTTTCGTCTCGCTGGGCGAGGCTGAACCTTACTATGTTCCTAATGGTGTGGGCTGGCGCAGGGATAAGGTCGTGAGTTGCGGGGCCGACCTGAGCAGGCCGCAGGACAGGCACTACTGCGAACGGTGTAACGACTACTACTGCGTCATACACGCCGACCCACGCGAGCACCGCTGTTCGTCGCTGGAACACAGTACCAGTACGGGCCGGTCACATCGGCACTTCTGAGCGCGGCATAACAGGCACAGGCGTCCAATCACTATGGCTTTAGGAGACAATCCAAAGGTAACTCGCAAACGGTTCACCGAAGCGTTTGAGGCCCGCATCATCCATTGGCAACTCAGGGATACGCCGATGGGTGAGCAGTATCGGTTACAGTGGCGGCGCAAGAGGCATCCGGCCTTCCGCAAGCGTCGCCGGGTTCATCCGGCCTACTACGGCATCTTCGCGCGCCCTTATCACAAGATGGTCTTCAGGGACCTCTACCTGGAGCGACGCCCCCGCCGCCCTCCTAATCTCCCCTTCAGGGGAGGCCCCGCGCCCCCTTGCCTCGGCGGACAATTCATGGTATAATGGCCCAGCGTCGGGGTGTAGCGAAGCTTGGTTATCGCGTTCGCTTTGGGAGTGAAAGACCGGGAGTTCGAATCTCCCCACCCCGACCACGCCTTGCCCGACTTGTTCTCGTCGTCGCCTCTGCCGCATGACTTGTTGGAGGGTCCGGCCATGAACCGCCATCTGCCGCTCGTCGTCTCTGCGCTCTGCTGCGTCCTCGCCGTCGGCCAGCCGCCCCCGTGCCGCAGCGCCGCGCCGCCCGCCGCCCCGCCGCCCCCGCTCGCCGCCGCCGGGCAAAAGCTCGCCGACAACGACATCCCCGGCGCCATCAAGGGCCTCCAGGCCGTGCTGCAGACGCAGCCGAACAACGCCGACGCCCTCCACCTGCTCACCATCGCCTACCTGCACGCCGCCCAGCCCGCGCAGGCCGCCGCCACCGCCGAGACGACCCTGCAGCAGACGGGCCTCGGCCCCAGCGCCCGCGCCGCCGACGCCCTGCTGCTCGGCAAGGCCCGCTACAGCGCCTTCGTGGACAGCTTCAAGCACTACAGCTCCACATCGTGCTCCCTGCCCAATATGCAGCAGCTGCTCGGCCAAATGGCGACTCACGAGTACGAGACATCCCGCAACGAGGTCATCGTCACCCAGGGCGACCCGACTGCCCAGGAGTCCTACGACAACACCGAGGCCCGGCTCCGGGACGCCATCGCCCAGCTGCAGAAGTCCCTCAAACTCATCGAGGACGCCTACCAGCAGGCGCTCGACGCCGACCCGCACCTGGCGGGCGCCCACGACGGCCTCGGCATGGTCCGCGCCGCCGAAGGCTACCAGGGCGAAGCCCGCAGTGAGTTCATGACCGAGCTGACCGAACACGGCCCCAACGGCATCGTCTACACCCACCTGGGCGAACTCGACGCCCAGGAAGGCCGCCCGGCGGACGCCGTCGCAGAGTTCCAGCGCGCCGTCGCCTTCTCGCCCCACCTCGCCACCCCCTACGAAGACCTCGCCGAACTCTGCGCCAAGCAGCACGACGACGAGCGCGCGCAGTGGGCCAGGGGCATGGCCCTGCTCGTGCGCGGCGACGTGCCGGGGGCCGGCAAGGCCCTCGCCGGCGCCGCCCCCAAGTCCGGCGAGATGCTGTGCGCCCAGGCCCAGTACGCGCTGACGCAGAAGCGGCAGGACGACGCCCGCCGCCTGCTGGAAAAAGCCCACGCCCTCGCCCCCGACAGCGCCCCCATCCTCTCCACGCTCGGCGACCTGGAAGAAGCCCAGGGCGACGGCGACAAGGCCGTCGCGACCTACAAGCAGGCCCTCGACGCCGACCCGGCCTGCGACTCCGCCTGGTACGGCATCGGCCTGATCTACGACGCCCGCGGCGACAAAGCCTCCGCCGCCGACGACTACAGGCAGGCCCTGCTCGTCAACCCGAACAACCCGCTGGCGAAGCTCAACCTCGCCGCCGACGAGGCCGACCTGGGGCAGTCCGCCCAGGCCGCCGCCGACCTGCGCGACTACCTGCAGCGCTTCCCCACCGCCGGCAACTTCTACGTCGTCCAGACCACCCTGGCCCAGCTGCAGACGACGTGACGCCGGGAACTTGTGACCACAAAAAACAGTTAGACAAAGGGCGCGTCCCAAGTGGGGCCGCCTTTTGTTTTGGAGGGAAAGACGTGAAGGCAAACTGCATGGTCTGCGGCGACGGGTTCGACATCGAGCGCGACCGGGGACAGGTGATCGAGATAGACGACGTCGGCCACTACGTCTGCCGCAAAGACTGGCCGGGGTTCAACGCCGGCGTCGCGCTGCAGAAGCGCGTCCAGGAGACGCAGCAGACGGAGCAGGACGCCGCCGCCGGGCAGCGCCGCGAGGCCGCCCAGCACGACCTCACGGCGTTCGACAAGACGCCCCGCGACATCGTCGCCAAGCTCGATGAGTACGTCATCGGCCAGGAGCGGGCCAAGCGCGAGGTCGCCGTCGGCCTCTACGACCACCACCGCATCCACCAACTGGACATCGCCGACGCCGAAGCGGGCGTCACGCCCGACGTGGACCTGGAGAAGGCCAACATTCTCTTGGTTGGCCCGTCCGGCAGCGGCAAGACGCTGATCGCCAAGACGCTCGCCCGCTCTCTCGGCGTCCCGTTCGCCAGCGCCGACGCCACCAGCCTGTCCCCGACCGGCTACACCGGCAACGACGTGGAAAGCGTCCTGGTCCCGCTCTTCCTGGACGCCGGGGAAGATTTAGAGTGGGCCGGGCGCGGCGTCGTCTTTTTGGACGAGATTGACAAGATCGCGCGCAAGTCCCAGGCGAACCCCTCCATCACCCGCGACGTCAGCGGCGAAAGCGTCCAGCACGCCCTGCTCAAACTCATCGAAGGCACCAACGCCCAGCTCCCCCTCGGCGCGTCGGGCCGCAAACACCCGGACGCCCCGCCGGAGTTCATTGACACCAGCAAGGTGCTGTTCATCGGCGGCGGCGCGTTCGAGGGCCTGCCGGAGATCGTCGCCAAGAAGATGAAGCGCAACACCGAGCGCACGATGGGCCTGCGCGCGACGACCCAGGCGATCACCGGCGACCCGCAGCGCGACTACGAGATCCTCGCCGAAGCGCCGACCGAAGTCCTCATCGAAAGCCTCATTGACTACGGCTTCGTCCCCGAACTCGCCGGGCGCCTGCCGATCATCGTCCCGCTCGCCCCGCTCACCAAAGAGCAGATGCGCCGGGCGTTGACCGAGCCGAAGAACGCCGTCATCCGCCAGCAGATCGAGCTGTTCGCCCGCGACGGCATCGAACTCATCATCACCGACGCCGCCCTCGACGCCATCGTTGAGAAAGCGACCTCCATGAAGACGGGCGTCCGCGCCCTCCGCTCGCTCGTCAAGGGCATGACCAGCCGCGCCCGCTTCGACCTCTCCGGCGACACCTCCGTCAAGCGCGTCGAAGTCGGCCCGGAGTGCCTGGAAGACCCCGGCCGCTACGAAGTCATCCCCCAGGCCGCGCCGGAAACGCAGACGCGCCTGGGGAATGGTTTGGCGGCTCTTTCGGAAGCCGTCTGAGCGTCAGCCATTCCGTTCTCCCAGGATTGTAATCCTGGGCTGCCGAGGAGCGGACTGCCCGCCTTCGCAGGCGAAGATTAGGAAAGGCAACACCTATTCCGCGTCCGCGAAGGCGGACAATCCTCTCGGCGTTAGCCCAGGATTTCAATCCTGGGAACGCACGGGCCACGACGAAAACTGAAGCGCCCTGCGTGTGAGCGTCAGCCCATCACGCCGCTCAAATACTCGAAACTGGAACGCAGACAGTCGAACGGGTCACGCCGGCAGACGTCCTGTTCGACCGCGTACCATTCCACTCCCGCACGCTCGCAGGCCGGCAGCAGGTGTTCCCAGTCCAACAGGCCTTCGCCGACCGGGGCCATGACAGGCTCCCCGTCGGCGATTTCCTTGTCTTTGACATGGATCACCGGCACCCGGCCCGCGCACCGCTCCACCAGCCGTTCCGGGTTGATGCCCGCGTGGCCGACCCAGTACAGGTCCATTTCCAGCAGCAAGTCCGGGCCGCCCTCTTCGATCAATATGTCATACAGCGTCTCCCGCCCCGCCCCCGTCCGCGCGAACTCATAGGCGTGGTTGTGGTACCCGAAGCGTATCCCGGCCTCTTTCAGTCGGGCGATCACTGGCGCGGCGTCCCGAAGAAACTGCCGGTAGCCCGCCGCGCCCTGCTCGCCGTAGCGCCCGATGCCGCCGATGGCCGTGAAGTCGCAGCCGAGCGTCCGGTGGAACTCGATCTCCTGCGCCGTGCGAAGCATCAGGTCGTCCCAGCCGCGATGCGTGGCGATACACCGAAGACCGTTGTCGTCCAGCATCGTCCGGGCCTGCGCCGCCGTCACGGCGGGCTGCGGCCCGTTCATCGCCCCCACCGCCGACATCTGCACGGCAGGATAACCTATCTCTTTGATTTTCGCCAGGCTCTCCGCCAGACCCGCCTCGGTCTGAGTGTACTCACGGATCGTGTACATCTGCGCGGCCAGTTTGGAAGTCATTCGTTGTCTCCTTGCGTGTGTCACGCTTGACGGCTCATTCTCTCTCCCACGGGCCTTTCCCTGCCGATTGCCCATGCAGATTTTTCGGCCAAAGCGGGAATAAGGGATGTATGGTAAAACTCAGCACCGCCTCGCTGCCGACACTGCCCGACTCGGTGACGAGGCCGACGTATGACCGGTCGCGCGTCCGAAACGGCATCGCCCACATCGGGGTCGGGGGCTTTCACCGGGCGCACGAGGCCGTCTACCTGGACGACCTGCTGGGACAGGGCGACACGGACTGGGGCATCTGCGGCGTCGGCCTCCTGCCGCACGACCGGACGATGAAGGAGGCCCTGGCTCCGCAGGACGGTCTTTACACGGTCATGGAGCGCGGCGCGGACGGGGACGCGGCCCGTGTCATCGGCTCGCTGACGCGCTACCTGCTGGCCCCCGAAGACCCGGAAGCCGTGCTGCAAGCGCTGGCGTCTCCGCAGACGCGCATCGTCTCGCTGACCATCACCGAGGGCGGCTACAACTTCGACCAGGGGACCGGCGAGTTTCTTGCAGACACCCCCGACATCGGGCATGACATCAGCCACCCCGACGCGCCGATCACTGTTTTCGGCTATGTCACCGAAGCGCTCGCCCGTCGCCGCCGCGCGGGAACGCCCCCGTTCACGCTCCTGTCCTGCGACAACCTGCCGCAGAACGGCGCAATCGCCCGCAAGATGTTCCTCGCCTACGCTGCCCTGCGCGACCCGTCGCTCGCCGCGTGGATCGCCCAGCACGTCACGTTCCCCAACAGCATGGTGGACCGCATCACGCCGCAGACGACCGAAGCCGACCGGGAGCGCGTCCACACCGAGTTCGGCATGGACGACGCCTGGCCCGTCGTCTGCGAGCCGTTCCGGCAGTGGGTCATCGAGGACGATTTCTGCAACGGACGCCCCGCGCTGGAAGCCGTCGGGGCGCAGTTCACCCAGGATGTCCACCCCTACGAACTGATGAAGATCCGTCTGCTCAACGCGAGTCATTCTGCGATGGGGTATCTCGGCTATCTCGCGGGCTATCGGCTCATTCCCGAAGTCATCACCGACCCGCTCTTTCACGCCTTCATCGCGGCGCTGATGGACGACGAAGTGACGCCCCTGCTTGCCCCCGTTCCGGGCGTGAACTTGATCGAATACAAACAAACCCTGCTGACGCGCTTCGCGAACCCGGCGATTGCCGACCAGGTCCAGCGCATCTGCCTGGACGGCTCGGCCAAAATGCCCAAGTTCGTCCTGCCGTCCGTCCGGGACGCGCTCGCGCAGGGCCGACCCCTGTCTAGACTCGTCCTGGCGGTCGCCGGCTGGTTCCGCTATCTCAGGGGAACCGATGAGCAGGGCCGCCCGATTGAGATTCAAGACCCGCTGGCGTCGGAACTCGGCGCGTTGGCGCGGCAGGGCGGCCCGGACCCGCGCCCGCTCCTGAGTCTGCGCCGCGTCTTCGGCGATTTGGGCGATGACTCTCGCTTTGTCGGACTGCTCACGGACGCCTTGGCCTCCCTCGACACCATCGGCGCCCGCGAAACAGTGCGGCGCACCGGGCGGCCATAGTTTGCGCCGCGCTGTTTCGCGGGTACAACCCAGTCGGTCTCACTTTATTGGAGGAGCAATCATGTCCACACAGCAGATTCCCCGCGACGAATGGCCGGTCTTCTTCGACAGTTTCAGCCGCCAAAACGAAGGCACTCTGGCGACGCTCGAAACGCTGAGCGAGGACTCCGGCGACCAGCAGACTCAGACGATGCCGTTCCAGGGCGTTTCCTATGAGGCGCGCGGCAGCGACGCCGGTTCGATCATCATCATGCTCGGCACCGAGGCCGACGATCATCTGGAACGGACGGTCTTCAGCCCGACCGTCGTGCAGCTCAAGCCCGCCGGGGAAGCCGGGCCGACCGTGTTGGAGATCGAGACGAGCGACGGGCCGACCGTGCTGCTGCATCTCGCGCCGGCGATTGCCCTGCCCGCGCCGTAACCTATGAAAATCTACACCAAAGGCGGAGACGCCGGCGAAACGAGCCTGTACGGTGGCAGTCGAGTCCCGAAAGACGCCGTGCGCATCCAAACTCTCGGCACCGTGGACGAACTCAACGCCGCCCTGGGCATCGCCTTGACACTTATCTCAGACGCCGAAACGCAGACTGTCATCACGCGGCTTCAGGGCGAATTATTTGAACTCGGCGCAGACCTGGCGACTCCGTGGGAACAGGGCGCGACCGTCCCCCGGATGCAGCCGCCGGAGACGGCCCGCCTGGAAGACGAGATTGACCGCTTCGAGACCAAACTGCAGCCGCTGCGGCACTTCATCCTGCCGGGCGGTTCGCCTGGCGGCGCGGCGTTACACTTCGCCCGCGCCGTCTGCCGCCGCGCCGAGCGGCACCTCGTCACGCTGGAATTCTCGGAAGAGATCAACCCGGAAGGCGGGCGCTATCTCAATCGCCTGAGCGACCACTTGTTTGTTCTCGCGCGCCTGGTCAACCAGCGCGCGGGCGTGCCGGAGACGATCTGGGAGCGCCCGCCAAAGCCAGATTCCCACGAAGGAACCGCCTGAACCATGCCTGAACTCACCGTCGGCGCCCCCGCGCCCGATTTTCAAGCCCCCGCCGTCACCCGCCAGGGCGAGACCGAGATCACTTTAAGCGACTTTCGCGGCAAGTCCAGCGTCGTGCTGTATTTCTATCCCAAAGACGACACGCCCGGCTGCACGACCCAGGCGTGCGGCTTCCGCGACCTGCTGCCCAGTTTCGAGGCGCAGGGCGCGGTCATCCTGGGCATCAGCCCGGACGACGCGGCCTCGCACGGCAAGTTCGCCGAGAAGTTCGCCCTGCCCTTTCCCCTCCTCGCCGACTCCGATCACGCCATTGCCGAGGCCTACGGCGTGTGGAAA
>CAZZVX010000244.1:5238-7770 GCA_964657535.1 Armatimonadota bacterium | reverse complement strand
CCCCATCGCCGGCGTCCGGCAGGACCTTCTGGGTGAGAGTTCCCCCGACGCCCTCCTGTCGGCCCTCCCGCAGGAGGCCATCGTCCTCTTCGTGCAGCCTGAATCGGCCGGCGAATCGCTGGCGCTGCCGCTCGCCCGCCTGGCGGTCACGCGCTGGTTCGGGGAGCGGGCGGCTTCCGCGACGGCCTTCGTGACGGGCATCGCGGGCCTGGCCGCCGCCCGCGCCGGTCTCGGCGCCTCGGTCCGGGAAGCGGACCAGTGGGTGCAGTCTCAGGTTGAAGAAGGCCGCGACGTTTATGTCACCGCCCGGAAGCCGCCCTCCTCTGCGGAGAAGGTGCCGGACACTACGCCCCTGCCCGTCTCCGGGTACGATCCGGCGGCGACCTCGTTCGTGGCTTTCCTGACGACGCAGTTCCCGGAATCCTCGCTGCGCCGGTTCCTGAAGGACTACGACCCGGACCGCCCGGACCAGGCGGCGGTCGCGGCCTACCAGCAGCCGCAGGGCGTGCTGGAGGAGGCCTGGCTCGCGTCCCGACGCCGGGTGGCGGGGAAGGACGCCTACCGTTCGTTTCTGCGCTGCTTTCTGCCCCTGCTGAGGCCCTACAAATGGCAGGAACTGGAGATACTCGTTTATCTGCTTCTGGCGGCGGCTTACAACGTGGTCCCGTCGTTGGCGGCCAAATACTTTCTGGAACACCTGCGCATCTTTGTGAAGGGCTACGCGCAAAGCCCGACCCGGTACAATTCCGACCAATACTTTCACCAGTTCCTCGTGCCGTTCGTCCTCGTCCTCGCCGGCATCTACGTTCTGAGCAGCCTCGTCTCGATGCGCCGCGATTACACCGTCAGCCGCCTCAACCTCGTCATCCTGAACAACCTCCAGGAGCGGATGTTCGCGCACTTGCAGCGCCTGAGCCACAACTTCTATGCCAACGCCAAGGTCGGCGACATCATGGCGCGCATGACGGGCGACATCGGGAGCGTCCAGCAGGCGATCTCTCAGATCAGCAACAAAGGGCTTTACCAGATATTTACTCTGGTCGGCAGCCTGATTACGTTCATTTATCTGAGCCACGGCAACCCGGTCCTGTCGCTCCTGATCCTGGCGGTGGTTCCGCTGTTCGGCGTCAGCTACGTCGGCCTGCGCACTAAGAACAAGGCGGCCAGCCGCGAGCAGCGCAAACGTGTCGCCCAGTCGGCGTCCGCCGTCCAGGAGAATCTTTCGGCGCACGCGGTCATCAAGGCCTTCAGCATGGAGGAACGGGCCATCGCCGCCTACCACGCGAACACGGCGGCGCAGAGCCGGTCCGCGCTCCACCTGGCGGTCTTGGGAACGCTGAGCGATTTGAATGAAGACCTGGTCACGGCGCTGACCCAATTGATCATTTTCGGCGTCGGCGGCTACCTCGTCCTGCACAACCCGACACAGAACCCGCGCTCCGGGTTGGTCATCGCGGACCTGGCCGCCCTGCTGCTGCTGGTCAAGGCGATCCTCAGCCCGATTGCCTCGCTCTGCGGCATCGGCCAGAACATCCAGCAGGCGTCCGGCGCGATGGAGCGCATCACCGAGTTGTTCGATGCGCCCGTCGCCGTCGCCGACGCGCCCGCCGCCGTCCCTTTGCCGCCCCTGGAGCGGGAGATTCGACTGGAGGCCGTGACCTTCGACTACAGCGGCGGCGGCAGCCGCCCGATCCTGCGCAACCTTTCGCTGACCATCCCGGCGGGCAAGAACGTCGCGTTCGTCGGCCCCTCCGGGTGCGGGAAGAGCACGACCATCAACCTGCTGATGCGCTTCTGGGACCCGAACGAGGGGCGGGTCCTTTTCGACGGACACGACCTGCGCGACGTCACGCTGGCGTCCCTGCGCGGGCAGATCGGCATCGTCTTTCAGGACACGTTCATCTTCGACACGACGGTGCGCGCCAACATCGCCATAGGTCGCCCGGACGCGACGGACGCCGAAGTGGTCGCCGCCGCCAAATCCGCCTGCCTTGACGCCTACGTGGACGCGCTCCCTTCCGGGTACGACACAGTTCTGGGCGGCATGAGCGGCGGCCAGCGCCAGCGCCTAGCGATTGCCCGCGCCATCCTTCAGGACCCGCGCATCCTCATTCTGGACGAGGCGACCAGCGCCCTGGACGCGCGCACGGAGGCAGATATCCTTGAAACCCTTTCCGAACTGGCGAAGGGGCGGACCACGATCAGCATCACGCACCGGCTTTCGTGGGCGGCGATGGCCGACCTGGTGTATGTGCTCGACAAGGGGCAGCTCGTCGAGCAGGGGCCGCACGCGGAACTCGTCAGGAAGGGCGGCCTTTATCAGAAGCTGTACGAAGAGCAGACCGGCTACGCCACGGGCGGGTCGGAGATGGACAAGGCGCTCCGCAGCGCGCAGGCGGGCGGGCTGTCGCTCTTCGCGGGCATGAATGACGACTTCCTGCATCTGGTGGCGCAGCGGATGGAGGAGGAGCGTTACCCTTCGGGGGCGGACATCGTGCGCCAGGGGGAGCCGGGCGACAAGCTGTACCTGAT
>CAZZVX010000244.1:0-5138 GCA_964657535.1 Armatimonadota bacterium | reverse complement strand
CGAGACCCGCGTCTACAGCCTCTCCAGGCCGGACTTCCTCGCGCTCCTCGAACGCAAGGGCGACTTCCGGCGGGCGGTCCTCGGCTCCGTCGCCGCCAAACTGCGGGCCGTCCCGCTCTTCGCGGGCCTCGGCGACACCTCGCTGGCTCAGGCCGCCCGGAATCTGTCCGAGGAGCGCTACTCTTCGGGGGCGGACATCGTGCGCCAGGGGGAGCCGGGCGACAAGCTGTACCTGATCGAGAAGGGGGCGGCGGAGGTCCTGTCGGTCGAGGGCGGGCGGGAGCGGCGCGTCGGCGCGCTGGCCCAGGGCGACTACTTCGGCGAGATGGCCCTGCTGACCAACGCCCCCCGCTCCTCCACCGTCCGCGCCGCCGCCGAGACCCGCGTCTACAGCCTCTCCAGGCCGGACTTCCTCGCGCTCCTCGAACGCGAGCCGGCCATCCGTCAGGCCGTCGCCGACACCGTCGAGGCCCGCCGGGCGACGCTGGTCGGCGTCATCTCGACCACGAAAGAACAGGCCGCGGTCTCCGTGGCTTGAAAACAGCAAAAGGAGGCTTCTATGAAACTTCGACTGTGGACGGCGGCGCTCGCGTGCGGCTGCGTCTTTCTCGGCCCCGCCGCGAGCGCCAAAGATCATTCCCACGCGACCGGCGCCAGGACGGGGGTGAAGGCGCCGAAAGCGCCCGGCACGGCGCGCATCTGGGAGGATCGCGGCGATCTGACGCCGGCCCAAGTGTTCTGGGGATCGGTCAGCGGCACGACCGGCCCGGACTCCCGGCTGCCTGCGCCGCCGTTCTCGAATTTCGTGAAAGACACCACGCCCAACGCCTACAGCCCGAAGTGCTACGTCACCGACAAGAACGGCGTCAAGTGGACCGTGAAGTTCGGCTCGGAAGTCCATGCGGATGTGGCGGCGTCCCGACTGGCCTGGGCGCTGGGGTACGAGGCGGATGAGGGTTATTACATCCCCGCCGGCAAGATCGAGGGGGTCACCGGGAGCACCGACCGCGGCAAGGCGACGAAGTACGTCAAGTCGGACGGCACGTTCCAGAACGCGCGGTTCAAGCGTCACCCGGAGCACCATCTCACGGGTCCCGACGGGCAGGACATCATCTGGGATGAGGCCGTCAACCCCGGCGTGCCTCAGCAGCCGCTTTCGGGCCTGAAGATTCTGGACGACATGGTCTTCAACTGGGACGCGCAGGCGAAAAACTGCAAGGTCCTGCGTGTCAAGGGCGCAGACGGTCCCGAAGACTGGTACATCATGAGCGACTGGGGCGAGAGCTTCGGCCCGCCCAAGAGCGCCTGGAAGTTGTCCAGTTACCAGTCCTGTCCGTTCATTATGGGCGTCTCCAACGGCACGGTCACGTTCCGGTTCAGCGACGCCATCTCGAAGGAGGCCAGGGACCACCAGCGGATTCCCCTCGCCGACGCCCAGTGGTTCCGCGCCAGACTGGAGAAACTGACCGACGACGACATCCGGGCCGCCTTCAACGCCGCCGTCGCCGACGACGCGATGGCTCAGGCGTACACCGCCGGCGACCCGGCGCGCGTGAATTCGCTGACCACCCCGGAAGTGAACGGCTTCGTCGCCGCGTTCCGCCGGCGGATCGAGGAGTTCAAGACGAAGGTCCCCGCCGGGCCGTAGCGGGCCATCTTTGGGAGCGGACGGCGCCCAATACGCCTGCTACTTGAGCAGGCGCGCGCAGTCGTCGCCGACCTTCCGGGCGGCGGCCACGGTCAGGTCGGCGTCACGGCCTTGAGAGGCGGAACGCAGTTCGAGAATAGCCTGCCGCAGCGAGTCGCCGGCCTGCCTGCGCGCGGGCGTGTCCGGCGTCGTCTGCTCCAGCACCTTCTCGTCGGCGATGATGCGCGACATCTCGTGGTCCACCCGCCGCCAAAGAAAGTTCGGCGCGTTCCGCTGGATCGCTCCGGCGTTGCCCTGGATCGCCTGGATGGTCTGCACGGGCAGCACGTAAGTCGCGGCGCTTTGTTGGGAGAAAGCAGAGCCATCAGGGCAGCAGGACAGGCCGAGGACGGCGAAGATCAGCAGCGTGGTTTTCATGGGACGGTCCTCCTGGATGAATGCACTCGATTGTTGAGATTTTACCCGATCAGGACACAGAAGGCATGACGTATTGTTCCCCGCTGTTCTCGCCGAGCGGCGCCGCTCCCAGAGGCGGCAGATTTTGGCCGCGGTTTCGCCGACTGGTCCTGACGACCTGGCCGGCGTGGATCGCCTGCGCCGGGATCGGTCCCTGTTTCGGCGGCCCGCCTTTGGACGTGGACGACACGGACACGGCGGAGCCGGGACATTACGAGTTGAACACGGCCTACGTCTCCTCCCAGGTGACGGGGAGCGAGGAGCAGGACTTCCCCAGCGTCGAACTGAACTTCGGCTACTCGGACAACGTGGAACTCACGCTGGGCCTGGGGGCGATCTCGGTCCGCAACTCCGGGTCGCGGCGGGCGACCGGCCTTGACGACACCACGCTGGAAGGAAAGTGGCGTTTCCAAGAAGAACGAGTCCACTCGCCGGGCATCGCGCTCGATTACCAGTTCAAGGTCCCCACGGCGTCCCGCTCGCAGGGCCTGGGCAGCGGCAGGCCCGACCACACGCTGGGGCTGATCGTGGGCAAGTCGCTGCGCCGCCTGACGCTGCTCGCGGACGGCGGGTTTACGGTCGTCGGCGCGTCCGACGAGGAGAACAGCCGCTACTACGGGATCGCCGGCGAGTACCAGGCCACGGAGAAGACGAATCTGGGGGTTGATCTGTTCGGCAGCACCCCAACCGATCCGGGGGACCGGGACGAACTCGCCTGGGGGGTGGGCGTGACCCACAACTTCACCCCCGACCGGGCGCTCCTGATCGGGGCCGGGCGGAGTCTGCACGGCCTGTCCGACCTGAACGTGTACGTGGGTTTCCAGCTCGTCCTCGGTCCCGAAAACGGCACGCCGGACGCCGCCGGGCAGACGCCGCCGAGCGCACCGGCGACACCGCCCGGTGCTGGCGCGCGCAAGGAAAAAGCCCGATGAGGAAGACGGCACCGACATGGACTTGACCAACGGCGCGATCACTCTCGATCAGGTCGCCGCGCTCCAGATTCAGAATTACCTGCCGGACGAGATTCGGCTCGGAATCGAGTACCACTACTATCGCCAGGTGAACGCCCAGGCGAGTTTCACGGCGCTCGTCCGCGACCCGGACTTCCTGCAGAACCCGATGACCCACGTCGGCCTGTATTCCGACCACGGCGTCGTCCATGTCCGCGACGTCGCCGCGCAGATCCTCCGCGTGCTGGATGTCATTGCCGGCGTGCTTGTCTCCGGCAGAAGCGCCTCCCGGCTGGGGTTCATGAAGGCTTACGGGACGATGACGGCCTATCTGCACGACATCGGGATGCGTGATTTTACTTCGTTCGGCCGTGAGATGCACCCTGAGTTCGCCACTCAGGAAGTCTTCACGCCACGCTTCGACCCGTGGATTGACCTGCTCTGGAACGAGAATTGGGGCAACCTGGCATGGCGTTTAAAGACTCTGGCAGAACAAGGGGGACTCAAACAGCCGCCCAAGATCGTCCTGCGCGAGATGCTCTCGATGGCGAACTGCCACAGCAAGAGTAAGATACCGGTCGAGGCGCTCAACGACCGACAGAGGCTTCGCGGCGTGATGCAGGAGACCCTGGGGACGGACCTGCACTACCTGCACGACCGACAGAAAAAGGAGAAGACCTGGCAGGAGCTTTTCCAGGCGACGCAGGCCCAGAAGGACCAGCCGACGATCACGCGGCTGTCGAGCGAATTCCACAAGGCTGACCTGACGCTGGGGGAACACGACGCTGCGGACCCGGCGGCCGTCCTCAATCCGGCGGGCCGCCGACTCTACCAGGACTTTGAGAACGAGGCCTTCGGCTGGCTGGTCTCCCCGGAGGAGTCTGTGCGCGCACTCGCCGGGGACGTGATAGACACCCTGCGCGCCCTGCGCTGCGCGGACGCGCTGCGCCAGCGGGGGACGGTGCTGAAAACGTCCGGCGGGTATCAGATCTTCACGGACCGGATGACGGCGAACGCAGTCTACTCGCTGCGTGACGCCGACGGAGTCACCTTTCTTTTGGAAGTGGACAGCGTCCTGGGGTCGGGCGAGGCCAACCTGGCGAGCAGCGAGCTGACGCGCCAGGGCGATATGCGCGTGTCCTTCTTCCGGGGATCCTTTTCCGGCACGGAGACGGTGCGGCGGGCGGCCTTCCACGCCGCCGTCGTGGTGAATGACGTGCAGGGCGACATCATCGAAAGTTTCCGACTGCCGGAGGACTTCCCTGCATCCGCCGCGCCGCCGAAGAGCGCCGACGACATTCAGATCCTCCTCGAAAGCGTGGACGACAACCTGGAGTTCGCGGATCAAGTGTGCCAGGAACTGGTTCACATCAACTCAGCCCTGGCGGGCCGCGTGCGGGCCGTCCCCTCGCTGCAGAGTATGTCGGAATTCGAGCGTTCTCGCTATCTCCAGGCGGAGGAGGCATCCCTCGGCCCGGTCCGTCGCCGCGAGATCCTCGAAAAAATGGCCGCGATGGGAACGAAGACGCAGGACATTGACCCGCAGAGCGCTTTTCTGGACGCCCGCTGCTTCACGCTCAAAGCGGGCGAGACCTTGACGCAGGCGGGGAGCGTCTCCGGGCTGGTCTACGTGCCGATGGGCGACGGCCTATCCGGGACGCCGCTGGGGGGTTATTCGCCGTTCACCGTCCCCCCCTGGGTGCCGCTGAACACGGCCGTCATCCGAGGCGCCACTCGCAACGCGACTATTGTCGCCGAGCAGGTCGTGAGCGTTCTGGCGATCCCAAAGGAGGTCTATCTTCGTCAATGGCATCGCACCTTCGGCCTCAAAGAATTCACGGCGATGCTGCTCAAAAGCGAGTGAATCGCGTCTTCGCGCCGGTCCGGTCATGGGCCTAAGAAGCCAAGTCTCGCTCCGCCGCAATGTGCGTCTGAGTCACCGCGCCCGATTTAGCCCGACAACGAAATGAAAGCCATTTCAATGAAAGTCACCTCACGGGCGGCCTGGGTCACGACGGCCCTGTCCGCGAGCGCCCTGTCCTGCGGCCCGGCGGTCCGTCCCGCCGGCGCGGGCGCACTGGGGC
>CAZZVX010000243.1:0-7800 GCA_964657535.1 Armatimonadota bacterium | reverse complement strand
GCTGTTGCTGAGAAGCGCGATTGCCTTGGCGTGGGTCTGCTCTCGTGACTGACGCATCGGGTCTCCGTTTGGGCTGGGCCGGGACCCTTGTCCCTGTTTCGCCTGCATAGACTTGCGGGCCTGCTCCGCCGCCTGGCCGAGCGCGAATAGTTGGCCTTCCTGGGCCATCGTCAACTTTAATTCCCCCCAGACTTCCAACGGCAGGCCGACGGCGCGCATGGCGTCGGCTTTGGCGAGCAGGCCGGGCAGCGCCTGCTTCTGCGCGGCGGTCAGCAGGGCCGTGATCTTCTGGCCGCCCGCCGTGTCGGGGCCGAAGCCCGGTCCTCCAGGGCCGCCTCCCCCCGGCCCGCCGAACGGCGGGCGGAACTGCTGCCGCAGTTGCGTGATCCGGGCGGCCTGGCCCGAAGTGAGTTTCAGCCCGGCGTCCAAGACGCTGATAGGCAGGCTCGCGGCGGTGGCGGGCGGTGGCGGGCCGCCGCGCCACGGGCCGCCCATCGGCGGTCCGCCCTGCCGATTCCCCCATGCCGGGCCGTTCTGCGGGCGGGGCCGAAGCCCCTGCGCGCAGGCGATGGTGACGATCATCGTGCCGACAAGGGCGACGCCCGCGAAACGTGCGATAAAATGATGTCTCATAGGTTCCCTTTCCTGCCCGGTTTTCGGGCACTGATGCAGGCATTGTCCCGCCTGTGCATGAAATCCTGATGAAAAAACCTGCGGGTATAATGAACTTACGGTAAGAGGGCATGACGTGTCATGCCCCTACAAAGAAGCGTCTGCCCTATGCAGGGACTTGATGCGTCAAGCCCGACCCCTGTTTTTCATCTGCGTTTCATCTTGACGGGGTAACGTGAGCGGGTTATGAAAATACTGCTGGTGGAAGACGAGGCGGGCATCGCGACGCTGATCCGTCGGGGCCTGAGCAACGCGAACTACGCGGTCGAGACGGCGGCGGACGGCAAGGTCGGGCTGGAGATGGCGCTGGAGAATACGTACAGCCTGATCATCTTGGACGTGATGCTGCCGGGTATGGACGGCTGGCGGGTTTGCGAGGAACTGCGCGCACACCGTCGCCAGACGCCCATTCTCATGCTGACGGCGCGGGACGCCGTGGACGACCGGGTGCGCGGGCTGGAACTCGGCGCGGACGATTATCTGCCCAAGCCGTTCGACTTCCGCGAACTGCTGGCCCGCGTCCAGGCCCTGCTGCGGCGCGACCGGGTGCATCGCGCCCGCCTGATTCGCGTGGCCGACTTGGAGATGGACACGGCCCAGCGCCGCGTCACGCGCGCCGGGACGGAGATCGGCCTGAGCCACCGGGAGTATGAACTGCTCGAAGCGCTGGCGTCCCACGAGAGCCAGGTGCTGACCCGCGAGGTGATTCTGGAGCGCATCTGGATGGACGAAGACTCGTACTCCAACACCGTGGATGTCTACATCGGGATGCTGCGCAAGAAGGTTGACGCCGGCCACGCCGTCAAACTGATCCAGACTGTGCGCGGGGTGGGCTACACGCTGCGCGTGCCGGAGCGGGACGGGGAAGGGGAGACGGCCCCGTGACACTCGCCCCGCGCCGGTCTCTGCGGACGCAGTTGGTGCTGTGGAACGTGCTTGCCCTGGCGCTGCTGTTCGCGGCGCTGGGCGTCGTCGTCCGCTACGCCGTGCAGTCCACGATCCTGGCGTCGGTGGACCGGGAACTGGAGCGGCGCACCGGGCCGCCCGGCGGCGGGCCGCCGGATCACGGCGGAGGACACAACCCGCTGGACGGCGGAGGCGGGCCTCCCGACGGGGCAGATAATCCCCCGGACGGCGACAGAGGCGGGCCGTTCGGACGGCACGGGCCGCCGCCCAATGACCGTGACCCGTACCACCCCATCCTGTTCACCGCCGCCGGCAGGCCGTTCCGTTCGTTCGACACGCGCCCTGCCTGGGACTCCGACGCCCTGAAACGCGCCGCGCGTGGGCAGACGGTGTATTCGGACGTGACGGTGAATGACGTTCCGCTGCGCGTCCTTTCGCGCCCGTTCGGTCCGCCGGGGAACAGTCAAGGCGTAGTGCAGGCGGCGTACCCGCTGACCGACGTGCAGCGGGCGATGGCCGGACTCGACCGCGCCCTGCTCGGCCTGATCCCGGTCGCCCTGCTCTGCGCCGGGCTGGCCGGGGCGTTCCTGACCGACCGGGTGCTGCGCCGGGTGCGGCTGATGACGCAGGCCGCCGGGGGCATCAGCGCGCGCAACTTCTCGGAGCGCCTGCCGGTGACGGGCGAGGACGAGTTCGCGCAGCTCGCCGAGACGTTCAACGCCATGCTGGGACGCCTGCAGTCGGCGTTCGAGCAGCAGCGCCGGTTCACCGCCGATGCGTCCCACGAACTGAAGACGCCCCTGACCATCATCAAGGGCAACACCAGCATGACGCTCACGGGCCGCCCCGCCGAGGCCGAGTACCGTCAGTCGCTGCAGGAGATTGACGGGGCGGCGGACACGATGGGCCGGTTGGTGCAGGACCTGCTGCTGCTGGCCCGCTCGGACAGCGGGCAGCTGGGCCGCAGCCGCCGGGACGTGCCGGTGCGCGAGGCGCTGGAACTGGCGCTGGCCCGCCTGCCGCGCCGTGCCTGCGCGCCCGTCCGTCTGGACGGCGTCAACGAATCGCTCCGCGTGTCCGGCAACGGAGACGAACTGGTGCGGTTGTTCGCGAATTTACTGGACAACGCCGTCCGGTACACCCCCAAAGAAGGCCAGGTGCTGGTCGCCGCCCACGGCGACGGGCAGAACGCCGTCATCACCGTCACCGACACGGGGCCGGGGATCGCGCCGGAGCATCTGCCGCACCTGGGCGAGCGGTTCTACCGGGTGGACAGCGCCCGTTCCCGGCCCGACGGCGGCACGGGCCTGGGCCTGTCCATCTGCAGGGGCATCGTGGAGGCGCACGGCGGCGCGATGACCTTCACCGGCGAGCCGGGCGTCGGCACCACCGTCCGCGTGACGCTCCCCTCGGCCTGATTCTTTCGCCCGCTTTTTCCATTTGTTTTAAACCTATTGACATAAGGGTGATTTAGGTGTATGATGTGTAATACCTATATTATTAGGGATTATTCTACCTGTGGTTTTGATTCCCTGGAGGAGAACGACGATGCGCCCGTTTTGGAAAATCCGTCTCGCTTTGGTTGGTCTATTCGTCGGTTGTCTGGGAGTGAGCCGCCCCGCTGCCGCCCAGACATTCGTTAACGGCGGCTTCGAGGCGCCCAGCATCTCGCCTAGCTACGTCAGCACCGTCTCTCCGACGGGTTGGACGGTGACGAATTCCGCACTTTGGAATAGCCCCAACCTGAACGCCGCCGGCGGCGACGGGGCGACAGCCGACGGAGTGCAGTTCCTCGGCCTGAATAACAACGGCCTTGCCGGGACAGCCGCGCAGACGTTCACCGTTCAGCCGAACACGACTTATCGCGTCTCCTTCGGGACTTCCATCATCTATAACGGCGGCCGCTACAACTACGGCATCAGCGCCCTCGCCACCGGGGGGAGCCTCCAAACGTACTCCTTTACGTCGTCGGGCAGCAAAACAAAAGCCGTCTCGGTAGACCCGTTCGCCACCCAAACCTATCAGTTTACAACGGCGGCGGCCCAGACGACGGCGACCCTGACCTTTACGAGTACCACGCCGTTCGCGAACGCTTATGGAACCGCCCTGGACGGGGTGAGCGTGACGCCCGCGCCGGAACCTGCCCAAGTTTTTTCGCTCGGCCTGGGTGGTCTGGGTCTTGTCGGGCTGATGCTGACGGCAAGGCGGCGGACTTCCGGGGAAGTGGCTTGATGGCGACCCTCCTGCACGGACAGCCCGACACGTCCTGGCTGCGCGCGATCCGCATCGAGCCGGAAAGCGGCATCCCGCTGCACGTGCAGGTGCGGGCGGGCCTGTGCCGGATGATCGAGCAGCATTTCGAGGACGGAGACGCCTTCTACCCGGAAGCGGTCGTCATCGAGAACCTGCCGGTCTCCAAGATCACGGTCGGGCGCGCGCTGCAGGACCTGAAGCGCGAGGGCCTTCTGCGCCGGGAGCGTGGGCGCGGGACGGTCGTCTTGCGGCAGACGCCTGCCGCCCCGGAAGAGGCCGCCCGGTCGGCCCCGACCCTCACGTCCATCGGGATGTTTCGGACGCGCGACCACTCGGACTACTGCGACGCGCTTGGGGATGAAGTCGCGCGGGCCTGTCTGGAGCGCGGCCTGGACTTCCACATCCGCTACTGCCGGGACGATGAGCGCGTGGCCGACCTGGGGCGGCAGCTGACGCGGGGGCCGGGCGAGGAGGCGTTCGTCTCGACATTCCCGCCGCTGATGACGATCCCGTTCCACGAGGCCCTGGCGGCGCGCGGCTACCGTGCGCTGGCCCTAGACGGCGTGCCGAACGGGTACGCCGGGTCGTTCGTGCTGACCGACTCGCGGGCCGCCGTGCGGGTCGGCCTGGAGCACCTGTGTTCGCTCGGTCACCGGCGCATCACGCTGCTGGTCAACGAGCCGCTCGACGACGCCAGCGTGACCGACAAGGTCGGCGAGTTCCAGCGGGCGATGCACGCGCGGGGCCTGAGCGCCGACGGGCGCGTGGCCGTCTGCAACACGCACCGGGGGGACAACTCTTACGACGCGGCCTCCCTGCAGATGGAAGAGGTCTGGTCGGACGACCCTCGACGCCGCCCGACGGCGATCTTCACCGTCTCGGACCCCGGCGCGTGGGGCGCGCTGGCCTGGCTGCGCAGCCAGGGCGTCGCCGTCCCCGCGCAGGTGTCCGTGCTGGGGTTCGAGGACGCCCGGACGAGCCGCTTCACGCACCCGGCCCTGACCACCGTCGCGCACCCCGTCGCCGAGCGGGCGCGGCGGGCGGTTCAGATTCTTCTGGACGAGCCTGCCGGGCGCGTCCTCCGGGAAAGCGTGGCGCCCTTTTTGGTCACGCGGGAAAGCACCGGCCCGGCGCCCGGCGGAGCGCCGACAGCAAGCAAGGTTCTGATCCCTCCAAAGGAGACAGTGAAATGAAACGGTTCCCCCCCAACTCCCGGACGCACTCTTCCGGTTTCACACTGATCGAACTGCTCGTGGTGATTGCTATTATTGCGATCCTCGCCGCAATCCTTTTCCCCGTTTTCGCTAAAGCCCGCGAGAAGGCGCGGCAGATCAGCTGCGCCTCGAATGAGAAGCAGATCGGTCTTGCCTTCATGCAGTATCTTCAGGACAACGACGAGATGTTCCCGTGCGGCATCCGGGGAACGACGTTCGGCTTTCTCGGCTCCGGCTGGGCCGGCGAGCTTTACCCGTATGTCAAGAGCGCGGGGGTCTACAAGTGTCCCGACGACCCGACGGCGGCGCAGGTCGTCGGCGGGGTGACGCAGTCGCCCGTCTCCTATGCGTACAACGAATGCATGGCGAACCCGCACGTCCCCCCGCTGGCCGGCGACACCCCGCTGACTTTGTCCGTCGTCACCAACTCGGCGAACACCTATATCGTCTCCGAAGTGATCGGCGGGAGGACCAACCTGACCGACCCGATGGAGACAGGATCCGCGACAAGATCGCCCCTGGATTTCGCGGCCTACGGGAACCTGCTGACGGTGGACGCCGCCGGGGCGGAACATTTCGGCCCCACCGACGCCGGGAACCCGCTGGTGTCCGTCTCCGGGCCTTTTTTGGAAGGCCCGTACCAGGGCAAGCAGCAGGCCGCAAACCGGGTACACACGGACGGATCCAACTGGATGTTTGTAGACGGCCACGTGAAGTACCTGCGCGGGCCGTCGCAGGTCAGCTGCTGCACCTCGCCGGACAACTACACGGGCCGGGCAGTTGCCTTCGCTCAACTGAAATAGCGATGTCTCTGTCGGTTTGATGATGGAAGGAAACGGATGCCTTTGAAGTCAGTCGCGCTGCTGTTGTTGGCGCTGGGGGCCGCGCTCCGCGCGGGCGCCGCCCCGACGATCACCGAACCCGCCGGGGCGGACACGAACTACCGTGTCACGGCCCCGGCCTACGCCGCCACGGTCGCCGCCGACGGCTGCCTGACCAGCTTCAAGGCGGGCGGCGTCGAATACCTGCTGCCGGGCGTGGACGTCTCGCGGGGCGTCTATCTGTACGCGGGCGGCGCGGCCAAACTGCCCCGGATCAGCCGGCCCGCGCCGGGCGTCATTCTGGCCGAGGGCGATGCCGGGTCTTTGCGCTACGAGTTCTCCGACGCCGGGCTGACAATCACCGGCGCCAACTCCGGCAAGGCGCCCGTGCCGCTGTTTGTCGCGGTCGCGCCCGCCGTCAAGGACATCCTCCCGGACGGCGGCAAGATGGAGACGCTGCCCGTCACCGAGAACACCACGGCGGCGGACTGGTTCGGCGGCACGGCCAAAGTCCGTATCGCCGGAGACGACCGGCTGTGGGGTCCCTGGGCGGGCGGGGCGCAGGTCATCGAGGCCGACATCGCTCCGGGCGCGACGCGCACCCTGACCTGGACGGTGGCGGCGGCCACCCCGGACGATCTGGCGAGGATGCAGGCCGGCGCCGGGCCGGACCCGCTCGCGCGGCCCGGCTTTGCCGTGCTGTCGCCCCAGGACTACGAGGTCTTCCAGCGCCGGACCCGGCTGCAAGGGGCGGTCCGGGTGGCCGGCAGCCTCGCGTCGCCGGGCGACCGGGTGGAGGTGCGCCTGACCGGGACGCCTTTGCAGGGCGGCCTGCCGGGGACGTGGCAGGCGGTGACGACCGACGCCGGCGGCGCGTTCAGCGGCGTGATCCCCGCCCCGGCGGGCGGCTGGTACGGCTTGGAGGTGCGGGACACCCACGCCGACCACACGACGGACGTGACGAAGATCGCCCATGTCGGGGTGGGGGAAGTGTTCGTGGGCGCCGGGCAGTCCAACTCCACCAACTTCGGGCAGGCGCCGCAGAAGGAAACGTCGGGGATGGTGGCGACCTTCAGCGGCAGCGACTGGCGCCTGGCCGACGACCCGCAGCCGGGCGTCCACGACAACAGCAAGGGCGGCAGCTTCTGGCCGTCGTTCGGGGACGCGCTTTACGCCAGGTATCACGTCCCCATCGGCGTCGCGCCGACTGGATTCGGCGGCACGAGCGTTCTGCAATGGCAGCCGGGCGGCGACCTGTTCAACTTCACCCTGGCCCGCATCCACGCACTGGGGCCGCAGGGCTTCCGGGCGCTGCTCTGGCACCAGGGGGAGGCCGATTCGGGCGGGCCGCTGACCGCCGAGGCCTATGCGCGCGATCTGGCGCGCGTGATCGAGGCGTCGCGCGCCGAGGCGGGCTGGGACTTCCCCTGGTTCGTGGCGCAGGTGTCGTACCACGACCCGACCGCCAATTCATACCCGAACACGCGGGACGGCCAGAAGATGCTCTGGGATTTGGGACTGGCGCTGCCCGGCCCGGACACGGACACGCTGACGGGCGCGGACCGGTTCGGCATCCACCTCAGCCCGCAGGGCCTGGCGCACCACGGCCGGCTGTGGGCGGATCAAGTCGGCCCTTATCTGGACAAGGTCCTGGCCCGACCGGGACACTGATGCCGCCAAGAGAACGGGCCAGGCTCACCGAGCCTGGCCCGTTCTCTTTTTTCGTGACGGCCTACTCGCCGCTGATGGCGGTGGCGGAGAGGTCGGCGGCGGCGGCGGTCGCGCCCCAGGTGGCGTTGTCGCTCCAGACGGGCTGGGCGGCCAGCGCGCCGGTGATGGACAGCAGCGGCGTCCCCGGCACCAGCACGCCGCCCCAGATCAATGTCGGGTCGGAGGGGCAGGAGCCGCCCCACGACGCGTTCCCGCCCCAGGTT
>CAZZVX010000242.1:0-7869 GCA_964657535.1 Armatimonadota bacterium | reverse complement strand
GAACCGCTCCATGATGACGCGCGCCCCGAACGCCGTCGCCTCGATCCAGGCGCGGTACAGTTCGGCGGGCGTCGTTTGCAGGGTCAGGCCGATCACGCCGCCGGTCAGGCGCTGGTCTACCAACACCGTTCGGTTGCCGTTGTGCCAGTCCAACGCCAGCAGGCCGCTTTCGCCGGGCCGCAGTTTCGCCGCGCCCGCCGTCAGTTCCTCGTGGCCCTGATGCGCGGGCTGGACGCCGTTGACGAACCAGTTGAAGATGTCGCCGACGGCGGACTGGCCCGCTTCCAGGCCGTAGAAGTCCGGCAGGATGGATTCCGGCACGATCCCGCACAGGCCGGGGATGTCCGGCAAGTCTTGGCCGAGCGGCGCGACCATCATATCGCAAGTCGAAGTCCCGATGTTCTTGACCAGCGTCCCCGGCTGGATGCCGGAGCCGACGCCGCCCAAATGCGCGTCGAACGCGCCGACGGAGACGGGGATGCCGGCGTTCAGGCCCGTCTTGCGCGCCCACTCGGCGCTCAGCGTTCCCGCCGCCTCGCCGACGTGATAGGCCTGGTCGGGCAGCGTCCGGCGCAGGCGGACCAGTCTTGAGTCCAACTGCGTCAGGAACTCTTCGTCCGGGTAGCCGCCCCAGTCGGGGTGGAAGAACGCCTTGTGGCCGGCGGCGCAGATGCCGCGCTTGACGGAGTTTGGGTGCGTCTCGCCCGTCAGCACGGCGGGCAGCCAGTCCGCGTGCTCGACCCAGGTGTGGGCGGCGTCGAACACGTCCGGGTCGGCGCGCAGGCAGCGCAGGACTTTGGCCCAGTACCACTCGGCGCTGTAGATGCCGCCGCACTTCGCCAGGTATTGGGGGCGAATCCTGGCGGCTAACTCGGTGATCTCCGACGCCTCTGCGTGGCCCGTGTGGTCCTTCCAGAGATAGACCATCGCCCCCAGAGCGCCGTCAAACTCCCGTTTCAGGGCGAGCGGCGTCCCGCCCGCGTCCACGGGGATCGGCGTCGAGCCGGTCGTGTCCACCCCCAGCCCGATGACCTGATCGGGCGAAAAACCGGGGTGCGCCTCGGCCTGCGCCAGCACGCCCGTGATCACGGACAGCGCCCCGTCCAAATAGTCCTGCGGGTGCTGCCGCGCGACATCGGGGTCACGCGCGTCGGTCAGAATGCCCGCGACACCGTGCGGGTAGGGGAAGACGCTGGACGCGATCTCCTCGCCCGTCCCGATATCCACGAGCAGTCCGCGCACCGAACTCGTCCCGTAATCAAGACCGATTGTGTATTTTGCCACGCTGCTCTCCTCGTTGCCCTAATCGAACGTCACCATCGCCTTTACCACGCCGTCGGCGTAGTCGGCCACCATGTCGAAGCCCTGCTGCGCCTGGGCCAGCGGCAGATGGTGCGTCACCATGACGTTGACATCAATCTCTTTGTGCGCGATCATGTCAATGGCGCGCTGGACGCACTCGTTCTGACGGCGCACGTTCTGAATAGATAACTCTTTGCGGCGCAGCAGACTGATGTCGAACGAGACGCGGTTGACGCTGGGGATGCCGATGAGTAATAACTTGCCGCCGGGCTTGAGCATCTGCACGGCCTGGTCCATCGCGTCCTGATCGCCGCTGCACTCGAACACGGCGTCGAGCAGTTCCGGCTCGCGGCCCGTGACGGCCCCAACCACGTCGTCGGTCAAAGGGTTGCCGGTCCAATCGGCTCCGGCGCGGGCGGCGAGTTGGAGCCGGGCGTCAATCTTGTCCGTCATGTAGACGCGGCTCGCGCCCCAGGCCTTCGCCGGGAGCAGCACGCTCAGGCCGATGGGGCCCGCGCCGGTGATTCCGATTTTGGCGTCTTGCAGGGGGACGGAAAGCGTCAGCGCATAAATCCCGATAGACAGCGGCTCGACGATGGCGGCCTCGTCGAACGACATTGTGTTCGGGATCGGGTAGCAGTTCCGCTCCGGCATGACGAGGAACTCGGACAGGCAGCCTTCGGTCTGGCCGGGACAGCCGAGGAATCTCTGCGCCCGGCAGGTGTGCGGGCGGCCCGCGAGGCACTGGTCGCACTCCCAGCAGGGCAGGGCCGGGTCGAAGGCGATCCGGTCGCCCGGCTTCACTCTCGTGACCGCCGCGCCGACTTCCTGAACGACGCCCGCGCCCTCATGCCCGACGGCCCAGGGGTACGCGACCCGCTGGCTGCCGATGCCGCCCTCGGAGAAGTAATGCACGTCCGAGCCGCAGATGCCCACGCGGGCCATGTGAATTAAAACGTCCGTGTCATGGACGATGGCTGGCGCGGGAACGTCGCGCTCCGCCATGCGCCGCAGCCCCGTCAGCGTCATTGCTTTCATGGCGAATTTCCTATCTGCCGCGCCAGGCCGCGTCGCTCCAGCGCAGTTCGCTGCGGAAGCCAAGTGAGGTCGTGTCCTTGCCGATGAGCAGCGATTCGATACCTACCAATTCCGCCCAGTCAATCATCTGCTCGGCGGTCACGGAGAGGGAGAAGCCCGTGTGATGCGCGCCGCCCGCCCGGATCCAGGCTTCGGCCCCGACCCGCAGCGACGGTTCCGGCCTCCAGAGGACGCGGGCGACGGGCAGTTTCGGCATGGCGTTCTGCGCGGGAACGGCCTCGACTTCGTTGATGATCAACCGGAACCGGCTGCCCAGGTCAATCACCGAGGCGTTGATGGCCGGGCCGGACGCGCCATCGAAGACCAGACGCGCCGGGTCGGCCTTGCCGCCGATGCCTAACGGGTGGACCTCGATGCGCGGTTTGGTCGCCGCGATGGACGGGCATATCTCCAGCATATGCGACCCCAGCACGAGTTCATTGCCGGGTTCCAGATGGTAGGTGTAGTCCTCCATGAACGACGTGCCGCCGGGCAGGCCCGACGCCATGACTTTCATGATGCGCACCAGGGCCGCCGTCTTCCAGTCGCCCTCGCCGGCGAAGCCGTAGCCGTCGCCCATCAGCCGCTGCGCGGCCAGGCCCGGCAGCTGCGGCAGGCCGTGCAGGTCCTCAAACGTCGTCGTGAACGCGCCGAATTTCCCGGCTTCCAAGAATGTCCGCAGGCCCAGTTCGATCCGCGCCTGCTCGCGCACCCGGTCGCGGGCGGGGCCGTTCGCGCGGACATCGGGCGCGAGGTCGTAGGTGTCCGCGTACTCGGCCATCAGCGTGTCCACTTCGGCGTCCGAGAAGCCGCTGACGCGCTCGACCAGATCGCCGACGCCGTAGCCGTTGACCGACCAGCCGAACCGCATCTGGGCCTCGACTTTGTCGCCTTCGGTGACGGCGACTTCGCGCATATTATCGCCGAATCGGGCGACTTTCAGCGTCTGCCCTTCGGACCAGCCGACGGCGACGCGCGCCCAGCGTCCGACCTCGGCCTGCACGTCCGGGTCTTCCCAGTAGCCGACGGTCACTTTGCGCGCCAGGCCCATCCGGGTCCCGATGAATCCGTACTCGCGGTCGCCGTGGGCGGCCTGATTGAGATTCATGAAGTCCATGTCAATCGTGTCCCAGGGGATGTCGCGGTTGAACTGGGTGTGCAGGTGCAGCAGCGGCTTGCGAAGTTCGGTCAGCCCGGCGATCCACATCTTCGCCGGGGAGAACGTGTGCATCCAGGTCATCAGGCCCGCGCAGTCGTCGTCGGTGTTGGCTTCGCGGCAGAGTCTGCGAATCTCGTCCGGGGTCGTCAGGACGGGCTTGAAGACGATTTTGACGGGAATCGCGGCGGCACCGTTCAGGGCGGCGGCGATGCGCCGGGAGTGCTCGGCGACTTGCGCCAGCGTCTCCGGCCCGTAAAGGTGCTGGCTGCCCGTCACGAACCAGACGGCGTATTCTTTCAGGTCGGTCATATCAAGGGGCGCTCCTTTGGCTTCGCCCCATTATAGCGCAATGCGCTTTGCTGTGTCAAACGGATCGGCCCGCTGGAAATTACGGCGAACCTGTGCTATACTAGAATTCAATGGCGGCCCTGTTGAGGCTCCGACCGAGATCGCCTGCACTCTCGACAGTGTGAATCGCTTCCAAGTTGGGGTGTCTCCGATTGACCCGTCGTTTCGTCACACATTTTCTCGCTCTGGCGGGCGGTCAGATGGTCAACCTCGCCGGTACGGTGGTGTTGGTGCCCTTGTTTCTGGCCCACTGGTCCGTCGGCGTCTACGGCGAATGGCTGGTGCTGTCGAGCCTCGCCAATTACCTGTCCACGCTGGACCTGGGGATGAACTCGGCGGCGGGGAACGCCCTGCTCGCGTCCCACGTGCGCGGCGACATCCAGGAGTTCATGCGCTGCCAGCGCTCGGCGCTGGCCTTTTACCTGACGCTGGCGGCCCTGGCGACCGTCCTGACCGGCCTGGTTGCCTGGCTGCTCCCGCTCGCGCGCTGGACGCACCTCGCCCGGACGCCTTCCACGGAAGCCGCCTGGGTGGTCTGGCTGCTGGCGCTGCAGGTGGTGTGGATGCTGCCGGTCGGTTTCGTATGCAATCTTTATCGGACGGTCGGCAGCCCGGCGAAGACGGTCGCCGTCACGAACGTGAAGAATGTCGCCGTCCTCCTCGTCACGGCTGTCGCGCTTCTGCTGGGAGCGGGCATGGCGGGTCTGGCTCTGGCGCAGCTTGTCCCGGTCGCCGTGCTGGCGCTTTTTCTGTTCGCGGACATCCGGCGCCGTTACCCGTCTCTGATGCCGGGGCTGCGGGGGGCGGAGTGGGGCGCCGTGAAGGGACTGCTGGGGCCGAGCGCCCTGTTCGCGATGATCACGGCCGGGCTTGCGATCTCCCAGCAGGGCAGCGTCCTTGTCGTTTCGGCCCTGGGCGGGGTGGCGGTGACGATTTTTGTCACGACGCGCACCCTCGCGAATATGGCGATGCAGGTCGTCAACATTCTCAAGAACGCGGCCTGGCCCGACCTGACCATTCTGCACGCGCAGCAGGACTGGGCGCGGCTGCGCCGCACGAACCGGATGCTAGTGATCGTGTCGGGGACGCTCTGTATCGCGATCTCGGCGGCCCTGTGGTTCGAGGGGCCGAGCGTCGTGGATGTCTGGACGCACCATGCGGTGCGCGTGCCGCCGCCTTTCTTCCGGCTAATGCTGCTGTATCTCGTGATGCAGACGGCGTGGATGTCCAGCTCGGCATTGCTGATCGCCACGAACCGGCACCACACAGTGGCTTGGGCCTATCTCGTTTCCAGTGTGCTGGGCGTCTCGCTGGCGGCTATCGGGGTGCGACACTTCGGCCTGGCGGCGGCCCCGGTCGGGTTGATGCTCGGCGAACTTGCGGCCTGTTCTCATTTTGTGGTCAAAGAAAGTTGTGCGGCGTGCCGTGAGCCATACACGCCGTTCGCCCTGCGCGTGTGGCTGGGCGGCGCGCTGGTCATGGCGGCCTCGCTGGGCGCGGGGAGCGTTCTGCACGGCCTCGCACGCGGCCCAATCCCGCTGCACTGGGTCGAAGTCGGCGCCGGCACGCTCCTGACGGCAGTCGCCCTGGGCTGGAACTTCTGGCTGACCGGGCCGGAGCGGGACGTGCTGCGGCGCAAGGCCGCCGCCCTCAAGCCGCGCTTGCCTGCCGGGCAGGCCGCCCGACTGCCCGCGTAAAGTCGGCCACGCGCTCGCCTGCGCATAAGGAAAACTCTCGTCGCGAATGAAAGTCGCTCTGACCACCGTCGGTAAATTCCACACGTTCGATCTGGCCCGACAGTTGGCGCAGCGCGCGATGCTCGCGGGCGTCGTGACGGGCTACCCCAAATTTATGCTGACGCACGAAAACGTCGAGGCTCGGTATATCCACTCGTTCCCCTGGCTGCGGACGCCGTACATGGCGCTGGCGCGGACGGGCCTGATGGGGCCGGGCCTGGAACGCCAGCTGACGTGGTGGGCGCTCCAATCTCTGGACAGGTACGCCGCCGCCCGTCTGCCTGTCTGTGATGCGTTGGTCGGCCTGTCCGGGGTGGGGCTGATGACGGGGCGACGGGCGAAAGACGGCGGCGCGGTCTACGTCTGCGACCGAGGCTCGTCGCACATCCGCGTCCAGGATGCGCTGCTGCGCGAGGAGTACGCTCGGCACGGCCTCCGCTATGACGGCATAGACCCCCGAAAGATCGAAAAGGAAGAAGCGGAATACGCCCTGGCGGACGCGATCACGGTGCCGTCCCGGTTCGCGAAGCGGACATTCATCGCGGAGGGGGTGCCGGGGGAGAAGATTTGTGTTGTGCCTTATGGCGTCAGTCTGTCCCAGTTCTCCCCGTCAGGCCGGCCCGACCCGGAACGGTTCGATGTGCTGTTTGTCGGCGGGGCCTCCCTGCGGAAAGGAATGTCGTACCTGTTGGAAGGTTTCGCCGCCGTGCGGCATCCCCGCAAGCAGTTGACGCTGGTCGGCACCGTGCGCCCCGAAGTCCGGCGGATGCTGGACAGGGCGGCGCGCGGGCTGCCTGTCGTCCGCGCCGGCCACTGCGCGCAGTCGAAACTCAAGGCGATCATGAGCCGCAGCCATGTCCTGGTCATGCCCAGCATCGAGGAGGGTTTGGCGCTTGTTCAGGCCCAGGCGCTCGCCTGCGGCTGCCCGGTGATCGGCACGACCAATTCCGGCGCGGAAGATCTGTTCGATGACGGCGTGGAAGGCTTCGTCGTCCCGATCCGGGACGCGGCGACGCTGGCGGACCGGATGCAGCGGCTGGCGGACGACCCTGCGCTGCAAAGGCGGATGGCCGCCAGCGGCCTCGCCCGTGTCGCGGGCCTGGGGGGATGGGACCGCTACGGCGACATGATGACCGCCCTGCTGGCGCAGCTGTGCGGCGTTGATGTCGTGACGCCTTTCTCGGCAAAGGAAACGACCGCCGCGTGAAGATCCTCTTTCTGGGGCCGATGGCAGGGACGTCGCACCAACGGGCGGACGCGATGCGCCGTTTGGGGCATCAGGTCCGTGCCATCAACCCGCAAAGTTTCGTGCCGAGGCAGAGGCTGGTCGCTAAATTTCACTATGAGACCGGCGGCGTGTTCTCCGACGGGCGCGTGACGGCCGGCATCCTCGACGCTCTCGGCGACGAGCGTTTCGACCTCGTGTGGGTGGACCACGGTCGGTATGTCGGCCCCCATCTGATCCAGTCCCTCCGTCGGCGGTCCGGCCCGGTCGTCAGTTTCAACAATGATGACCCTTACGGCAGGCGCGACCGTGGCTCCTGGCTTCTCTACCGGACGGCGATCCCGGCCTACGATCTCGTCGTGGTGTGTCGGCACGAGAACGTGGCCGAGGCCTATGCGCGTGGCGCGAAAAGCGTCCTGCACCTGTTCCGCTGCGCGGACGAAGTCGCGCACGCGCCGCGTCCCTTGACGACGGAAGAGCGTGATCGCTGGAAAAGTGACGTCCTGTTCGTCGGGACGTGGATGCCGGAGCGCGGTCCATTTTTGTATGAGCTGCTGCAGCGCGGGGTGCCGCTGACCCTGTACGGGGTGCGTTGGCAGAAGGCCAGGGAGTGGCCGGCCCTGCGGAACGTCTGGAAAGGGCCGGGGCTGTACGACGACGACGACTACGCCAGGGCCATCCAGTGCGCGAAAATCTGTCTGGGGCTGCTCTCGAAAGGCAACCGTGACCACCACACCACGCGGTCGCTCGAAATCCCCTCGCTCGGCTCCGTCCTCTGCGCGGAACGGACGGATGAGCACCTGCAGCTCTACTGCGACGGGCAGGAGGCCATTTTCTGGTCCGACGTTGCGGAATGTGCGGATATTTGTCTTGAACTGCTGGCGGACGAACCCCGGCGTCAGGAGATCGCCCGCGCCGGTCATCTTCGGTGCCTGGAGAACGGGCATTTCAATGAGCGGATGCTGCGCCAGGTCTTCAGCGCCGTCGAATCGTCCGTCCCCCGATAGTGCGCCGCCCAAAAA
>CAZZVX010000241.1:0-7882 GCA_964657535.1 Armatimonadota bacterium | reverse complement strand
CGACGATATGCTGGCGCACCGCGTGACCCCTTCGCACGCGCCCAAAGACCTGCCGCGCCTGCCGCCGAAGACGTCGGGCGGGCCCCAGCAATGGGACTGGACGGGCTTCGACCGGGAAGTACCGCAGCGTCTGGCGCAGGGCATGACGGGCTTTGTGGCTTATCTGGACAGCAACAACCCTTCGGCGGAAGAATGGCAGGCGCACCTGGCGCAGAAAGGCTGGCTGCCGCTGGCGTATTCCTACATTGCGGACGAGCCGACCGGCGACCAACTGCCCGCCCTGAATGACCGTCTCCGGCAGGTCCGGCAGGCCGCGCCGGGCATCCGCCGCTTGATGACGGCGCGCGGCTTCCCGGACGCGCTGACCCAGGTGGACATCTGGTGTCCCGACATGGTTTATTTCGACCTGAATCAAGCGCATCGGCAGCAGGAGCAGGGGCGGGAAGTCTGGTGGTATCCGGCCTACCCGACGCAGCACCCGCACGTCAACGTCTGGACCGACTACCCCGCGCTGGACTGCCGCATCTGGCCCTGGCTGACCTGGAAGGACAACCTGGACGGGATGCTCTACTGGTCGGTCTGTAACTGGCAGAACACGGCGGACCCGCTCACTTCGGCGTCCGCGTTTTTCGGCGGCGACGGCCCGGCCAACGGGGACGGTCAGTTGCTCTACCCCGGTCCGGACGGCAAGCCGCTCGACTCGATCCGCTTCGAGGCCCTGCGCGACGGCCTGCAGGACTACGAGGTCTTCTGCCTGCTGGAAGCCGGGGCGAGCGAACTCCAGGCGGCGCGCAAAGCGCCCGCCCTGGCCGCCGAGGCACGCACCCTGACGGCGATTGACCCGTCAGTCGTTAAATCCGACACCGACTACAATCCCGATCCCCGTGCGCTGCTGGCGGCGCGGCAGCAGATGAGCCGGACGCTGGAACAGGTCGTCACAGCGCTCGGACACGAGCCGCAAATCACGCAGCGTCCGCGCCTGCACCCGGAAATCGCCCGCCTGCAGACCCAGGCCAGTGAAGCAGAACCGACGAAAGCCTTGCGGCGATGACATTGACAGTCCGGCAAAGGTACGGTACAATGAAGCGGCTGAATTCTCAGGATTCGCATTTTAGGAAGGATACATTGCGTGACGTGGCTGACTGAGACGCTTGCTTTTTTGTTCTGGTTCACCTACGCCAGCTATTTCGAGTGGTTCGTCCACCGGCACTTGATGCACGTCAAGCGCCCATTCCCACTCCACGAGGCCTTCAAGGGACACACGCTGGTCCATCACCAGTTGTACCACTGGAACGGCAAGTTTGAGGCGCAGGGCAAGGGCCGCCCGCCGCACGTGGCCCTGCGCTGGTATGCGTTCCCCGTGATCGAACTGCTCCACCTGCCCGTCTTCTGGCTGTTCCAGCACTTCACGGGCCTGCCGACGTTCTGGGGAGCGGTCGCCGGGACTGTGCTGTACTTCACGGGCTACGAATACACCCACTACCTGATGCACGTCCCCAAAGGCCACTACGTCGAGCGCTTCCGGTGGTTCCGCTTTATGAAAGAACACCACCGCCTGCACCACAAGTATTACCTGCGCAACATGAACGTGTTTATCCCCCTGGGCGATGTCTCCTTCGGCACGCTGATTACCTCGGAGGGCTGGCGCTCGAAGCCGGAGAAACGGCGGCGCCTGCTGCAGCGGCGAAAAGTCGAGAAGATCGCCTCCTGAACGACGGCGGGGCATCAGCCCCGCCTTTTTTTGTCTGCTGCCGGGAAGATACTCAGAAGGACGCCCTCACCCCTGATGAAATTACGCGCTTTCGCCGATACTCGTCTCGTGTTGCCACACGAATTCAAGCAATGACCGAGGGCAGGGCCGCCTTCCTCTCTCTGATCGTCGGATGGAACTCATTTCGGGGACGTGTTTCATGGTCAGGCTGCCTCCACGGAACTGGATTTTGGGGATCGGGATGGCGTTTGCCGTCGGCTGTATCGCCGGACGGCAGCTCTTTCCCACGCACCCGGCGCACGACGCCTCTTTCCTGCCGCAGATTCTGGACTTTGTTCTGCTGCTGGCGGTCGTCGTCTCTATTTCCTACGACCTGCGGCAGCGCCGGCAGGCGGAGCAGGCGCTGGCGGCGCGCAACCGGCTTCTGGAACAACAGCAGGCGGAGATGGAAGCCCAGCAGACCGAGTTGACAGACACCACCGAATGTCTCACGCACGCGAACCGGCTGCAGGTTCAGGCCTCCCAGCGCTTTGAAGCCCTGTTTCAAGGTCTGCCCGTCGCCTGCTTCTGCTACGACGCCCAGGGGCGCGTTTTGGAGTGGAACCGGGCCTTCGAGACCCTGTTCGAACTGCACGGCAAGAACATCCTCCAACAGCCGGTCTGGGACGTGGTCAGCAGCCCGGAACATCAGGAGGTCAACCGACGCCTGATCGGCCGCGTCTGTGCCGGCGAGTCGTTCGAGGGTCTGGAGTGGACGTACCGGCGCAAGGACGGGACGAAAAGCCACATCCTTTGCAGCACGTTCCCGCTGCATGACCTTCACGGCGAGATCGTGGGGGGAATCACGGTTGACCTGGACGTGACGGAGCGCAAGGAAGCCGAGAACGCCCTGCTGGAAGCCAATGCCAAACTGGAAGCCCTGGCGACGCTCGACGGCATGACCGGCCTGAAGAACCACCGCGCCTTTCAGGAACGTCTCGTTCAGGAGTTTGATCGCGCTCATCGCTACCAAGCATCGCTGTCGCTGGTGATGCTGGACGTGGACCATTTCAAGCGCTACAACGACCTTTTCGGCCACCAGGCCGGGGACGAGGCGCTGAGGACCGTCGGGCAGTTGCTTTCCCGCCATGTCCGCGCGACCGACCTCGCGGCCCGGTACGGCGGCGAGGAATTCGCCATCCTTTTGCCGCACACCGACGCCGCCGGGGCGCGTGTCATGGCCGAACGATTCCGGGCCGCCATCGCCGACGCGGCCTGGCCCCACTCACCCATCACGGCCAGCCTCGGCGTCGCCACGTACACGCTGACAAACTCTGACCCGGCCCAGATCGTCGCCGAGGCGGACGTCGCCCTGTACGCCTCGAAAGAGGCGGGCCGGGACTGTGTCCGGCACTACGCCGATCTGCGCACCCTCCAGCGCCAGTCCCCCCACAGCGCCGGGCCGGTCTCTCCCGGCTACGCCTGATTCTCCCTTAACTGACAGCTCGCTCCGTTTATCCGATTATTCCCTGTGGTAACCTGCCCCAAGAGCAAGGCCTACCGCGCCTGCTCGCCTTTCATCGAGGAGGACTTGGCATGAGTGACACACCATCGGACGGTAAGATTAATGTCGCGGGCTGGGAGCGCTGGACATCGGCGATCACGGGCGGCGCGCTGGTGACATACGGCCTTCTGCGCCGGGACAAAGCAGGGCTTGGCTTGGCTGCCCTGGGCGGGGGCCTCCTGTATCGCGGCTCGACGGGCCACTGCGCCGCGTACAGTGCCCTCGGCGTCAGCACCGCAGACGGCGCGGGGCCGAACGAAGCCGCGCCGGGCGTCAAGAACGAGTCCGGCATCAAGGTCAAGAAGGCCATTACCATCGGTAAATCGCCTGAGGAACTGTATGCTTTCTGGCGCAATTTCGAGAACCTGCCGAAGTTCATGCGGCACTTGCAGGCCGTCACCGTCGTAGACGGCAAGAAGTCTCACTGGGTCGCTTCGGCACCGATGGGCAAGACCGTGCAGTGGGACGCCGAGATCATCAACGAGACGCCGAACGAATTGATCGCCTGGCGCTCCCTGCCCGGCGCAGACGTGGACAGCGCTGGCTCAGTCACGTTCAAGCCCGGCCCGCAGGGGCGCGGCACGGAAGTCCACGTGTCGCTGTCGTATCAGCCCCCGGCGGGCCAGATCGGGGCGGCGTTCGCCAAGCTCTTCGGCGAGGAGCCAAACCAGCAGATTGACAACGACCTGCGCCACTTCAAGAACCTGATGGAAACCGGGTCGCTTCCGACGACGGACGGTCAGCCGGCGGGCAAACGCAACGCCAGCGCGTTGGCATTGCAAGGGGCAGTGGAGAACAAGATCAAATGAAAGCACTTGTCTGGCACGGAAAACATCACGTCAGCGTGGACAACGTCCCCGACCCGAAGATTCTTAACCCCGGCGACGCCATTATCAAGGTGACGACAACCTGTATTTGCGGTTCAGACCTGCACCTGTATGACGGCGTGATGCCGACCATGGAAGCGGGCGACATCGTCGGCCATGAGTTCATGGGCGAAGTCGTCGAAGTCGGCTCCGACGTCAAGAAACTCCAGAAGGGCGACCGAGTCGTTGTCCCGTTCACTATCGCCTGCGGGTCATGCTTTTTCTGCAACAAACAGTTGTGGTCGTTGTGCGACAACACCAACCCAAATTACGAGATCGCGGCGCAGATGATGGGCTTTTCGCCGTCGGGCTTGTTCGGCTACACGCACATGCTGGGCGGCTATGCGGGCGGGCAGGCCGAGTACGTCCGCGTCCCCTTCGCCGATGTCGGGCCGATGAAGGTCCCCGATTCGCTGACCGATGAGCAGGTCGTCTTTCTGACCGACATCTTCCCGACCGGGTACATGGCGGCGGAGAACTGCGATATTCAGCCCGGTGACACGGTTGCCATTTGGGGTGCGGGGCCGGTCGGCCAGTTCGCCATCAAGAGCGCGTTGATGCTGGGGGCCGAAAAAGTCATCTCCATTGACAACATCCCCGAACGGCTTGCATTGGCCGCCGAGGACCCGCGCGTGGTGACAATAAACTTCGATGACGAAAACGTGAACGCTCGTATCCTGGAACTGACCGGCGGGCGCGGTCCGGACTCCTGCATTGACGCCGTGGGCATGGAAGCGCACGGCACGTCGCCGGGCGAGTTGTACGACTGGGCCAAAATGGGGATGCGCATGGCGACCGACCGCCCGAACGTGCTACGCCAGGCCATTCTCAACTGCCGCAAGGGCGGCACGGTGTCGGTTCCCGGCGTTTACGGCGGCCTCGTGGACAAAATTCCCTTTGGCGCGGCGATGAACAAGGGCCTGACCTTTAAGATGGGCCAAACCCACGTCATGCGCTATCTGAAGCCTTTGATGGACCACGTCGAGAAGGGCGATATTGACCCGCGCTTCATCATCACGCACCGCAAGAAACTGGCCGAAGCGCCGGCCATGTATGAGATATTCAAGAACAAGAAAGACGGCTGCATCAAGGTTGTCTTGACGCCGTAGGCAAGATGAACAGAACACAGAAACTGCTGTTGAGCGGGGGGATAGCCTTGCTCGGCAGGGAACTCTGGGCGCGGCTGCGTGAGGCAGACCTGACAGGGCAAGTCGCACTGATCACGGGCGGCTCGCGCGGCCTGGGGTTGGCAATGGCGCGCGAGTTCGCCCATCGCGGCTGCCGCCTGGCGCTGTGCGCCCGCGACGAAGGCGAACTCGCGCGGGCGGAACAGGAACTGAAGGAGCGTGGGACCAACGTCCTGGCCGTGCCGTGCGACCTCCGCGACCGAGCGCAGGCCGACGCGATGGTTCAGACGGTGACGGCGCATTATGGGCGGATTGATATTCTGGTCAACAACGCCGGCATCATTGAAGTCGGGCCGGTTGTCAATCAGCAGGTTGCGGACTTCGAGGACGCGATGCAGACGGACTTCTGGGGCGTCCTCTACCCCACCCTCGCGGTGCTGCCGCAGATGCGGGAGCGCCGGAGCGGGCGGATCGTCAACATCACGAGTATCGGCGGCAAGGTGAGCGTCCCCCACCTGCTGCCGTACAGTTGCGCCAAGTTCGCGGCGATGGGGCTTTCGGAGGGTCTGCGCGCGGAACTCGCCCGCGACGGCATCACGGTGACGACTATCGCGCCGGGCCTGATGCGAACGGGATCGTTCCTGAATGCGCTGTTCAAGGGCGAACAGGCCGAGGAATACGCCTGGTTCAGCGTCGGCGACAACATCCCCGGCCTGTCCATGAGCGCGCAGCGCGCGGCGAGTCAGATCGTACAGGCCACGCGGCGCGGCGAAGCCGAGCGCATTTTGGGTTTGCCTGCCACGCTTGCGGTGAAATTTCAGGGCTTGTTCCCCGGCCTCACCGCCGACCTGAACGGGGTGATCAACCGCGCCCTGCCTCCGCCGGGCGGGTCCAATGGTGAGACATTGCAGCCGGGTTCACAAGTGCAGGCTCAGCATCCGTCCGTCGCGCGTGATGCGCTGATGGAGATGGGTTTCAACGCCGCCGAGCGGCTGAACGAGCAATAGCCATGTCTGAGAAACGCGAAGACCTGTACGGCATGGTGCCGGACAAGTGTTCGGTCGTGCTGATTTTGCTGGACGTGATCAACGACCTGGAGTTCGAGGGCGGCGATCTGCTCTTGGAACACGCCCTGTCGATGGCGCACAAATTGGCGACGCTCAAGAAACGCGCGAAGACGCTGGGCATTCCGGCTGTCTATGTCAACGACAATTACGGGCGCTGGCAGTCCAACTTCAGCAAACTCATTGACCGTTGCTTGAACGAAGACGTGCGCGGCAAGCCCATTGTGGCGCAGTTGAAGCCGGACGAGGACGATTATTTCGTCCTCAAGCCCAAGCACTCCGGCTTCTTCTCCACGACGCTCGACGTGCTGCTCGACTATTTAAACGCCAAGACGATGATCCTGACGGGCCTGGCGGGCAACATCTGCGTCTTATTCACGGCGAACGATGCTTATATGCGCGACTTTACCCTGTTTGTCCCAGCCGACTGCACGGCTTCCAACGATGCCCAAGACAACAGGTACGCGCTGAAGCAGATGGAAACGATCCTGAAGGCCGACATCACCCCCTCCACCAAACTCGACCTGCAGCGGCTGAAACGCGAGGCCGACAACCGCTCCGACCGACCGCAGCCGACCGCCTCACCTAAACAGTTCGCCGACCGCGCCGAGCCTTAGTCGGTTTAGAGGATGGCGAGGCCGCCGTCGGGGGCGAGGTTGGCGCCGGTGACGGAATCGGCGAGGGGCGAGGCGTAGAACAGAACGATTTTGGCGACATCTTCGGCGGTCGCGAGGCGGCGCAGGGGAGTCTGACGGATGACGGTCTGTTTGAGGCTTTCCGGCAAAGACTGGGAATAGTCGGTCAGGGTCATGCCGGGCGAGACCATGTTGACAGTGATGCCGTGCGGGCCTAAGTCGCGGGCCAGCGTCCGGGTCAAGCCCAGCAAAGCGCTTTTGGCCGTGGTGTGGACGATGTAGTCCGGTGCGGGCCGTTGCAGCAGGGTCGCCAGATAATTGATGATGCGTCCCCCGCCCTGCTGTTTCATCACCGGGACGACGGCTCTGGTGGGGTTGACGGTCGCGCCGACGACGCCCGCGAACTCGGCCTGAAAATCGTCCCAGGTCGCGTCCTCGAAGGCCAGGTCGTGCGCGAACGACGAGGCGTTGTTGACCAAGACATCTATGCGACCCGTATGCGAAAGGGCGTCGGCGACCATCGCTTCCGTCGCGGCGGGGTCTGTCAGGTCAGCAGCGAGCGCGAGGCCGTTGATCTCCTTCGCCAGCCGCTCCGCCGGGGCCGCGCTGGTGCGGTAGTGGACGATGACCATCGCGCCCTGCCGCGCGAACAGCCGGGCCACTTCCGAACCAATCCCCCGCCCCGCCCCGGTGACGAGCGCGACTTTATCCTGTAACATTTTATCCGGCAGCATGGGACGCCATTTGGAGCTGGACCAACTCGCGCGGAAGCACGAAGGCCACGTCTTCGTCACGGATGCGCACGTCCTCGACGAGTCCGACGCCCCGCTCTTTGAGTTCATCCAAAACGCCCTGTACGCGGTCTTCGGGGGCGCTCGCGCCGCTGGTGACGCCGACGGTCCGTGCGCCGGACAGCATGGCGTCGGTGATGTCCTC
>CAZZVX010000240.1:0-7907 GCA_964657535.1 Armatimonadota bacterium | reverse complement strand
ATCGGCACCTGGCACTGGGACATCCCTGCCAACGACCTCCGCTGGTCGGACGTCGGCAAAGCGCTTTTCGGCCTGCCGCCGGAGACGCCGATGACCCGCGCCCTGTTCTTCGAGCGCATCCACCCGGAAGACCGCCCGCGCGCCGAAGAAACCATCGCGCAGTCGCTGGCCGAAGGCACGCCCTACGACATCGAATACCGCGTGGTCTGGCCGAACGGGGAAACCCACTGGATCGCGGCCAGGGGGCGGGGCTACCGGGACGCACTGGGCCGCCCCGTCCGGTTCGAGGGGGCCGTCCAGAACGCGGACCAGCGGAAGGCGGCGGAGGCCACGCTGCGGGAAGCGTCCGAGCGGCAGAAGACGCTGCTGCGGGAGGTGCTGGCGAGCGTGACGGAAGGCCGACTGCGCCTGGTCGAGACCGCCGACGGACTGCCCGCGCCGCTGGCCGAGGCGGGCGATCCGATCCCGCTGACGCCGGCGGGCGGCCTGCGCACACTGCGCCAGCGAGTCACGGACGCGGCCCGCGCCCTGGACTTCCCCGACGAGCGTCTGCAGGACCTGGTCACGGCGGCGTCCGAGGCGGGCATGAACGCGATCACGCACGGCGGCGGTCACGGGACCGCCCGCGTCTTTGTCGGCGAGACGGGGACGATTCAAGTGCGGGTGGAGGACTGGGGGGCCGGCATCCAGATGGAGAATCTGCCGCGCGCGGCCCTGACGCGCGGCTTCAGCACCAGGGAGACGCTCGGCCACGGCCTGAAGATGATCTTGGAGACCGTGGACCACCTCTACCTGCTGACGGGGCCGAGCGGCACGACCGTCGTGATCGAGCAGGCACGCGCCGCGCAACCCCCCGCCTGGCTCTAGTCCCCGAAAAAAGGAAAGTTACTATGGAAACAAACAAAAAACTGACTGTGACTATCGCTCATGACTACCTCTGCCCCTGGTGCTGGGTCGGCTTTTTCCAGGCGCAGAGACTGAAAGAGGAGTTCCCACGAATTGATTGGGACTGGGTCGGGTACGAACTGCTGCCCGAAGAACTGGGGCCGCTGCCCGACTACGCGCCGCAGCCGCGCGATCCGGGCCAGCCGCCCAGCCGGTTTGAAGCGTTCGCAGAGGCCGAAGGCGTCCCGCTGCACGAGCGCACCATCGGCATGGTGCGCACGCACAACGCACTGGAAGGCGCGGAGTGGATCAAAGAACACCACCCCGCCCAGTTCGACGCCTACAACGAGGCCGTTTATCGCGCCTACTGGGAGCGCTCCGACGACATCTCCAACCTCGATATTTTGGGCAACCTCGTCGCCAGCATCGGCATTGACGACCGGGAGGCCGTGACTGATTTTTTACGGGCGCTGTCGGCAAAAAAGTATCACGACAGGATCATCCGCTTTGACGACGACGCCTACGCCCGCGACGTAACCCACGTTCCGACATTTCTCTTTCGCGGCGAGCGCTGCGCCGAAGCGCCCTACGCGACCCTCCGCGATCTGGCGAGCCGCTTTTTGATCTGGTACGACAAAGACTAACCGGAGACTGCCATGACTACTCTTCTTGACCCTGCCCCAGCGCCGCCCGCGCCTTCTGCCGAGACAGGTCCTCTTGTGCTGCGCGCCTTTCCGGCGCTGACGTTGAGCGACGATCAGTTTTTGGCCTTCTGTCGGCAGAACCCGGACCTGCGTATTGAACAATCCGCCGAAGGAGACTGGATCATCATGCCGCCCACAGGATTTGGAACAGGAAGCCGCAACAGCGAGATTGCGCGTCAACTGGGCCAAGCGGGACGGCACTGGCGTAACGGCGGATTCGTCCACAGTCTTCGTGCTGCCCAACGGGGCCAAACGTTCGCCCGATGCGTCCTGGATACTCAAAGCGCGGCTGGCCGCGCTTTCGCCCGCGCAGAAAGAAAAGTTTCTGCCCCTTTGCCCGGACTTCGTGGCGGAACTGCGCTCCCCCTCGGATCGCTTGAGCGACCTGCAGGACAAAATGCTGGAATATCTTGCCAACGGCGCGCGTCTCGGCTGGCTGCTGGACACGCCGGCGCGGCGCGTGTTCGTGTACCGTCCCGGCAGCCCCGCCGAAACCTCGGACGCGCCCGCCGCTCTTTCGGGCGACCCCGAACTGCCCGGCTTCACGCTGGACCTGTCGCCCCTCTGGAACCCGGATTTTTGAGGTTTCAATTTGCAACCTCAAACGCCGACTGTTTCAGAAGAAGTTTCAGAAAGCGCGTTTGAGGTTGCAATTTGGCACCTCAAACACAAAATCAAAGGAGAGGCCATGGCGGAAGAAATCACAAAGACCAATACGGCAGACGTCGTTCCAATTGAGCAGGTGCAGAACAGAATTCACACAATTCGGGGCCAAAACGTGATGCTGGACAGCGACTTGGCAACATTATATGGCGTTCAGACAAGCGCGTTGAACCAGGCCGTCAGCCGTAACATCACGCGCTTTCCTGAAGATTTCATGTTCTCCCTGACCCCGGAGGAAACCAACGCTTTGATATCACAAACTGTGATATCAAAGCCGGGAAAAGGCGGCAGACGCAAACCAATACAAGTCTTTACCGAGCAGGGCGTGGCGATGCTGTCCAGCGTTTTGCGGAGTGAGCGGGCCGTGCAGGTCAATGTCGCCATCATGCGGGCGTTTGTCGCTATGCGCGCCGCGCTTCACTCCAACGACGCCCTGGCCTATAAGATCTTGGAGATGGAACAAAAGTACGACAAGCGCTTTGAGGTCGTGTTTGAAGCCATCCGGCAACTGATCGCCGCACCCCCGGCCCCGGAACGACGCATGGGCTTTCGGCCCGGCCCCCAGGAGAAGACGCCATGAAATTTGTTTGTTACCGAGAGTTTGACGACCCGCAGGAGCCGACCCGGCCCGGCCTGCTTTACAAAGGCAGGACGCTGCCCCTGGCGCGCGTGCTGGCCGCCTCGGAGGCCATCCACCCGCGCGGATTGACTGTCCCCGACGACATCAATCAGGTCGTGGCGGGACTGTCCACCTATGTCGAAGCGGTCAAGGAGCTGGACAAAGCCAAGATGCTGGACTTGATCTGGCCGGAGATCGGCGTCACGCCCGCCGCGCCCCTGCCCCGGCCTAATCGGATCCTCGCCATCGGGCGCAACTACGCCGAACACGCCAAAGAACTCGGCAACGACGCCCCCACCGAGCCGATTGTCTTCTTAAAAGCCTCCAGCAGCGTGATCGCCGACGGAGCGCCCGTCGTGCTGCCGCCCCATGTGGGGCGCGTAGACTTTGAGGGGGAACTCGCCGTCGTGCTGGGCAAGGGCGGCAAAGACGTTTCCGAGGCAGAGGCGCTGTCCCTGGTCGCGGGCTACACGCTGTTCAACGACGTGACCGCCCGCGACGAGCAGAAGCGCGCCATCGCCCTCAGCCTGCCCTGGTTTCTGTCCAAAAGTTACGACACGTTCGGCCCGCTGGGGCCGTGCCTGGTCACGGCGGACGAGATCCGCGACCCGCACGCCTTGCAGATCACCCTCAGCGTCAACGGCGAGATCAAGCAGCAGGCGTCCACGGGCGACATGCTCTTTTCCCTGCCGCGCCTGATCGCCTATCTTTCGCACCACCTGGCTTTGGAACCCGGCGACGTGATCGCCACCGGCACGCCGCCCGGCGTCGGCCCCCTGCACCCCGGCGACACGGTGGAAGTCCACATCCCCGAAATCGGCACCCTGTCCAACCCCGTCATCGGCGAAGACGAAGCAGCGGACGAGGCCGAATAACACGCCGAGCGATTGACAAAAGCAGGCGGACGCTCAATGGGAGCGTCCTCCTGTCGTTGTTTGTCGGGGTACAATCAAAACGAAAAGACAGCCCGCTAAAGACTGTCTTTTCAATCTTGCCGAAGGGAGGTGATTCTCTTGAGGCAAGGACCAATGCGGACTGCCCTCAAATTGAGGGTGGTTGCGCAGATCATCGCCGCGATTGCTTCCACAATCGCCGCGATCCATCAGTGCCTGCGGTGGTGTATTATACCACCATGTCAATTATTTTCGAAGGTAACTGACGGGCAAGGGGGTGCTGTTAGCGCAGCGCCCTCTTCACGTGCAAAATAATTGACACGGCGGCAGCGCAGAGTATTTGGCATAAGGCTTCCCTGGCGGGGTACACTCTCCGCAGAGGAAACTTGACAGGGACGACACTGGCCGCCGCATCCGGCGCGGTGCAACAGTGGAGGAACATCATGGCGGATCTGTGCGAAAATGGACTGACCATTTGGGGTGAGAAGAAGGCTTTAGAACAGTTTCGCAAGGCAGTCGATGAGCGGCGGCGGCCCGTCTCCGAGCGTGACCCGTTTCGCGGCGAGACTGAGCCGTCGGTTCTCAGTTTCCATCGCCTGATGCCGTTCCCGCCGGAAGTCGTCGCGCAAGGCTACGACGCGCCCGGCGGCGGCTATGACTGGGAACAAAAGCATTGGGGCGTCAAGTGGGGCGCGTGCGGGGCCAAGAAAAAGAAGTTCACGACGGACACAGGAGAAACCGGCCTGTACTACACGTTTGATACGGCCTGGATGCCGCCCACCGATTTTTTCCAGACTGTGTCCAAGCAGTTCCCGGAGTTGACGTTTTGCCTTGAGTTTCGTACCGAGACGCGGTGGTGCGGGACAGAATACTATCAGGCAGGCGAAGAAACGGACGAATACTGATGACCAGCCCCACCCGGACTCCCCTGCGCGTGGCGCGGACGGCGATGGTCGCGTCGGCCAATGCCGTCGCGTCGTTGGTCGGCGTGGAGATGCTGCGGCGGGGCGGCAATGCCGTAGACGCCGCCGTGGCGATGGGCGCAACGATGGCCGTCATGGAGCCGCACCTGTCCCAGTTCGGTGGCGACGTGTTCCTGCAATACTGGAACGCGGGGACAGGGACGGCCCATGCCCTCAACGGCAGCGGCGCGGCCCCGGCGGGCGCGACTCCCGAAGCGATGGGCAGCGCCATTCCCCTGCGCGGCATCCGGGCCGCCGCCGTGCCGGGCGCGGTGGACGGCTGGCTGACCGCCCTGGAAACCTGGGGGACGCGGACGCCCGCCGAAGTTCTCGCGCCGGCCATTGCCATTGCCGAGGACGGCTGCGCTCTTTCCGCCCGGCACGCGCAGATATTGGCAGACCATCACTCCCTGTGGGACGAGTTCCCCGACACGGGCGCGGCGCTGGTTCCCGACGACCTGCGCCCCGGCGCGACTTTGTACCAGCCCCTGCTGGCAAGCACCCTGCGCCAGATCGCCGACGGCGGGCGAGGAGCCTTTTACGAAGGCGATTTTGCGCAGAAATTGGTCGCCCTGTCCGACGCGAGCGGCGGCTTCTTTACTGCCGACGACTTGAAGAACCATCGGTCACTGATCGGCGAGCCGATCCGCACCACGTATCGCGGCGTGACGGTCACGGAGCAGCCGCCCGTTTCACAGGGGCATCTGCTGCTGCAAATGCTCAACATTTTGGAAGGCTTTGACCTGGCCGCGCTGGACCCCGAAGGCGCGGCGCTGATTCACCTCATGGCCGAGGCAAAAAAACTGGCGTTCGCCGACCGCCTGGCCTACATGGGCGACAAGCCCGACCTGCCGCTGCGGGCGCTGCTGTCCAAAGGATACGCGGCCCAGCAGCGGGGCCGCATCAACCCCAGCGTCGCCGCCGAGCGCTACCGGGCTGGACGCCTGCCCGTTAGTCACTACGGCTCGGACACCACTTCCTTGTGCGTCGTGGACGCGCGAGGCAACGCCGTTTCGCTCATCCAGAGCGTCTTTCACGGCTACGGCAGCGGCGTGGTCGTCCCCGGCACCGGCGTCCTGCTCAACAACCGCATGACCGGCTTCAGTTTAGACCCGCGCAGCCCGAACGTGCTGGAGCCGGGCAAAAAGCCGATGCACACGCTCAATACGTGGATGCTCTTCCGGGACGACGCGCTGTGGGCCGTCGGCGGCACGCCCGGCGGCGACGTGCAGGTGCAGACCAACGCCCAGGTCATCGTGCAGATGACCGACCACAAGCGCTCGCCCCAGGCCGCCATCGAAAGCCCCAAATGGCACGTCGCCCCCGACGGCGCGGGACTCGTCATTGAAGACCGCCTGCCGTTAGAGACCTGCTACCAACTGCGCCAACTGGGCCATCACCTGACGGTCGGCGGCCCCTGGTCCGGCGCCTGCGCCAGTCAGGTCATCGTGCTTGACCACGCCACCGGCGCCCTCCTCGGCGGCTCCGACCCCCGCGCCGAAGGCTTGGCACTGGGTTATTAAAATCCTGGGCGGTTCCGTTCTCAGACCCGGCGAATTTAGTCGCCGGGCAATCCGCCGGGCCGCAACTGCCGGGCAGGATTTGGCGCGCGGGATGTTTAACCAAACATCATGCGAAACATTCTCACGCAGCCGATGGCGGCGGAGGACATGGCGGTTCTCCTGCGTCAGCCGCCGCCCCTGCCGATCTTGCCGCCGCGCGGGGGCGCCGAATGGGCCGACATCGCCGCCCGCCCCGCGCTTCAATCCTGGATCGCCGCTCTGCGCGCGCAAGTTCACGCCGAGCGAGACACGCCGATCCCCGAACTGACGGACGAACTTTACGCGCGTTTCCACGCCGACGGCAGCCGCCTGCCCTTTGAGCGGCCCTACTTTGAGCGGCGGCAGCGGGGGGCGCGGGCGGCCCTGGCGGCGCTCCTGTTCCCCGACGAACCCGCCTGGCCGGAGGAAGCCGCGCGCCTGCTGCGCGTGATTCTCGCCGAAACGTCCTGGGCCTTGCCCGCCCACGTCCCCGGTGTGTCCGGCAAAGATTCCGGCATCATTGACCTGTGCAGCGCGGAAACGGCGGAAACGCTGGCTGCGAGCGCCCTGCTGCTCGGCGAGGCCCTGCCGCCCGACCTGCGTGAAGCCATCCGGGAACGGGTGCGGGCGCAGACCGAGACGTTCCTGACCGCCTATGCCACGTCGGCCGCCCCCGGCTTCCACTGGATGCGCGCGCCGATGAACTGGAACGCGGTCTGTCACCAGGGAGTCGCCGGGGCGGCCCTGCTGTCCGAAACCGACCCGGACACGCTGGCGCGCGTGCTGGCCCAAGCGGCGGACGGCCTGACGGCTTTCGTGGGCAGTTTCGGCGCGGACGGCGGCAGTTCGGAAGGGCCGGGCTACTGGAGCTACGGCTTCGGACGGTTCGCCTGGCTCAACGAGCAGGTCGAGGCGTTTACGGAGAGGCGGCTGTCTCTGGTCGAGGGCGACGCGCACATCCGCGAGATCGCCGCTTTTGCGCGGCGCATGGCCGTTGAGGGCGGGAACTGGATCAACTTTTCCGACTGCAGCGCGCACGGCTTTCCCGACCCGGCGCTGTCGGCCTATCTCGGCGCGCGTTTGAATGATCCGGGCAACCAGCGTCAGGCGCGGGAAAGTTACCGGCAGGCGCTGTCCCAGAACGCCGGGCCGGACAGCGGGCGATTGTTCGACCTGCTGCGGTTCCTGCGCGGCTGCCCGGCGGACGTTCCGAACGGAGAACACGTCCCGGCGGAGGATTCGTATTTTCAGGACTTGCAGGTGCTGACGGCGCACGGGCAGGACGGCGCGGGACGCCGGGCCGCGTTCGCCGCCAAAGGCGGCCACAACGCCGAACACCACAACCACAACGACTGCGGCAGTTTCGTGTACTACCTCGATGGCAACACCTTCGCCATCGAGATCGGCTCGCCGGAGTACGTCAAAGCGTTCTTCGGCCCGGAGCGTTACTCGTTCCTGGCCGCCCGCTCGCTCGGCCATTCCGTGCCGCGCATCAACGGCTGTGAACAGGGCGCGGGGGCGCAGTTCGCCGCCCGCGTGCTGGAACACGCGCTGGACGCCGACCACGCTTGGCTGACTCTGGACCTGACCGACTGCTACCCGCCCGGAGCGGTCTGTCTCCAGGCGCGGCGCGCGCTGTT
>CAZZVX010000239.1:0-7921 GCA_964657535.1 Armatimonadota bacterium | reverse complement strand
TGGTACGACAACGAGTGGGGCTACTCCTGCCGCGTCGCCGACCTGCTCAAGTTCCTCGGCGACAAGGGGCTGTAGCAGGATACACCATCGCGACTGTAACCCGGCTGCAACTTCCGACAGGATTCGTAATCGGGTTACATTTCAGCCCAGAATGTGGTATACTTTTAGCATCAGTTGGGAGGTCCGACCTTATCGGATCGTGAAAGCAAGGTCTTTCCCCGACTGACTTTCTTTGTGGGACCCATGTACCTTCTGTACACTGATGAATCCGGCACGACACAGGACCCAAGCCAGCAGTATTTTGTACTCGCTGGCTTTTGTGTTTTCGAGCGCCAGGGCTATTGGATCAGTGAAAAACTGGACAAGATCGCGGCACGCTTTAATCCTGCCGATCCCGCCTCTGTAGAACTTCATGGCAGCCCAATGTTGAACGGGAGTGGATTGTGGCGGCGCCAACCGAAAGCGGACAGAGAACAAGCGAGCTGTGACGCACTCCAGTCGTTCATGCAGTCTCACCCCAACAACCGAATCTTTGCCAGTGTCATAAAGAAGACGTCTGTGTCGCCACAGGACCCAGTGGAGTTTGCGTTTGAGCAATTGGCAAGCCGTTAGGACCACTACCTGAAAAGACTCCATAAATCTGGTGATACACATCGCGGCTTGATCGTATTCGACAAATCGACGTATGAGACGACGCTTCAGACGTTGGCGACAGACTTCCGCACCGTAGGGTACACCTGGGATGTTATTCGCAACTTAGCGGAGGTGCCGCTTTTCCTGGACTCGAAAGCGTCTCGATTGATACAACTTGCTGATCTTATTGCCTTTGCCATATTCCGGCACTACGAGCGGGCGGATTCTCGTTTCTACTCCATCGTTCAACCGGGTTTCGATTCGGAAGGCGGTATTGTTCATGGCTTGTATGAAAAACTGTAGACGATCCTTCAGTGCGGTGGGGCGCCAAGGAGATGTAAGACTTCGGCAGTGAAAAACTGGGCGCGGCATCCGCCGCGCCCTTTTTATTTGCCGCTCGCCACAAGACGCTCGCGGGCGGTCTCCCCGCGTTTGCCGACCGGGACATGGGCCGTCGCCGCCGCCAAGCCGAAGCGCGGCATATTCCCGTAGATCGCCTCATAGCGCCCCGCTTCGACCTGATAGGTCTCGTGCCAGATGCCCACGCTGCCGTCCCTGCCGACCGCGCGGTTGAAACGCTGCCAGGCCCGCAGATGCGGCTCCTGCGGCGAGCGGGCGAACCGCTCCAAATCCTCCGCCGAGCGCCAATACTGAATCTGGCCGATCCCGCCCCTGTACAAGATGATCTCGCCGCCGAGAAAGCCGCTCTCCGGGTCTCGGTAAAGGGAACGGAGCATCGGCCCCATCGCCTGCGCCGTCGGCACCCACTTGTGCAGGGCCAGCGGCTTGTTGATTCGCATCCCGATCATGAAGACCACGAAGGAGTCCTCGGTGTCGGCGGTGAAGCGCCCCGAAAATATCTTCGCCATAAGTTGTTCGCCCTTTCAAGGACCGTCAGAGTTAGATGCGCCGCGTAAGTTGGCCTCTAAACGCGCCAGAAGCGCCAGCACCGTGTGCAGGTCGTCCTGGGTGTTCCCCGCCAGAGTCTCGTTCGCCAGCGTGACGGCATGGGGAATGACCTCTTCCAGAAGAGACAGCCCCGATGGCGTCAGGCGGAGACGGAACGAGCGACGGTTTTCGCCAGGCACACGTTCCAGCAGGCCTCGCGCCACCAGGCGCTGAGTGAGGACGGAAACCGTCGCCCGCTCAAGAAGCAGCTGGTCCGCCAAGACCGAGGGGGCCAGGCCATCGGAGTCGCGATTCTCACGCACAGCCAGCAGAACGCGGAACTGCGCCTGCGTGATGTCGAAACGCGCAAACGTCTGATCGAACGTGGTCGCCATGCGCGTTCCCAGGCGCATCAGGGCGGTGCAGATGAGCGACGGCAGCGGAGCGTCTTTCATAGTTAGTATTATAACAGTTATGCTACTAACTGTCAAGCCCTGCGGGGGAGTATTTTCAAAACAAAGGGCGCGGCGGATGCCGCGCCCCGCTTTCCAGTGTCGGCGCCGTCGTCAGGCGGCGCGCTGAAGGTCTTCCGTCGGCAGCAGGGCCGTCTTTTCCCGCGCCCCTTGCAGCATCTCCCCGATCTCCGACTGCGTGAGCGGGTGTGCGAATAAATACCCCTGGCCCCACTCGCAGTCCAGCCCCTGCACATAGGCGTGCTGCTCGTCGGTCTCGATGCCCTCACTGGTCACTTGCAGGTTCAGCATCTTCGCCAGGGAAACGATGGTGCGCACAATCGCTTCGGACTCGGCGTGTTCCCCGATCCGGTTGATGAACGACCGGTCTATCTTGAGCGTGTCAATCGGCAGCGTGCTGAGATAAGCCATCGAAGAGTAGCCGGTGCCGAAGTCGTCCACGGCCAGTCTCACCCCCAGCGCCTTCAGGGCGTGCAGCTTGCTGATCGTCCCTTCCACGTCGGACATCATCACGCTCTCGGTGATCTCCAGCTTGAGCCGCTGCGGGGCCAGTTCCGTCTCCGCCAGCACCCGCGCGACTTCCTCGACGAGGTCGGCCTGCTGGAGCTGCCGCGCCGAGAGGTTGACGCTGATGACCCAGCCCCGCGTCTCGGCCTCCTCCTCCTGCCACACGCGCGCCTGCCGACAGGCTTCTTCGAGGACCCAGCGCCCCAGCGGGACGATCAACCCGGTCTCCTCGGCCAGCGGGATGAATCGGCTGGGCGGGACAAGCCCCTGCGCCGGGTGCTGCCAGCGCACCAGCGCCTCGACGCCGCTCACGGTCCCGTTCACCATCTCCATGATAGGCTGGTAGTGGAGACAGAATTCGCCGTTCTCCAGCGCGCGGCGCAGATCGGTCTCCAGTTCCAGACGCTCCATCGCGCGGGTGTTCATGCTGCTCTCGAACAGGACCGACTGCGCCTTCCCGCTCGTCTTCGCCTGGTACATGGCCGTGTCGGCGTCCCGCAGCAGGTCGTCCGGGTGCTCGTATTCGCCCCGACTGACGGCGATTCCCACGCTGACCGACGTGAAGACTTCGCGCTCCTGTACCCAGATCGGCGCGCGGAGCGCCGTGGTGATACGGTCCGCCACGCACTGCACTTCTTCCAGATCCACGATGTCTTCCAGGAGGACCGTGAACTCGTCCCCGCCCAGCCGCGCTACCGTGTCAATCGTGCGGACACAGGTGAGCAGCAGGGCCGCCACGGACGTCAACAGTCGGTCGCCGGCCTCATGGCCCAGGCTGTCGTTGATGACTTTGAAGTTGTCCAGGTCGAGAAAGATCACCCCGACAAAACTCTGCTGACGCGCCGCCCGCGCCATCGCCCGCTCCAAGCGGTCCATGAACAGGGCGCGGTTCGGCAGGCCGGAGAGCGGGTCGTGGAACGCCTGATGCACCAGCTGCCCTTCGAAGGCCTTCCGCTCCGTGATGTCGTGGAAGGTGACGAGGATGCCGTTGACCGCCGGGTCGGACAGCAGATTATTGCCGATCATCTCGACGCTGCGGATGGCGCCTTCCCTATGGAGGAGCTGGATCTCGCCGCAGCCCTCCCCCGTCTCGGTGCATATTTCCTGAAAAATCTGCTGCGCCCGCCCGCGATCCTCCGGCAGCGTCAGGTCGAAGACGTTCCGCCCCAGCAGCGACTCGGCGGGATAGCCGAGCGCCGTCTCGATGGCCGGACTGACATACTGCACGACCCCGTCGGTGTCCAGCACCGCGAAGATGTCGGAGACGTTGCGGACCAGGGACCGGAGGCGCTGCTCGCTGGCCTGGAGCTGCAGGTTCGCCTGCGCCAGTTCCACCGTCCGAAACTCGACCCGGATCTCCAGGTCGCGGTGCGCCTGCTCGCGCGCCCGCTGCGCCCGCTGAAGCTCCTCCTCGACCCGTCTGCGCTCGGAGATGTCGCGGACGATCCCCGTCATCAGACGGCCGCCGGCGAGCGAAACGCGGCTGATCGAGACTTCCAGCGGCACGAGCGTTCCGTTCCGGCGGCACCCGAACATCTCGACGCTGCGGTGCGCATCATCGCCGGCTTCCCCATCAACGCGCCAGCTCGGGATAAAGTCGCTGATATTCCGCCCGACGGCCTCCGACGCAGGCGTGTCGAAGATCTGCTCCGCCACGGCGCTGAACGTCTGCAGGACGCCGTCCTCGCTGAAAGTCAGGATGCCGTCGGCGGCGGTCCGCACGATCACCTCGGCCTTCGCCCGCTCGGCGGCGGCCAGGGCGCGCAGGGGGTGGATGACGAGGCGCCAGAGGATCGGCGCGCACATCAGCGTCAGCAACGCGCCGTTGACGAAACTCCGCGTCCAGGCGTTCGAGCCGGGCAGCAACACCGTCGGGAGCAGCGGCATGACCGCCACTTCGGCGGCAAAAACGACGGCCAGAATCGTCAAATAGATGCGCGCTTCCGACCACTGAGATTCTGTAAGGTGAGATTTACCGGGCATCAACAGTCTCATTTCCGACGTTCTACTGAGTTATCTACTAGTATTGTCGGAGAACTGCGCCGAAACATTAGCCTCAGTGCGAGGGAAGGTCAAACATGCGGGGAGTGTTCGCTCAGCCGCTACACCGCTTTGAGGTTGACTTCCGTCCCATCAGGCAAGGCCCGAATCTGTTCATGGATCTGACCGGCCAGATCGAAGTGACAGGCGGCTCCGACTGGAGAGATGAGGATCGGCAGTTTATTTGGCCCAAGCAGCCATGTCCAGGCCCTGACGACCTCCTGCCGGTCAAGGTGGTCAAAATTGACAGTGAGATCAGCCCAAGTGATACTCGTAGCCACGAAAATCCCCTGTTGCGGTTAGCGGTAACTGGCGGCGAGGGAGCCGGCGATGGCGTGCCAGCCGTCGGCGAGGATGAAGACCAGCACTTTGGCGGGCAGGGAGATGACCGTCGGCGGCAGCATCATCATGCCCATGCTCATCAAAAGCGACGAAACGACCATGTCAATAATAATGAACGGGATATACACGATGAACCCGAAGATAAAACCCGTCTTGAGTTCCGAGATCACGAAGGCCGGGATGACCACCTGCATCGGCAGGGCGTCCGCCGGGTGGTTCGGGTCGGTGATCTTGGGCGGCGGAGTCTTGCTCATCTCCAGAAACAGTTTCAGGTCGTCTTTGTAGGTCTGCGCGACCATGAAGCGGCGCAGGGGCGTCTCGCCCCGGTCCACGGCGGTCTGAAAGTCCATCTTGTTGGACAGGTACGGCTGGAGCGCGTCCTGGTTCATCTGGGTGAACGTCGGGGCCATCACGAAGAACGTCAGAAAGAGCGCCAGGCCGAGCATGACCTGGTTCGGCGGGATGTTCTGCGCGCCGATGGCCGAGCGCAGGAACGACAGAACGATCACGATCCGCGTGAAGGCCGTCGTCATGATCAGCAGCGCCGGGGCCAGCGTCAGCACCGTCATCAGCATCAGTATCTGCAGGGTGTTGGCGACCTGCTGCGGGTTCTTCGCCGTGCCGATGCCGGGAATCGTCGGAACGGAGAGCGTCGCGGACGCCGGGGCCGCGTGGCCGGGGAGCGTCGCCAGGAGGCCGAAGGCGGCGATCAGGAGCGTCAAACGGAGAGCAGGGTTTCGCAGGAAGGTCATGGGTGTCTCGCTTTATTCCCGGCTGCGCGCGAGCAGCGATTGCAGACGGTCGGCGGTCGCGGAAAGCGCGTCCTCGGCCACGCGGCGCGATGTTGTCTTCGGCTCCGGCGCGATCCCGGCTTTGGACAGGTACGCATCGAACGCGGCTTGGGACTGCGGCGTCTCGGCGGCGTCCGTGTCCGAAAGCAAGTCGAGTTCGGTCAGCAGCGTGACCTGCTGCGGAGTCGCCCCCAACAAAAACGTGCGGCTGCCGACCGCGATCAGGTGAATGTCCGCCCCGGAACCGTTCGGCAGCGTCTGCGTGCCGAGTACGGTGATCAGGTCGGTCGTAGAGGCCGCCGCCGGGGCCGAAGCCCGACGCGGTGCGGAGCGCCCGGCGCGCGTCCAGGGCGTCGTCCCGTCGCCTTTGATCAGCCCGGAGCGCTTCAACAGATACAGGCCGCCGACCACCAGCGCCAGCACGATCACCAGCGCCTCGAACGCCCGCCCCGCCTGCGCCAGCGGGTTCATGGTCTGCGCGCCGCTGTTGTCCACCGTGCTGACGACCCCGTCACGCCCGCCGTAGTCCGGCAGGGCGGGCGGCGCAGGCTTGGCGGCCACGGCCGGCGCGGCGCGTTTGGGGGGCGCGGGCGTCTGCGCCCCGGCGGGACGGATGACACTGAGTGCCAGCGCCAGAACCAAGAGCGTCGTCCAGGAGCAAGGCTTACGCGGCAAGCGCATCGGTCTCCTTCATCTGCTTGCGCTCGGCGGCGGTGATGATCTCGGTGACGCGGACGCCGAAGTTGTCGTCAATCACAATCACTTCGCCGCGCGCCACCAGCAGGCCATTGGCAAACAGATCCACGGGTTCGCCGGCGAGCTTGTCCAGTTCAATGATCGAGCCGGTCCCCAGGTCTAAAATGTCCCGGATCAGCAGGCGCGTCCGGCCCAGTTCCACAGTCACTTCCAGGGGAATATCACGGACGCGAGTCATGCCGTTCCCGTGCGTTTCGCCGGAACCAAAAGTCCGGGCGGAGGACGTGTCGAACGACGGCAGGCTGACCACCGACGGCGGCGGGGCCGCCGCGTCCGCAGTCTCGGCCTGGGACGCCGCCAGTTCGCGGGCGTACACTTCCGGGTCGTTGGACTCGTCGCCCTCCGCGCTCGCCGCCGCCAGCAGCGCGTCCAGCGCTTCCTGAGTCAGCGCGCCGTCGCCGAGGTCAAAATCCGACGCTTCGCCGCCCGGCTCGTTCTCTGCCATGTTTTCTCTCCTCGTCCGCAAAATCTCGAAAAACTTAGGTCGTCTCTTTGTGCGAGACCAGCTCCGGCGCGGACGCGGCGACCTGCTCGATCTGGACCGCCAGATTTTTACCGCGCAACCCCGTCTTACCCCGGAACTTGACCTGACCGCCGATCAACAGGTCCACCGAACCGATCCGCGTCTTCCCAGGGCCGTCCGCCTGCTTCTCGTCCGGGTCGGCGTTGACCTGCATGGGCAGAATCTGGCCCACTTGCAGAGCGGCCAGGCCGTTGACGGTCAGTTCCGCCGTCCCCAGCCGCGCGATGCACGGCACGCGGGTCGTGCGCAGGCGCTCCGCCAGTTTCGCCGCGAACAGCGGCGAAGGCTTCTTGCTGGCGCTCGCCAGCCAGCGCTGCGAGCTGAGTTTCCCTAAAATCGGCTTGATGAGCAGGTACGGGATGCACATACTGATCGCCCCGCGATGCTCGCCCATCTTGATTTCCAGCAGCACCAGCACAACGGTGTCATTGCCGGGAACTATCTGGACGAACTGGGAGGACGTGTCCATGGACGCGACTTCCAGCTCCAGCGGGTTGATGTTGGCCCAGGCCGTCTGCAGGTCGCTGAGGGCGAGCTGAACGATGTTCTCCGAAAGCGCCTTCTCGATGTCCGTCAGGTCGCGCCGGGTCTTGCCCGCCGCGCCCGTGCCGCCCAGCAGGCGGTCCATCATCGAGAACAGAATGCCGAAATCAATCTCGAAGATCGCCTGCCCGCCCAGCGGCGAGACGTTCAAGATGTTCAGCAGCGACGCCGAGATGGACTTGATGTACTCGTCGTAGCGGACCTGCTCGACCGAGACCACCTCAATCGAGACCTGGGCGCGCAGGTAGCCGGCCAGGGACGAGGCGAAGTAGTTGGCGAAGGATTCGTGCAGCATCTGCATGCTGCGCAGGTTCTCTTTGGAAAGCTTGTCGGGACGCCGGAAGTCATAAGCCTCGTAGGACAGCATCCCGTGATTGGAGAACCGGGGGTCGCCGAGCGCCTGCCCCGCCGCCGCGCGGCGGCGC
>CAZZVX010000238.1:0-8016 GCA_964657535.1 Armatimonadota bacterium | reverse complement strand
CCGGGCGTTTCTGCACCGGATGCTACTGAGTCATGGCCCGCCGTCGTGCGGGCGTTCCGTCACCGCGCGTTCGATGCGCCGGTCAGGAATCAGCCACAGGAGCGCGACCAGGATGTACAGCGCGTCGGCCAGCCAGGGCCAAAAGCACGCGGTCAGGATGGCGAGGGCGTAGAAAGCCGGCGAGAGTTTGCCTTTGAGGTCGCGGCCCAGCGCCTCCGCCAGCAGGGAATGGTCCCCCTGCGTGGTCATGATCGTGCGCTGCAGAATCCAGTAGGCGATGGCCGCCATCAGCAGGATAACCCCGTAGACGGCGGTCGGTGCAGGCGCGGCAGGATTCTCCCCCGCCCAGCCCGTCGTGAACGGGACCAAAGACAGCCAGAACAGCAGGTGCATATTCGCCCACAGGACGGCGCCGTTCACCCGCTCCGTGACGGACAGCAGGTGGTGGTGATTGTTCCAGTAGATGCCGACGTAGATGAAGCTCAGCGCGTAGCTCAGGAACACCGGCAGCAGCGGGCGCAGGGCGGCGAAGTCGTCCCCGCGCGGGACGTGCAGTTCCAGCACCATGATCGTGATGATGATGGCGAGTACGCCGTCGCTGAACGCGGCGAGTCGTTCTTTACCCATGCGGCCATTGTACCCGATGGCCCACCCCCCGCTCCACTGAGGTCCTCGTTCGCCTGCGGCGAGCTTGCTTAAAGTGGAAGGATTTGGGTACGGGCGGGCGTTGTTAGGGGCCGACGGCAGGGTCGCTGTCGCCGGTGTCGGACGTGACGGGGGCGGGCGGGACGAGTTGGGTGAGGCCGAGCGGCAGGCGGAACAGGGCGTCGCTGAGGGGGGTGTTGGTCACGGATATGACGTGCATGGTCGTGGTCACGGAGTCCTGCGAATTGGTGCGGCGGTCGGTGTGGGTGAGGGTGAGGCGGCTTTCGAGCGGGATCTCCTTCTTTTTGCCGAGGTTGTCGGCAAGGGACTTGAAGACGAAGTCGCCGCCGGAGACCGAAGGCAGCAGCGCAGGCAGCACGGAGGCTTTGCGGTCGTCGGGCAGTTTGAGGTCGTCGGAGAGCCAGAGTTCGCCGGAAACGACGATCATGCGCGAGCGCCCGCCCCGGCGGGAGTAGCCGCCGTTTTCAGGGTCCTCGCCATCGCCGGGGTCGCCGGGAAAGCCGCCGGGGTCGCCGTTCTGACGGAGCATTGGGAAGCCGCCGCCTCCGCCCGGAAAGCCGCCTCCGCCGCCGGGGAAACCGCCGCCCCGGCCCCGTCTGTGGTGTCCGCCTCCGCCGCGCCCGCCGCCGGAGCCGGGCCGCTGGGAACTGAGAGTCACGACACCGCTGACAGTGTAGACGTGGGCGGGTGCGCCGAGGAGCGTCTTGGTGTCGTCGCCGGGCTTGATGTCAATATTGGAGTCCACTTTGGTCTGAGCGGGGGCGAGCTGCAGGGTGTCTTTGACGGAGCGGACGTAGTAAGTTTTTTGAGACGGGTCAATGGTGTAGATTTTGCCTTCGTCGCCGTTATACAAGGTGACGAGGCTGCCGGTGATTTCTGTGCGGGCGTTGCCGCCTTTGTAGTATGCGGTGACAGTCTGGGGCGAGTGGGCGCTTTCCCGGCGCGGCGGGGGCGGCGTCCCCTGCGTGACGGTCTGGCCGAGCGCGGGCTGGACGACTTCGGTAACGCCAACTTGAGAAACGACGGTGACATCGGCGCGAGCCGCGTCCGTGGCGGCGAGCGCACCGAGCAGCGCGGCGGCGCTCAGGCCTGCCGAGAGACCGGGGCGAGCCGAGAGTGTGTGGCGAAGCATGAGCCTCTGTTCCTGACGAAAAGATTGAGCGGGAGGCGACTCCGGCTCGATCATTATCATATCCGATAGAAATGAAAACGGTGTGAAAGCTGTTTATGGGACGGCGGGGCATTCGACCAGGCGTTGACCGTCAAATAGGGGCGATTGGCGAAGGTGTCAGGTACAATAAGTGTATGGCTAAAGGGGTGCAGACGCGGTTCGTGTGCCGGAATTGCGGGTTTGAGAGCGCGAAGTGGCTTGGGAAATGTCCGTCGTGCGGCGAGTGGAGTACGCTGGAAGAGGTGACGACGGTGGCGGGGCCGCCGCGCGGTTTGGGGGCGAAGAACGGCGGGTCGCTCGGCGGCCTGGTGGGGCGGAGCGCGCCGATGCGCCTGACCGATGTGCCGTCGCCGGACGCTGAGGGGCGTATTTTGACGGGGATGGGCGAGTTCGACCGCGTCCTGGGCGGCGGCATTGTGCGCGGCGCGCTGGTGCTGATCGGCGGCGATCCGGGGATTGGGAAGAGTACGCTGCTGACCCAGGTGGCTGGGAACCTCGCGACGCGCGGCGGCAAGACGCTGTACGTCTCCGGGGAAGAGTCGGCGAGCCAGATTAAACTCCGTGCGGCCCGGCTGGGGGTGACGGCGGGCGACTTACTTTTGCACAACGAGACGGACGTGACGCAAATCATGGCGGCGGTGCAGAGCGAGCGACCCAGTTTTCTCATTGTAGACAGCATCCAGACGATGCACCATCCCGAAGTGGATTCGTCGCCGGGGAGTGTGTCACAGGTGCGGGCGGCGACGGCGGCGCTGGCGCAGGTCGCGAAGGGCGAAGGCGTGCCGGTGTTCCTGGTCGGCCATGTGACGAAGGAAGGGGCTTTGGCGGGACCGCGCGTGCTGGAACACATGGTGGACACGGTGCTGACGTTCGAGGGCGACCGGCACTATACCTATCGCATTCTGCGGGCGACCAAAAACCGCTTCGGCTCGACCGACGAACTGGGCCTGTTCGAGATGCACGAAGAAGGACTGGTCGAAGTGCCGAACCCGTCGGAGATGCTGCTGGCCGAGCGCACGACGAACATCGCCGGAAGCGCCGTGACGGCGACGGTCGAAGGCACGCGGCCGCTGTTGATCGAGGTGCAGGCATTGGTGGCCCCGTCATATCTGACCAACCCACGCCGGACGGTTTCGGGTGTGGACACGAACCGAGTGAATTTGATACTTGCGGTGTTGGAGAAGCGGGTGGGAATCAGTCTCGCCAATCAAGACGTGTTTGTCAACATCGCGGGCGGCGTCCGGGTGGAAGAACCGGCGGCGGATTTGGCGATTGCCGTCGCGGCGGCGTCCAATTTTCAGGAGCGGCCCGTAGACGCGACGACGGTGCTGGCCGGAGAAGTCGGCCTGGGCGGCGAAGTGCGTGCCGTCGGGCAGATCGAGAAGCGTCTGCGCGAGGCGGCGCGCATGGGGTTCACGCGGGCGATCATCTGCGCCCGAAACAAAGCGAGTCTGCGCGGAGGCTCGCTCGGCCTGAACATTATCGGCGTCGAAAACGTCCGCCAGGCGCTGGACGCGGCCCTCGCCCGTCCATGAAAATCCGCCTGGTATTTCTAACGCTGGCGCTTTGGCTGCTGTGTGCCGCTGCCGTCGCCAGGCCGCTGGTCATCATTCTTGTCCCCGGCACGAGTCTGTCCGACTGGACACGCGCCGACGCGCCGCACTTGCGCCAGGTCATGCGGACGGGCGCGCTGGCCGTGATGAACACGCGCACCGCGCGGCTGCCGAACGACCATCGGCGCGAGCCGTCGGAAAGTGCGGCGCTGACACTGGGGGCCGGATCGCGGGCGGCGGGCGGTTCGGAAGACACTGATTTTCAGCCCCAGACGGCGCGTGCGCCGGGACTGGCCGTGACAAACGGCGCGCTTTTTTCCCGGCGAACGGGTCTGTTCCCCGCCCCTGGCTCTTCTGTCAACGTTGAGTGGCCGCGTGTTCTGCGCGAGAACGCAGGGCAGGGCTATGACCTGCGCCCCGGTAACTTGGGTGACGGCCTGCGCGCGCACGGCATTGCCATCATGGCAGGCGGCGGGCCGATGGCATTTCCCGTGGCTTGTACGAGTGATGGGCAGGTTGTGACTGTGCCGGTCGGGTCGCTCCCCTCCCCGCTTCCCGACTGTTTGGTTTGGGACGCCGGGGCGGATTTAGGCGCGGCAGATGCAGTCATTGGGCAGGCGATGGCGCGTGTGGCTGCCGCGCGGGGACGGCTAATCGTCCTGTCGCCCGCCGTGGGAGACCACGACTACGCGGCAGGAAGGCGTCTCGCGCCGGTGGTCATCTGGGGACCGGACGTGCCGGCGGGATTGATCGTCTCACCGTCCACGCATCGGGCCGGGTTGGTCACGAACACCGACTTCGCCCCGACCGTGACCGCCGACTTCGGCGACGACCGTGCTCTTTGGCTGCCGTCGGCGGCCTTTGGTCATTCCTGGACAACAAAGGCCGCGCCGAACAGCCTGGCAGCGGTCGCTCGCCTCGAACAGCAGTCCTATTCCCAATCGAGTGCTATGCGCATCTTGCCGAGCGTGGCGGTCGCGCTCGGCATCCTGGTACTTGCCAGCTTCGTAATGCCGCGCTGCGCCGCCGCCGCGATTGGGTCAGTGGCGATTATACTTGGGTTGGCTGTCAGCGGGTCAATCTGGGTATTCGCGACTCTCGCGGCGGCCCTGGCCGCCATTGGGATCGCTTTCGCCGGGAAGTTTGGGCCTCCAAAAGTGTTGTTCGTCGGGGCGGCCCTGTTGTTTATGACTCTCGCAGGAGATATGGCCGTCGGCGACCCGCTGATGCGGCTCAGCCTGCTGGGTTACTCGGCGGTGGAGGGCGCGCGGTACTACGGCATGGGGAACGAGGCGATGGGCGCGCTGGTCGGGGCGGCGTTGGTCACGTCGTCAGTGCTCTGGCCGATCAGCCGCCGAATGCGCCTCTTTATTCTGGCGGCCCTGCTGTTGACTGCTCTGCTGCTTGGCTCCCCACTAGCGGGCGCGAAGGCGGGCGGGCTGCTGGTCGCCGTTGCGGCCTTCGGCGCCTTCGGCTGGACCGCCATGGGGCGAAGGCTGACGCGCCGGACCGCGCTGCTGCTGACAGGGACGATGCTGCTGGCCCTGGCGCTGGCGTCCGTCGGCGACTTCCTGCACCGAGGCGGGCCGCAGTCTCATCTGGGGCAGGCCGTGGGCCGCATCCGTGTCGGCGGCATCGGGGAAGCGGCGGACATCGTCAGCCGCAAGCTCGCAGTAGAGATACGCCTGCTGTACCACAGCGCGTGGGCGGTTCCGCTCTGGGCAAGCGTGTACGGTTTCGTGTTCTGGAAGCGGATTGGGGCGACTTTTGGAAAGTACGCGCCTCGGTCGCTTTTTTGGGGCGGTACGGCGGCGGTCGTGATGTGCCTGACCGTTAATGACGCTGGCGTGGTCGCGGCGGCCCTCTGCGGTGTGTTGATTTATAGCGGCCTGAACGTGTTACAAACGGAAAAAGGCCCACATGGGGAACCGCGCCCATAGGCGGATTCCCCATGTGGGCCTCATTTTCATCGCTGTCGGCGGAGTTACTGGCCGGTCGTACCGGTGCCTGTGGTCGGTGTGCCTGCGCCCGTCGTGCCGCCTGCATCGGGAGTGGCGCCCGTGCCGCCCGCAGGGACGGTGTTCGTGCTGGTCCCAGCGCCGGTGCCGGTTGCGGCGGTCCCGGATGTTCCCGTTGTGTCCGGCGTCGTCGTGGTCGTGCTGCCGGTGTCAACGGTGGTTCCGGTAGTCGTAGACGTCCCGGTGGTCGTCGAAGTTGCCGGCGCGTTCACCGGCAGATCGGGCGGCATCAATACCGTGTCAATCACGTGAACGATGCCGTTGGTCGCCATGATGTCGGCCTGGGTCACTTTGGCGTCGTTGATCATCACGCTGCCGTTCTGCGTGGTGACTTGCAGCGTGCTGCCTTCCAGGGTCGCGGGCGAGGTCGGCGTGGTCATAGCCATTGCGGTCGCCGCGTCCACTTTCGCGGGAAGAACATGGTACTTCAGGATTGAAGTGAGCTGATCGTCGGTGAGGTTCTTGAGAGTCCCCTTGGGCAGTTTCTTGAAAGCGTCGTTGGTCGGTGCGAAGACGGTGAGCGGGCCAGGGCCTTTCAGGGCGTCCACAAGATTCGCCTTTTTCAGCAGCCTGACAAGGGTGCTGAAGCGCTTCTGGGACATCGCGATTTCCACGATGTCTTTGGTCGGTGCCATCGGCGTCATGGTGGAAGTCGTGCTGGTCGTCGTACTCGAAGTCGTCGTGTCCGACATCGGCATGGTGCTGTCGCTCATCATGCCGGGCTTGAGCGCCATGCTGCCCGTTGTCTCATAGGCGGTCTCGTAGTCAGCGATCTTCTGCTTCTCGCTGTCAACATCGTAGACATCGTTAAGGTTCAGGCCGTACTCCGAGGCGAGCATCGGGAACGTGTCGCCGCGCAACACGGCGTCCTCGATACCCTGGAACGAATAGCCGGTCTCACGCGAAATCTTGCTGATGGTCGCAATCTCATTGTCACTCAAGCCTTTGGCCTTGGCCGCTTTGAGTTCCGTGTAGTTCAGATACGGGTCGGACAGCAGTTTATAATCGGGGGTTGACCCCATTGCCATCGGAGTGGACATGGCGCCCGATGACATCGTGCTTGTATCCGTTGTTGTCGTCGTGGTCGTCGACGTCGGCGCGGTGGTTGTCGTGTCCGGGGTCGTCTGTGCGCCCGCCCCGACGGCGGCCGTCGCGAGCATGGCGGCGACGGCACCGGCAATCAGCCAATTCTGTTTCATAGGTTACTCCCTGGTCTCAAGTGCGTTGTCGGACAGATTTAGAAGCGGCGGAACGCGCCGCCTGCTTCTTCCCTGCTGTTATTACCGGTTTGGCAGTGACTTAAACCTGCCCGGCGATTTTTTAGCGGTTGATTTTACCGCAGGGAGATATGCTCGCCACGGCGAATCCAAAGACACATGACGACACGCATTGCAAATTATCTCGGCACCGGCGGCATCGTCGCGCGCGCGCTTCCCGGTTTCGCCGTTCGCCCGCAGCAACTGGCCGTCGCGGAAGCGATTGACACGGCCATGCAGGCGCGCAACGGCATCGCCCTCATTGAAGCCGGAACGGGCGTCGGCAAGACGCTGGCGTACCTTGTCCCGGCCTTGCAGCGGGCGAGGCCGGAGTGCAAGATTGTCGTCTCGACGCACACGCTGGCGCTGCAGGCGCAGCTCGCCGAGAAGGACGTGCCGCTGGTGCAGTCGCTCTCGAAAACGCCGCTCGTGGCCGCCGTGGTCAAGGGCCGGGGGAACTATCTCTGCCTTCAGGATTATGACGCCGCGCAGGGCGACCTGTGGACGGTCGGCGACCCGCAGTTCGGCGCCATCGGGCGCTGGAGCCGGACGACCGAGAGCGGGGACGTGTCCGAACTCGACTTCACGTACCCCGGCTGGACCGACATCCGCGCCAACTCCGACACATGCAAGGGCCAGGAGTGCCGGTTCTTCGACCGCTGCTTTTATTACCGGATGAAGCGCGAGGCGCAGGACGCGAGCCTGCTGCTGGTCAACCACGCCTTGTTCTTCAGCGACCTCGTGATGCGCCGGAGCGGCGAGCCGGACGCCAAACTGCTGCCCGACTACGATTTCGTCATCTTCGACGAGGCGCACCATTTAGAAACGGCGGCGGCTTCGGCGTTCGGCATCGCGTTCTCCTCGTCGCGGCTGCCTGTCCTGATGGAGAAGGCGCGACGCGCCGTCCGGTCGCTCGACGTGGACCGGGACCGTCTGCGCGCCATCGAGACGGCGGCGGAAGGCCTGTTCGCCCCGTTCGCGCAGTCCCCGCGCCCCGAATTCTTCGTGCAGGACGTCCTCACCAGCCCCGACGCCATGCAACAGGCGCGGGCGCAGGTCACGGCCATCGGCGTGCTGCTGGACGGCCTGGCGACCGAACTGCTCAAGCAGGACACGGCGGGGCAGGCCGCGCTCAAGGACCGGATTGACGGCCTGCGCCGCCAGTGCACCCGCGCCAAAGAGGAGTTGACGCTGCTGTTTTTCGGCGAGAACGAAAATTTCGTCCGCTGGGGCGCGCAGAGTCGCGGCGGGCGGCGCGGCGTGCAGGCGACTCTCAACTGGACACCGATCTCGGTCGCGCCGATCCTCGCGCAGGCGCTCTGGAATGAGCCACGGGCCATCGGCGCGGCGCT
>CAZZVX010000237.1:0-8031 GCA_964657535.1 Armatimonadota bacterium | reverse complement strand
CGACGCAAAAATTCGCGACGTGAGAAATGGTCATTCACGGCCTGATTACCTCACTTTGTGGGAATTGCGAGAATTATCGTTCGGACAGCAGGCCATCCAGGAGTTTGGAAAGGCTCGCTTCTAAATCGCCGTTGATGTCGTAGCCGGATTCGACGGCCCGGACATGGTTCTGCGTGTCAACGACCACCAGCAACGGGATGCCGTCCACCCCGTAATCAGCGGCGACTTGGCGGCTCGCGTCACTCAGTTGCGGGAACGTCAGGCCGTTGCGCTTCGCGTAGTCGGCGATGGCCGGCGGCGGATCGCTGCTGTTGACGCCGTAGAAGGCGACGCGGCCCCGGTACTTCCGGGACAGCCGCTCTAAATGGGGCAGTTCCATGTGGCACGGCCCGCACCAGGTCGCCCAGAACGAGAAGACGACGGGATGCTGCCGGGCCTCATCCGAAAGGCGGACGGGCCGCCCCGACACGATATCCGTCAGCGTCCAGTCGGGCGCGTCCACCACTTTCTGGGGCGGCAGGGGCGACAGACCATCCTGGCCCTGATCTGCAATAGTCGTGGTGCGAATGCTCCAAAACAACAGTCCGAACGCCGCCAGCAGCAGCAGCGCCACCGGCACGATTTGAGTACGAGGCATGAGCGGTCATTTCTTCTGCGAATCGAGCGATTGCAGGTTCAAGCCGAGGATCTTGGACTTGTCGCGCACCGAGTTGAAGATGGAGTCGTCCGGGGGAACCATCTTGTCCCACCCGCCGCTCGGAATCGCCTTCAGGGCCGCCTGACCGTCCGGCTCGGTGTTGATGTCGGACAGGGCCTGTTTCAGCTTGGCGATCTCCCCGGCGTCAAGGTTCCCCCGCGCGACGATCATGCCGTTGGGGATCGGGTCGGTCGTCGCGATGACTTTGAACTGTTTGACTTTGGCCTCGTCCACTTTGCCCGTCACCGGGTCCGTACAGGCAAGGATGATGCCACCTTCGAACGTCGCGCCGCCTGCCGCCTGCCCGCCGTAGACGGCGTTGACGGACGACGTGCCGCTGATGTTGACGGCCTTCACGTCCTTCTCCGGGTCCACCCCTGCCTCCTTCATCAGTCCGGCGGGATAGAGATAGCCGGACGTCGAAGTCCGGTCGGCGAAGGCAAAACTCTTGCCCTTCAGGTCTTTGATCGAATTGATGCCCGAATCCGTCCGCACGAAGATGATGCCCTTGTAGGTCAGGCTGTGGTGGAAGTACGGCATCCCCAGCGGGATGAGATGCTCCGGGCTGCCCTGGAACTGCTGCACGGCCAGCACATACGAGAGCGGGTTCAGATAAGCGACGTCAATCTGATCGGACTGCAGCGCCTGCAGGACGCCCGCGTAGGCGGGGGTGACAAACACCTGGCCTTCCGGCCTTCCGGCCTTCTTGCCCAGGTACGTCGCGAAGGGCGCGAACGCCTTCTGGATCACGCCGACGTCCTCGAACGGAATAATTCCCACTTTGAGGGCTTCCCCGCCGCCTGGTGCGCCGCCGGAACCGCTGGACGAGTGCGGCCCGCAGCCGGCGCCGAGCAGGGCGGCCAGGGCAAGAACCAGGGGGACAATCGAGACAAAACCGAAGCGTTTGGTCGTCATATAATAAAGCGCGGTCCTTCCACGGAAACTCATTGCCGTCTTCGTGTCGGCAATAGCCTTTATTATATCACGCCCGGTTGATTTTTCGGCCCCTGTGTGGTATACTCTGTCGCATTCAATTTGGCGTCCGTTACCCAACGTCGCGTATTCGTCCCAAGGAGTCCCGATCCGAAATGCCCAATATCAAGTCCGTCATCAAAGACGTCAAGCGCTCCCGCCAACGCCAGCTTCGCAACCAGGCCACCAAATCGGCCATCAAGACCTACATCAAGAAGGCCAACGCCGCCATCGCGGGTGCCGATGCTCAGCCCGAAGCGGTCGCCGCCAGCGTCTCCAAGAGCGTCAGCGTCATTGACAAAGCGTGGAAGCACGGCATCATCCACAAGAACGCCGCCGCCCGCCGCAAGTCCCGCCTGATGAAGCGCGCCGCCCAGGCGACGACTGCCGCCCAGGGCTAAGACGGCCCCCTATCCGCCTTCGGCACCTTTCCCCCGAAGACGGGGAGCAAGGCCAATAATTTAGCGTCGCCGTAAGCCCATCCACCACGGGCAGAGAGGCTGCGCCGAGCCGGGCGATGAGGCCGCGCGTCTCGGCGACGGCTTCGTCCGATGCTCCAGTGTCACAGAGGGCGTTCAGGCAGCGCAGGGCTGTCCGCGCCGCTGCCCTTCGGTTCGGGATGTGGGGATGGCCTTCCGTCCCTGCGGATCGGACGGCGTTACGCTCCGTGGGAGCCGTGCGCTTTGGCGTCCGTATGCGACGATGCGTCAGGCGAATGGCATCCGCTGTGAGAGTGATCGCGATCACGAGGCAAACGGCGACTTGCTTCTTGAGCTTTTCCACGCATCTGCTTCCTTAACCTCGCATGAAGCCTTTAGTGTCTGAAATGGCGGTGGCCGGTGACGACCATCGCCATATTGTAGGTGTCGGCCATGGCGATACTTTCGTCGTCTTTCTTCGACCCGCCCGGCTGGATGATCGCGGTCACGCCTGCTTTACCCGCCGCTTCCGGGCCGTCCGAGAACGGGAAAAATGCGTCCGAAGCCAGGACCGCCCCTTGTGCCTTCTCCCCCGCCTGCTCGACGGCCAGCCGGACACTCTGAACGCGATTCATCTGTCCTGCGCCGACCCCGATCAACTGACGGTTCTTGACCAGGACGATGGCATTCGATTTGACGTGCTTGACGATCTTCCAGGCAAAGAGCAAATCTCTCAACTCTGACTCCGACGGCGTTCGGCGCGTGACGGTGGTCACGTCCAAAGCGGTTGCCGTCTTCACGTCCGCCGTCTGGACAAGCATCCCGCCTTCGATACGCTTGAAATCGAGGCCCTCCTCAACCCGGACCGGGAGCGTGCTTTCCAGTAAGATCAGGTTCGCACCCCATTGTTTCTTCTCGGTCAGGATGTTAAAGGCGTCTGTGGCGTAGCCCGGCGCGATGATGGCTTCGAAGAACGTGTTCTTGCCGGTGATGAGTTCTGCGGTCGCGGCGTCAATCGGTCGGGATGTCGCCAGAATACCCCCGAACGCGGAGATGGGGTCGCCGGAACGGGCGCGCTGGAACGCCTCGGCCAATGTGGGCGCGAGCGCCATGCCGCAGGGATTTGTGTGCTTGATGATCGCCGCCGCCGCGTTTGTATCCTCGCTGAACTCTCGCACGAGATCGAAGGCGGCGTTCAGGTCGTAGATGTTGTTGAACGAAAGTTCCTTGCCGTGGAGTTTGACGGCTGTCGCGACGCCGACGGCATCGCCCTGGCTGTCTCGATAAAACGCAGCCTTCTGATGGGGATTCTCGCCATAGCGGAGGTCCTGCGCTTTCGTGAGCGCGAGCGAGAGAGTTTCCGGGAATGCCCTACCCTCCGCCGCTGTGCCGGCGGACAAGTAGGCGGCAATAGCCGTGTCGTACTCCGCCGTTTTCTGGAAAGCCCTCGCGGCGAGGCGATCCCGCGTCTCCTGACTAAGTACGCCTCCGCTCTGGCGCAGTTCGCCGAGGACAGCGTCGTAATCCTCCGGCGAGACGACGACGGCGACGGACGCATGGTTTTTTGCCGCCGAGCGCACCATGGACGGCCCGCCGATGTCAATGTTCTCAATCGCTTCCTCTCGCGTGACGCCGGGCTTTGCGACGGTCTGGGCAAACGGGTAGAGATTGACAACGACCAGGTCTATGGGCGTGATGCCGTGCGCCGCGATGGTTTCCATATGCTCCGGCTTGGAGCGGTCCGCCAGGATGCCGCCGTGAACAGCGGGGTGGAGCGTCTTGACCCGCCCGTCGAGCATTTCCGGGAACTGCGTCACATCGGAGACGTTTTTGATCGTCAGTCCCGCCTCAGAAAGAGTTTTGGCCGTGCCGCCGGTGGAGATCAGTTCCACACCGAGGGCTGCCAAGCCCTGCGCGAACGGGATCAGTCCCGTCTTGTTGGAGACGCTTAAAAGCGCGCGAGAGATGCGTGTCATGGAAAGGAACCTCCTCAGTCGGATAGAAAGCAAGAAAAAGCGCCCAAGCAAGTGTCTCTCTTTGGCGTTGTCATGCAAAAGAGTGTCAGTTACCCAGGCGCGCGGCGCGAGCGTCAGTCGTCGTTTCCTTGAGGTGTTCTCCTCGCGGCGCCGGTTGCGGCGACTGCTGAAATTGATACAACGGCATCAGTATAGCACAGGAGAACGAACTTGGTCAATCTTCGCGAGCGAAAGAAGGATTCTGGAAAAAGATGTGGAACGTAGAGCAGGTTATCATTATTATTCACAAACTGCCGACGAAATTTAAGGAGAACTGCGTGTGAGCAGCAGCCTCGATGTCAAGGTGGCCCTGAGCCGCCCTTCCATTCCGTCCGATGCGTACCTGGAGGAGCCACTGTATGCGCTGATTGACATTGCGCCGTCGCAGACGGCGCCCAGCAGCGGGAGCCGCGCGCCACTCAACATCGTTCTCGTCGTTGACTCTTCGGCGACTATGCACCATTTCCAACTGACCGACGAGGAACAGGAATATTGGCTGGGTCTGGCGATCTCGCGTGACGAGATGGAGCGCGGTAAGGCCGACGAGAGTGAGGCGATCTATTGGACGGGACAGACGCTCGCGGAAATGCAGAGCGTCGCCCGCAAGCCGATGGCGCTCGCGGTCGAGTCGATCAAGAATTTGCTGACGACCCTGCAGCCGTCCGACCATGTGGCCGTCATCGCGTTTGCGGACCGGACGCATCCGGTCTTCACGGCGGAGGACTGGAGCAATTTTCCCGATCAATGCCTGATGCAGATGGACCTTCTGCGGGAGCAGCGCCTGCCGGCGGACATCGGGACCGGAACCTATATGGCCGAAGCGCTGCGAACGGGCGCCGAAATGCTCAAACAGACCGTCATTCCCCAAGGCGTCAACCGCCTGATCGTCATTTCCGACGGCATCGTGCAGGACGCGGATGTGACGATGCTCAATGTCACCGCCATTCAGGAAGAAGGCCTCGCCATCACGACCATCGGGATTGGCGATGAATTCGATGAGGAGTTTTTGACGCGGATTGCCGATAATTCCCGTGGGGAGTATTATTACGCCGCCGACATCGTCGAGATCACCGACCGTCTCCATCAGGAAATGACGACCCTGGAGACGATCACGATCACGGATTTGTACATCGCGGTGCGCGGACTGCAAGGCGCGGTCGTTCAGGACGTCTTTCAAGTGCGCCCGGTCATGACGCTGTTCGATGAGGTCTACACGGAAGACGACTGGCTGCGCGCTCGAGTCGGCGATGTTTCCACGGCGTCACCGGCGGGCATCCTGGTTCAGATCGCCCCGCCGCTCCTCGCGGACGGCGAATACTCGCTGGTGGAGGCCCAACTGACCTGGCTGCACACGGCGGGTAACGGCGCCGGCGCCGGCACGGAAAAGGCGGCTGTCCCGGTCGTGGTTTCCAGCGCGGCGGCATCGCCGACGCCGGAGAATCAGGTTGTCCAGGACCTCGTGGACCGCTTTTCGATCTATAAGTTCGAGAGGGAGGCGCAGCGCGCGCAGGAGCGCGGCGATCTGGAGCGCGCCCGCGAACGGCTTGGAGCGGCGACGCGCGAACTGCACAAACTCGGCGAAGACAGTCTGGCACAGGACATGGAACAGCAGATCGCGGTACTCGGCCAGACGACCGCAGACCCGACGCGCGTCAAACGCATCAAAGCAACAACCCGCCGTCTAGGCAGCACGGCGCCCGGCGCCGTGACCCCGGAATAATTATCAAGAATGACCGAATGGCAGACAGGAATGGGCGCGTTTCGCGAAGGCCGTCTCCGTGAGGCCACTGACCGGCTCCGCAGCGCCGCCGCAGAACAGGAACGGACGGTCTCCCAGAGCGTTCGCTACCAAACGCTCGCCTATCTTGGCGCCGCCTCTTATGCGCTCGGCCAGATCGGTGAGGCCGTCCGCGCTTTCGAGACGGCCCGCCTTCTCTGCCCCACCCCCAGCCCTTCCCGCGATCTCCTGGTCAACCTTGCCAACGCCTATCTCGCGACCGGCAGGCGCCAGGAGGCGCAGTCCACGCTGGAAGAGGCGCTGCGACGGCATCCGGGCGACATGGAGATCGGGATGCTGCTGTCACGGCTGCAAAACCGTTCCGGCACCGATCAGGTCACGGGGGCCGTTCTGGGGGAAACGCCCGAAAGCGTGATCCGTTTCGTCAACACCCTGTCGTTCAGCACGGTTTCCAGCGGTTATTCGCCCGACCAGGTTCGGGCCGCGCTGTCGCAAATCCAGCACTATGTAGAGTTTCTGGCGTCCCAGATCGCCGCGCGGGATCATACCATTACCCAGAACGCCGCCGAGATCGAGCGTCTCCGTATGGCCGAGGACGGCTTGATTCGCAGTATGATGCAGGCACAGCAGGAAGCTGAACAGTTGCGGAACAGTCAGTTTCTGTCGGAGGAGCGCCCTGCCGCCGGGACAGACCAGCCTGAACTAACGCCGCTGGAGAAGCTCTTTCAGAAGAAAGTCTGAAGCGTCGAAGGATTCTCCCATGACCGACATTGAAACTGAGGCCCCTGACGAACTTGCACCCTCCGAAGAAGAGGTGCTGGCGGACCTCCATCAAGCCGAGACCCATTTCCGTGACGTGATGGCTCGTGCGCAGCAGACCACGGCGGCGATGCGGGACGCGCAGCAGCGCGTGACGAGCCTTCAAATGCAGGTGATCGGCTTGCAGGAGACCAATGCGCAGGTCGTTCGCCGGTTGCAGGATACGGAGCAGGCCGCCGCCGAGGCGAGGGTGCAGTTGGAAGGCCAGCGCGCCCGCGCCCAGCAGCTGGAACACGTGCTGCAAGAATTACACAAGACCCTGTTCAGCGGCAATGTTTTTGACATGATCCTGCGGGCTTGTCTCACGATTACTGGGGCGACACGCGGCCTGTATGTGACCAGCAAAGGCGAAGGCATCCCGCTGCGCATCCGGGCCGCCGTGCAGGTGGACAGCTACCCGCAGTCGGCGCCGTCGGAGTTCCTCCAGTCTATTTGTCGTCAGGTCTTGCGCGACCAGCACAACTTCGTCGCCCATTCCCCCGCCGACCTCGCCCACCTGCCCGAACCCGGCGCGGACACGGAGCATTTTCACAACTGCATAGTCGCGCCCGTCTCGCTGCTGAAAGACTTGAACGGCATTGTCATCGTCGCCGACAAAGCGGCGGGGGATTTCGACGACGATGATGTGCAGTCCATTATCTCCGTCGGCAACCAGGCCGCTGTCGCCGCCGAGAACGGCCAACTGCGCCGCCAACTCCAGGAAGCGTACTTGTCCACCGTCAGCGTGCTGGCCGACGCGATGGAAGTCAAAGACTCCTACACGCAGGGCCACTGCGAGATGGTGTCGCGCTACGCGCGCCTGATCGCACGGCATCTCAATTTGACCGATCTGGAGCGCAGCATCGTCAGCTACGCCGCCCTGCTGCACGACATCGGCAAGATCGGCATCAGCGACGGCCTGCTCAACAAGCCGGGTCCCCTGCTCCCCGAAGAGCGCGAATTGGTGCGCCGTCACGTCCGCGTCGGCCACGATCTTATCCGCCACGTCCCCGCTTTATACCTGGTCGCGGATGCCGTTCTCCACCACCATGAGTGCTATGATGGCACCGGCTATCCGGACGGCCTTCAGGACGACCAAATTCCTATCGCCGCGCGCATCGTCTGCGTCGTGGACGCCTACTCCGCGATGATCACCAAGCGCAGCTACAAAGACGCCTACAGCGAGGACTGGGCGCGCGCCGAACTGCGCCGCTGTGCCGGGACGCAATTCGATCCGCGCGTGGTCGAGGCGTTCCTCTACGTCCTGAACCTGCCCGACCTCAGCGCGCTTGAAGACGACGAGGAAGCCGACTTGGCCTGGCTGCCCAGTTTCCTGGCGTCGCAGAAGCACGGTTGACAGCGGCGCCGTTCCGTGTCACAATAGCCGTGTAC
>CAZZVX010000236.1:0-8040 GCA_964657535.1 Armatimonadota bacterium | reverse complement strand
CATTTTGGGCGGCGGCGGCGACGGCGGCCCGGTAGGACGCGACATTCGCGGCGGCCCCGGCGACGGCGGCGTGGCTGGACCGGACGCCGTCTATGTAGGCCTTGACGTTCGCCCGGCTGGAATACACGGCGTCCCGGAACGCTGCCACGTTCGCCTGACTCGCCCGCAGCGCGGACTGCAGCGCCTGGACATTGGCGAGATTCGTTTCGTAACTCGCCACGGCCTGGTCGGTGGTCTGCTGGTCAATCGCGCCGTCCGCCAGGAGGTTTTGATAGCGGCGGGCGGTGACGCGGGCCAGGTCCAAGTTGGCCTGCGCCTGCGCGACCTGAGCGCGCTGCTGGTCGGAGGCTTCCTGCGCCTGGGCCAGAGACGCCTGGGCGTGGGCCAGGTCGGTGCGGGCCTGCGCCAGCGTCGCCTGCGACCGGGACAGGTTGGCCTGCGCCTGCGACAAGGCCGCCTGCTGGTTAACGACGTTGGACTGCGCCTGGGCCTGCGCCGCCTGCGAGCCGCTGAGCTGGGCGCGCGCCTGCGCCACGGACTGATCCACGTCGGGCGTCGCGATGACCGCCAGGGTCTGCCCGGCGCGCACCCGGTCGCCGATGTCCACGAGCCACTTTTGGATGTAGCCCGACGCCCGCGCGGTCACGGCGGTCTGCGCCATCGCTTGAATATTGCCCGGCAGCGTCAGCACGTCCGACGGCGGCGGGGCCTGCGCCGCCGCGACGTTGACCGTCGGCGTCGCGTCCTTCTGCGCCGTCGCTGCGGACTTCAACTGCGGCCGCCGATGGAGCCGGGGGATCAACCCGATCAGCAGCAAAATCGCACAGACGATAAGGCTGATGATCGCCAGCCGCAGCAGTCGGCGCGGGCGCCCGGGGTCGGGCTTGTGCGCGTCCTCTTTGGGCGGCCCCGACGGGTCGGGCTGAGGCGGCGCGGGCCGCGCGGGCGGCTCCGGCGGCAGGGTCTGAGACGTGTCTTGTGTTACCATTTGGGCGCTCTCTAATTGTCTGGTATGAGTAATCCTTTTCGGCTAACGTCGCCGTGTGCAATCTGGAGCAATGTTTGATCGCGTTCGCAACCGCCTGTATTTGGCAGAGTTTGTGGAGGCTCTCAAATGAGGCGCAGGGTTGTGTCGGATACAGCGCGTACTATAGACGTTGCCTATTACTCCTGCACCATTGCAAGAGTTTCGGGAATGAGTTTCTCAGGAACAACAACAGCCAGCGGTGCTGTCAATTGGCCGTCGTTGGCGACTCGGTAACGCACGACCGTATGTTGCTGTGGGCTTGTGACGTAGGCGAACTGGCTGGCGCTGTCAATGAGAATCGCTCGGTACCCTTTGTATGCGTGCCAAAGTGGAGTCGCCGGGAGTGAGCCAATAGCGAAAAGCCGCCCGTCTTCACCGATGCGAAACTCCGTAATGCTGTTGTCACTGTTGACGGCATATGCACACCGACCATCTGGTGCGATCACTAAAGAAAAATAAGTTTCGATGTCCCTGACGACTGCTTGGGACGATAGAGCCTTGAATTCACCGTTCGGCATGACCCGATATTGAAATATCATGTATTTGCTAACGTCATAGGCGTATTTTCCATCGGGAGTAAATGTGATAAGACTCGAACCGCCTTCGTCTTGGAAGCCTCGTTCCGCCATCGTGAAAGTGCGTGAGGAATCTGCATCGAGCACCCCGTCTCCCTCGATCCGGTAACAGATAGTCTGAGTCGTTCCATCTACGGATACATAAGCGAACCTATCCGCCGGATCGATTATAATACGGTTAGGGAAACCGCCTACCCGCACGACGTCGGGTAGACGTGTCATCGAGCCGTCGGATTGAGGCATGAGGTGTATGATGTTGCCTGGTTCGTAATGCAATGCATAGACACTGCTCATATCAGGCGATAGTGTGAGGCAAAACGGAGAATTGCTTAGACAGATTGTTGAGGGCGTCAATGGCTGGGGCAATCCAACATCATTCACGCGGAACTGGAAAAGACTGTCGCCGTCGATGCTGTAGATAAGCCTTCCTATGACCATCGGAGCAGTCGGACGCCAAGGGTCACTGAAGCCGTTTGAGGACTCTGAAAGAGGCTTTGAGAGGACTGTACTCACCGAACATAGCACACCTTCCTTATCAACACTGAAAATCAACAATGTCTTGGATTGGGGACAGCCAACGTAGAGGAAGCGGGTGTTATGCAGCGCCTGTTTGGCGGCGATGATTGAGGAAGTCACATGGCTTTCCGCTCTTGCTGTACTGGCGGGTGTGATGGGAATGCAGCAGGCCAACGCCATGGCAAGAAAAAACGCGATCCGGAGTGCGACACGAATGTGGTCTTGGACGACCATAAGCAAGCTTTCATATAACACAATGAATGACTTTACCTCTGACTACTCCGCCTTTTTAGTGTGCGTCCATAATCTTCAAAGCGCGCCTTGGCAATGATCGAACGTGAAGGCGTTCTGAGTACGGCACTCTCAGCACGACCACCCGCTTCTTCATCCAGCGTACTCTGGCTGGAAGGCAATTTCTCCTTGAGAAACTCAGACATTTCCACGACGGAGCGGGGCAGACTACTTGCCTCAATTGAAAACAACCGGGGCGTCAACAAAATTCGCGTCTGCTCCGGTGATGTGTGCAGATCGTCTTCACCCACGAAAGGCTGTCCCGATTTCTCGCGCCAGAGCGAAATTTCTTGCGGTTCTTTTATCAACAATGGCTCGTAATCCAAAAGCCGCATGATATCAAATAAACGGAACGAAACTAATTGGGCGCCAGTATATTGCTTGCTTGCCCCCGTCACTTTACCGCCGAAGACTTCCAAATAGAAAACAGTAATGCCTTCTGGATTAGAGTTTCGTAATTCCTCGGCCAGTCCCTTCAGCGCCTCTACAATCCCTAACGCCGGGTTGCCGATCAAATCCCCACGGCCATAGAGCAGTTCCTCACGACTTCCGAGTATGAAGTTGCCATCGGGCAGGCAAATAATACGTGCGTTTGTTCCGTCAATTTTCTCGGTCCCGATTACCAATCCCTCAAAGGCTGCAGCCTCCTCCAGCAGTCCGCCGTTCTTTGCATCAAGCGTGTGGTATGTGGGGATAGCGGAATATTTAGTGATTGATTTGATTTTGGTTAAATCTATGGTACGAATGTGGAAACTCATTGTAGACCTCCACTATTACTTTATTACCTCTGTGCGACAAATCAATGCCCTTCGGCGGCCAAACCCGTTGTCATAATGTGATGGTAATCATAGTTTTTGTATACCCGAAAAGCGCAGCAAACGGCGTAGCGCGTTCGTGTCAGGCGGGCTGGGCTGCCGGAGCGTTTTCCGGGATCGCGCCCTGGCCGTCCGCTGAATGGCCGTTGGCTTCGGCAGGATGGCGGCGCTTGGCGGGGCGCGGCTTGTCTTCGTCCTCGTCGTCTAAGGGCTTCGCGTCTTTGGCGCGCAGGACGGAGTAGGAGATGGGGACGATGAAGAGCGTGGTCAGCGTGGCGACCAGGAGGCCGCCGATGACGGCGCGGCCCAAAGGCGCGTTCTGCTCGCCGCCTTCGCCCAGCGCCAGCGCCATCGGCAGCATCCCGATGATCATCGCCAGCGCCGTCATCAGCACGGGGCGCAGGCGCGTGTAGCCGGCGGCGATGGCGGCGTCATGGGCGCTCATGCCCTCCGCGCGGCGCTCGTTGGCGAAGGTGACGACCAAGACGCTGTTGGCCGTGGAAACGCCGATAGTCATAATCGCGCCGGTCAAGCTCGGCACGTTCAGCGTGGTTTGGGTGACGTAAAGTATCCACAAGATGCCCGCGAGTGCGCCGGGCGCGCCCGACACGACGACCAGCGGGTCCAGCCAGGACTGGAAGTTGACCGAAAGCAGCAGGTATACCAGCAGGATCGCGCCCAGGATGCCGAAGCCCAGGCCGGTGAAGGACTCGTTCATGCTTTGCACCTGGCCCCGGACGGTGATGGTGCTGCCGCGCGGCAAATGCTTCTTGAACGGCGCGATGATGCGGTTGATGTCCGATGCGACGCCGCCCAGGTCGCGGTTTTGGGTGGACGCATAGATGTCATAGGTCGGCTGGATGTTGTAGTGGCTGATGACCAACGGCTCGGCGTCGTGCGCGATGGTGGCGACATTGGACAGCAATTGTGGGTTGGACTGGCCCGGCACGGACAGCGGCGTGGACAGAATGGCGTCGGGCGTGTCCAGTTTATACTGCGGCGTCTGGACGGTGATGTTGTAGACGACGCCGTTCTGGGCGTTCAGGAAGAAGTCCGGCGCGGCCTGACTGGTTCCGGCGAGCGAGACCAATAGGCTTTGCGCGACGGCCTGCTGGGTCAGGCCAATCTGCTCGGCGCGGGTGCGGTTGACATTGACCTGCAAGGCGGGCGCGTCGGTGATCTGCTGCAAATGCACGTCCGCCGCGCCGGGAATGCCCGCCATCTTTGCCCGAATCTGCTGGGCGATTTGCAGGTCCTGGACCTGGTTGCGGTTCGGGCCGGACACCTGCACGTCAATGGGGGCGGGCAGGCCGAAGTTGAGGATCTGGTTGACGATGTCTGCGGGCTGGAAAAAGAACGTGTCGTCGGGGAACTGCTGGGGCAATGTCCGGCGCAGGGTTTGAATATAGCCTTCGGTCGGGTGGTGCTTGCCTTTTAGTGACACTAGGATTTCGCCGTCGGAGGGGCCGACGGTGGCCGTGTCGCCGTAGGCGAGGTTGACCGAGATCGGCTCGCCGATGTTGTCCAATATCTGGCCGGTCTCGCCCGGCGGGATGGTCTTGCGTATCTGGCCTTCAATGACGGAAAACGTGCGGGCGGTTTCTTCCAGGCGCGTGGAGGGCGGCACGCGGACATGGAGGCGCATCTGCCCGGCGTCAATCTGCGGGTAGAAGTCGCGCCCGATGAACGGGAACAGGCAGAACGAGAGCAGGCAGAAGACGGCGAAGATCAGGGTGACGCCCAAACGGTGATCCATCACCCAGGTCAAGGTGTCTTTGTAGCCCTCGCGGCGCTTCTCAAACCAGCCGTTGAACTTGTGGTGCGTGCGCCAGATGATGCCCCGGCGCTGCTTTTCCAGTTGTTCGTTGTCTTTGTTGTCGGCGTCGGCTTTGTCGTGGTGAACGCCGTTGCGGGCGTGCTTGCCTTTCTGGCCGTTCTTCTGGGAGTTGTCGCCCTGTTCGCCCTCGCCTTCTTCTTTGAAGAGGGCGACTTCTTTGGGCAGCAAATACATGGCGAAGGTCGGGGTGACGGTGCGGGAGAGGATATAGGAGGCCAGCATGGCGAAGATGACGGCCTCGGCGAGCGGCAGGAACAGGTAGCGCGACACGCCCGACAGCAGGGCCATCGGCAGGAAGACGACGCAGATGGAGAGCGTGGACACGAGCGCGGGCAGGGCGATCTCCGCTGAGCCTTCCAGAATAGACTTGCGCAGGGGGTGGCCCATGCCGAGGTAACGGTTGATGTTTTCTATCGTGACGGTGGTGTCGTCTACTAGGATGCCGACGGCGAGGGCGAGGCCGCCGAGGGTGCTGGTGTTGAGCGTCTGGCCCAGAGCGTTCAAGGTGATGATGCTCGCCAGAATGGACAGCGGGATGGACACGGCGACGATGGCCGTGGAGCGCAGGCTGCCGAGGAAGAGCAAAATCATCAGGGCCGTGAGGCAGGCGGCAATGGCGGCTTCGCGGACGACGCTTTGCACGGCGGCGCGGACAAAGACGGATTGGTCGGCGATCAGGTCCACTTTGAGCGACTTCGGCACGGTCGCCAGCACGCGCGGCAATGTGGAACGGATGCGGCTGACGACGTCCAGGGTGGACGCGCTGCCGCTTTTGTTGATGGTGATGAGGGCGGCGCGCACCTGGGCGACATCGCGGACATAGACGGTGCTGCCGTCGACCTCGCGTATGGGCAGGTCGTTCAAAAACTCCACGGCGCTGGGGCTGCTGTTGACCGTGACGGGGTAATCGCGCGCCCCGATCTTGGCGTCGCCGCTGGGCAGGATCAGGTTTTGGGCGCTGATGGCGCTGCTGACATCGTAGGGCGACAGGCCGTGCGCGTACAGGGCCTGCGAGTCGATGTCCACGTTGATGACGCGCGAGCGGCCTCCGTAGGGCAGGGGAATCTGCGCGCCCTGCACCGTCGCCAATTGGGTGCGGATGAAGTTCTGGCTGTAGTCAAATAATTGCTGCTCGCTCATGGAGGGGCTGCTGACGGCGGCCTGCACGACGGGGACATCGCTGGCGTCAAAGCGGATAATGTAGGGCGGAGTCGTGCCGGGCGGCAGGGCGCGCAGAATCACCTGCGAGGTGGCTGCGACCTGCGCCAAGCCCTGGCCGACATCGGCGTTGGGCTGCAAATAGACTTTGATGACGCCGATGCCCGACACGGACTGGGATTCAATATGTTCAATGTCGTTGACGGACGTGGTGTAGGCGCGCTCGCTTTGGGTGACGAAGCGCTTTTCCATGTCGGAGGGCGTGATGCCGCCATACGACCAGATCACGGTGATGACCGGGATGTTGATGGACGGGAACACGTCGGTCGGCATCGTGAGGACGCTGGCGAGGCCCAAAATCAGTATCAGCAAGGCCAGCACGGCGAAGGTGTAGGGCCGCCGCAGGGCCAGTCGGACAATCCACATAATGGGTCAGAATCTTTCCGCAAACACTGTCCAAAGCGCTCTGTGCCACGCCCTTTCAAGGCGTGGCACAACAGAGCCGGCCCTGCGGGCCGGAAGAGCCGTGACCGGCTCTTTCTGGTCGGCTCCTGCCGACTCCTTCCCGTCGGCTCGGAGAGCCGCTTCTTTTTTGCCTCTCCCTGTCAGGGCGTGGCAACGTCAACGTCCGCCCATCGCACGGACGAGCTGCGCGAGCGACGACTGATAGAAATACTGCGCATCGGCGAGATTCGTTCGCGTGGTGGCGAGCTGGGCGAGGGCATTTAATACGTCCAGGAATGTTCCCAGGCCCGCGCCGTAACGCTCGCGGGCCAGGCGCAGGGCTTCTTGGGAGCGGGCGACGCCGACCTGACCCGCCCCGACCTCGGCCTGAGCGCTGCGGATGTTGACCGTCGCCTGCCGCACTTCCAGCCCGACGGCAAGTTCAATCTGCTGCTGCGTGACGGCCTGGGTCTGCACCTGCGACTGGGCCGAGCGGACGCGGGCGCGGGTCAGCCCGGCGTCGTCCAAAGGGACAGCGGCTTGCAGGCTGATGGTGGCGTAGCGGGAAGGGGTGACGGTGGAACCGTTGCTGGTGTCTTCGCCGCTGCCGACCACGCCGAGTGTCGGCAGCAGGCCGGACTGCGCCAGCCGCACCTGCCGCTGGGCGTCATCCACGTTCAAGCCGGCCTGCGCGATTTCGGGCCGCTGCCGCAGGGCGACCTGGGTGGTCTGCGGCAGGCTGACAGCCTGATCCAGCGGCGGCAGCGGCGGTTCCTGCAGCGTTTGCGGCTGGTCCGGGTCCGTGCCGAGCAGGTAACTGAGTTCGGACTGCGCCAGTTCATTTTGATCCTGCGCGGCGGTCAATTGCTGCTGGGCGGTGGCAAGCGCGGCCTGGGCCGTCAGCACGTCAAAGCGGGACACGATGCCGTTGCGCAGGCGGGACTGCGTGATGCGCACGTCCTCCTGGGCGTAGGCCACCTGCTCCTGCTGCGTCGCGACCAGGGCCTGCGTGTACAGCACATTGAAGAACAGGTTTTTGGCAGCCAGCGCCGTTTCGTTCTGCAGGCGGTCAATATCCAGGGCGTAAAAGTCGCGCACGTCGGTTTCCGAGCGGCGGGCGGCTCCGCCCAGGCCGAACACGTCCAGATATTGCGTGACGTTGGCTCCGGCGGCGTAGGTGTCCCGGCGGCCTCGTGCGGGGGCGATCGCGCCGGATGTGCCGCTGCCGGTCCCGGTGTCGTCCTGCCGGGGCAGCGCCTCCGCCTGTGGACTTGCGGCGTCGGTACTGGGCGCTTTGGCGGCGATTCGGACTGTCACTTTGGGGACTGTCGGCGATGCAAGCAGTGTGCTGGCGTCGGCAACGTATGCCGCGACAAG
>CAZZVX010000235.1:0-8046 GCA_964657535.1 Armatimonadota bacterium | reverse complement strand
CCGCGCGCCAGTCGAACGGGTCCCGCGCCGCGACCTCCGCCAGAACCCGCTCGGCCTCCGCGAACGCCCCCGACTCGATGCGGGCCAGGGCCAGGCGCAGGGGCGCCTCCACGGAGTCGGGGTGCTGCGCCGCCGCGCTCTCGTAGAGCAGCGCGCGCCGGGCCGGGTCCGCCACCGCGCCGCCCGCCATGATCGCGCCGGAGGCCGGGTCGAGCGGGTCGAGCTTCAGCGCGGGCAGCAGCCGGTCAGACGGCGACGCGCCCGCGTCGTCCTCGTCGAGCAGGGCCAGAACGTCGCCGCCGAACAGGGCGCTCTCCGCCGGGTGCGGCTCGCCGCCGTCCGCCACGATCTCGCGCAGGACGCCGAGAAGCTGTTCGGCCATCTCGTCGGCGGTCTGGAACCGCTCGTCCGGGTCGGCGTCGGTCCCTTTCCGCAGGAACCGGTACAGCGATTCATACCGGGCGAACAACGGCTCGTCGCCCGGCGCGGGCAGGCTGAACTCGTACTGCCCCTGGAACGGGAAGTCCAGCAGCAGCACGGCGAGCGTCCGGGCGACGGTGTACAGGTCCGACGTCACCGAGGGGCTTTGTTTCGCCTCCGGCGCGGAGTAGCCTTTCGTGCCGTAGATGTCGCTGTCCAGGTCGTCTATGCGCCGGACGCCGCCCATGTCAATCAGTTTCACGTCGTCGTCTTCGAGCATGACGTTGTCGGGCTTGAAGTCGCAGTAGATCAGGCCGAGACGGTGCAGGTAGCCGAAGGCGGACAGGATGCGGTGGACGTAGGCGACGGCCTCGGCGGCGGGCAGCGGCCCGCGCTCCTTGCGGATGGCCTTCAGCGTTCTGCCGCCGACGTACTCCATCACGATGTAGCCTTCGGAGCCGCGCGTGACGAAGTTGTAGACGCCGACGATGTTGGCCTGCTTGACGGCGGCCAGGAACTGCCGCTCCTGCAGGGCCATCGCCGCGCCCGCCGCGTCTTTGGAGTTCAGCAGGCCCTTGAGGACCACCCAGCGGGACAGGGCGCGGTCCCACGCCAGGTAGATCCAGCCCAGGCCGCCGAAGGCGAGCGCGCCCCGGACCTCGTACTGCCCGGCGACCACGTCGCCCTCGGCCAGGGTGGGCCGGAACGAATACTCCGCGCCGCACATCGGGCAGTAGCCGTGCTCCAGGCGCAGCCTGGCGTCGCAGTGGGGGCAGCGCCGCTTGTGTTCGGGGACGACCGGGTCGGCGAGGAGGGACTGGACCGGGTCCTGGGCCGGCAGCGGCTCGACCGTGACCAGCCCGGCGCCCAGCGTCCGGCGGCTGCTCCGCTGGGAGAGCCGCCCGGACGAGCGGCGCGAGGACCGGCTGCGGCCCGACGCGCCCGACGCCCCGTTCGCGCCGGACGCCTGCGACCCCGTCGGCGGCCCGGCGGACGACCGCGCGCTCCCCGCCACCAGGGGTGGCCCGCCGAGCGGTGGCCGCCCGCAGTCCTCACACACCCCGTCCACGATCCTGCCGGAGCAGCCCGCCCGGAGGCACTTCAGTTCCGTCGTCTGTGTCATGCTGTTCGCGCTTTCCAAAGAAATAAGACACGTGAACGCGCGTTTAGTTGCAGCCGTTCTCAGGGGTTCAGCCCGGAGGAAGCCTGCGCGGGCGGCGCTCTTTCAGCAGCGCGTTCAGCCGGTCGGCGTAGGCCGTCACGGCGGCGTCCGCCTGCGCCAGCGGCAGGGGATGTCGGCCCAGCAGGGCGTCGGCCTCCCGGCCCAGCGCGGCCAGCCCGCCGTCCGCCGCCAGGGAGCGCGCCCCGGCCTTCGCGCGCAGGGCGGCGAGACGCCCCGGCAGCCCCGCCCGCGTTTCCAGCCGCGCTTCACAGGTCTCGGCGGCGGCGGCCTCCCGGTCCAGGCACTCCTGCGCCGTCGCCCGCCAGTGTTCCAGGCCGACGGACGCGGCCTGCCAGCGCCGCTGCGCGCAGGCGTCTTCCAGCGTCGCCAGCCAGCGCCGCATCTCCGGCAGCCGGTCGGGGACGTCCGGCGGCGGGTCGGCCAGGTGCGCCCGGCACTGGTCGTGGACGGACTCGTGCCGGCGGCGCGCCTCGCCCCAGCGCGTCATCAGCGTTTCGGCCTCGGCCCGGAGCGTTTCCGTCTTTTCCCGCGAAGCCGCCGCGCCTTCGAGCCGCTCCCAGGCCTGGCGCAGCAGCGCCGCGCCGTCCCAGCCGGGGGCCGTCGGGACTCCCAGCGGGTCGGAGGCGATCTGCCGGGCCAGCGCGGCCAGGTGCGCCCGGAGGCGGACCAGGTCGGGCGCGTCCGTCTCCCCCAGGGGCGCCGCCATCCGCTCCAGCAGGGCGGCCTTCTCCTGCGCCGCCGCGAGCGACGTTTCGAGGCGCGTCCAGGCGTCCTGCGCTTCGAGCAGGGACGCCTTCACGTCGGCGAACGTCCGCGACATCAGGGCGAGCAGGGCGGCGAGGGTGATCGCCTGGGCCGTCTCCGGGGCCGACAGCAGGCCGCGCTGGGCGAAGGGCGTCTGCACCGAAGGCAGGGCGACGGCGGGGCCGGTCAGCAGGGCCTCGATCTGATCGAGCGCGCGCTCCGGCCTCCAGAACGGCGTCAGGGGACGGCGCAGCGCCTCCGCGCGGTCAACCGCGTCCGTCAGCAGGCCAATGTCCTGGAAGAGTTGGGGGAGCAGGGCGAGCGCCGGCCCGACCTTCGCCGCCGTCACGCCGGTCAGCGGGGCGCGGCCCGGCCCGCCCTGGGCGCGCTGGACCACGGGCAGGTCTTCCAGCGCCAGCAGGTTCTCGGTCGCCGTGGCGATGCGGCCCCGCCAGTCTTCCAGCGCCTGATCAATTTCCGTGAGCGTCATACGGGGTGGCGTGACGGCCTTTCCGGCCCGCGTGTCCGCGCGGGCGTGTCTCCCCATTTACGGCGTCCGCCCGCCCGTTTCCTGCACGACTAAACGGAGGGAGTGACCTTCAGGACGAAGTCGCGGCAGATTACATCAAAAACGTCATCGTAGGTGGAGAAGTAGAAGTGTTTGTCTGACGGTGTGACCTTGCCGCCCAGGTCTGTCTTCCAGCGCGAGTTGATCACCTCGGCGAAACTGGTTCGCTCTATTTTGGCGGGAGAGTACAGGTGATGCCACGAGTCAAGTTCAACACTCCTGAACGCCAGGACGCCCGAAAACACAATGGCGTACCGCAGCCACTTCTCTGTGGTTTTGGTCGCCAGATGTCCGTTGATGCTGCCCTCCAACAACAGGTCGTGACCGTCGTAATGGACTTCCGTCAAATAAATGGCGTCCCTCCCCCAAAGGAAGCCTATCTGCGTCTCGACAGGCTGGTAAGTCTCTTCATCCATACTTTCAGTAGTCGAACCAGACGGCCATCCTCACTCCGTCGGGGCCGTATTCAGCGGCGAGGTCTGCCATGAGACGGAACAGCAGTTGCCAATCACGTCTCAGCCCTTCGCGCCGCGAGGTTTTCTCCACGATAAACACGGACTCACCGACCTGCCAAGTGTTGCCCGCCTCAAGAACATCAGTCGGACCTGGGGCAGCCTTGCCCACGTCAGGTGGTCATCGCTGGCCTGCTCCGAGATGTCCTTCGGCAGTCCGCGATTTGGCGCGACAGGCGAAAAGCGGGCAAACGAGGAAGTGACGCCAAAGAGACTGCTGAACATATCGTAGTTTCTGTCAATGAGGCTATTCACGGTGATGACGCCGTGCCACTGCACATTGAAGGGAGGTTTCGCCCTTTCGTAGTGTCGCCGAACTTCTACCCAGCCGTTGATGTCCTTGCCCAACGCCGTACTCCAATTCCGAAGGCCGCAGCCGCGATAGAACGTCTCGCTGCGGCTCCGTCACTTCCACGCGATGCCCGTCAGCCGCCGAGTTTTTTTTGCCGGTCAGCCCGGAAGGCGGCGAGGTTCGCTTTCTTGATCGCCAGCGTCGGGATGACGATGCGCCCGTCGGCGGGGATCGCCGAGCGGTCGCCCTGCAGGAGTCGGGACAGCACCTGGACGCTGCGGACGCCGAAGACGTAGGGCTGCTGGACGATGGCCGCGTAGATCGCGCCGCTCTGGACCCCGTCGAGCGTTTCCTGCTCCTCGTCGAAGGCGACGACCTTGACCTTGCCGACTTTGTGCGCGTGACTGACGGCGGACAGGATCGCAGGGCCGTTGTAGCTCCAGATGCCGACCAGCCCCGCCAGGTGAGGATATTTCGCCAGGGCGTTTGCGGCATTGCCTTTGGCGCGGGCGTGGTCGGCGCCGTCCGAGAGAACGCCGAGGATGTGAACGTCGGACCCCCGCAGGGCGTCCCGGATGCCCGCGATGCGCTCCCGCGCGTTCTGGGCGTCCGCCAGGCCGACGAAGAGCATGATCGGGCCGCCGCGCGGCAGGGCAGCCTTGATCTGTTGCCCCGCCATGATCCCGGCGGCGTGGTTGTCGGTGCCGATGAAGCAGAGGCGTTCGCTTTGGGGAGCGTCCGAGTCCATCGTGATGAGCGCGACTTTGGCGGCGACGGTGTTGAGATAATCGGTCTCGTCGGCGGGGTCCACGGGGCTGACGGCGATGCCCTTGACGCCTTTGGCGAGCAAGTCGTCCATGTCTTTCTTCTGCGTGGCGACGGTCCCGTCGTCGGGCATGACGAACTGCACGGGGACATTGGGAATCTGCCGCTGGGCCGCTTCCACGCCTTTCCGGCAGATGGTCCAGTAGTCGGACGGGTTGTTGGTGACGACGGCGAGGCCGCCCGGCGCGTCGGGCGGCGTCTGCGCCGAAGCGTGAGCGGGGAACCACAGCGGCGCGGCCAGCAACAGCGCGGCGAGCCGTGTGATCGGGAGAACAAGACGGTGCATCGGAGCCTCCAAGACGCAGACGTGTCTCGCGCACTTTTCGCGCGAGGCCGTTTCCCTGTTCGCCTTCGGCAGCCCGTTTTCCTGTCGGGAATTGCGTACACGCCTGGGGAAGGGCCGGAGAGTCAGGGCGCGGACTGGGCATCGTCGGCAGGGGCAGTGATCGAAGTGCGGAGTTGGGTCAAAAACACGGGGTCGCTGCACCGAAGGTCGGCCCGGAACTGCCACTCCCCGCCGCCCTGGACGGCCTTGACGACGAAGTGATTCCAGCCGCGCTGCAGGGGCATGGACTTGCACGCAATAGAGCCGGCGACCAGCGGATGGGTCCCCCGGTCTTCCCCAATCACAGCGCCGTTGAGGGAGATCTGGCAGCCGTCGTCCGAGCCGGCCAGCAGGTCCAGTTTCGGGATGTTCGGCGCGAGCAGCAGATTGTCCAGCGGGCGCGGACTCCAGACCCAGAAGCTCAGGTATGCCGCGCAGTTCTCGCGCGGGCCGGGCAGCCCCATCGAGAGGAAGTTGAAGACGCCGTCCTCGCCGGCGGACTTGGGCCGCCAGGCCAGGCCGCCGGACTTATCTCCGGCGACGGGGCGCAGCGCCGGGCCGATGCCGACGTTGTCCACGTCGTAAGCCGCCGCCGCGCTCGGCGCGGGGAAACTGCCGCAGACCAGCGCCTGTTTCAGCGTGCCGAAGGCGTCGAAGGCGTCCGTGGGCGCCGCCGGGCGGTCTATCAGCGCGACGCCCTCGTTGGCGAGCATCCGCCGGAACAGGCTGCGGACATCGGGCGAGCCGGAACGGAGGTCGAGCGCGCTCACCAGATACCGGCCCTGCCCCGCCGGATAGGCGACGATTTCCGGCCCGGCGGGCTTGGCCTCGCGCTCGCTGCGCAGGAGCGCGGCGGTCTTCTGCGGCTCCGCGCGGAAGTTCCAGCGCCGCCAGTCGGCAGGGCCGGCGGCGACCAGCACGCGGCCTCCGTCCACCAGCGGCCCCGCCAGCCCGTGTTCGGTGACGGCCCCCGGCAGGACTTCGGTAAAGTAAAAGTCGCCGTTGTCCATCCCGGCCAGGGCCGGGTCCGGGTTCTGGACGATCAGCGACGACGCGGCCCGCGCCGTCAAATGGATGGGTTTGGGCAGCACGGCGTTGAGCGCGTCCAGCGCGCCCGGCGCGACACCCCAGACCAGGCAGGTCGCGCCCTGGGCGACTTCACGGGCCAGCGACCGACGGAGCGCGGGCGTGACCGGCGGCGGATTCGCGCCATCTATGACGAGGAGGCCCGCGTCGCGCTCGGCGGAGACGGTCGCGCCCAGCGCGAGGAGCTGCCCCGGCAGCGGCGACCCCGGACCGGCCAGGACGGCGATCCCGGTCGTCCCTGCCGGCAGGGGCTTCACGCCGGGCTTGTCCAGCGTCTGCCGGTGGTCCCAGGGGCTGGGCGCGGGGCCGCCGGGCGCGTCGGCGGCCCGGATGGCGTCGAAGAGCGGCCACGGGCGGTACAGGGGCAGGCGCGGGTCGTAGCCGGGGTTGAGCGTCGTGCAGTACGGCCCCAGGCGCTCCGGCTGGACGCCGGGCTGCCCGTCATGAAAGGGGCCGAAGAAGACGCCGTCCGTGTCCCGGTACGGGCGGCCCGTGTCCGCAAGCCCGATCTCCAGCGGCTGCAGGCCGTACCAGACCAGGTTGAAGACGCTGACGTAGTCCGCCTTCCGCCGCCGCTGCGCCGCGAGCAGTTCGTAGGCCTCGGTCGCCACCCCTTCCATGCGCCCCTGCGCGGAGGCGTAGGCGCGCGGGCCGATCCACGGCGCCATCTGCTTGGGCGTGTCCGAGTAGGCGCCCCCGGTCTCTCCGACGCCGTAGGGCTTGCTCCCCTGCGCCGGGCCGTCAATGCTCGCGTAGTGGACGACGACCGTGGGCATGATGCCGTCGGCGTCCCCGTCGCCGTCGGTGGAGACCCAGGGCCGGGTCGGGTCCAGACGCCGCGCCGCCGCCAGCCAGTCCGTCCAGCCCTGCCTGAGCCGGTCCATCAGTTCGGGGCGCTTGTCCCGGTCAATAAACCACGCCACCTCGTTGCTCACGCTCCAGCCGAACACGGCGGCGTGGTTGCGGTCCCGGCGGACCAGGCGGGCGACCTGATCATCGGCGCGCGTCCAGAAGTCGGGGGCGTCGTACTTGTGCTGCCCGTCGCTGCCCCAGTTGGCCGTCTCGTCCAGCACGCAGACGCCCATCTCGTCGGCCACGTCCAGATAGAAGCGCGGGTAGGGCTGGGCGTGCAGCCGGACGGCGTTGCCGTGGGCGGCCTTGAGCGCCGTGAACCAGGCCCAGGCGTAGCGCCGGGTCATCTGCGGGATGCCCAGAAAATGCCAGGAGTCGCCGCGCAATTCTATAGGTTTGCCGTTGAGCAGGTGCCGGTTGCCGTCGAACGTCCACTCGCGCCAGCCGAACCGCGTGTACTGACGGTCCACGACCGCGCCGCCTCGGCGGACGGACAGCACCAGCCCGTATAAGTTCGGCGCGTCCGGCGACCAGCGTTTCAGCCTGCCGCCCACCGTCTGGCGCAGCGTCACCGACTGCGTCTGCCCAGGCGCGAGCGTGACGCTCTGGGCCGGGATTCTCAGCACGGGCGGGGCGAGATGCCACTTCGGCTCCGGCGCATCGAGGACGGCGCGGCCCGCGTCGCTGACCCAGGGCTGCGCGTCGCCGCCGACCTGCACCGTCTGCGCCTGCCCGGTATCGTTGCGCAGCGTCACGACGGCCTCCAGCGCATTCTGGGAGACACGGGGCATCACCTCCGCGTCGTCCACCCGCACGGCGGGCCGCGCGTCCAGAAACACGTCCTGCCAGATTCCCGCGACGGCCTGGCCCCAGAACGACCCGCCGGGGTACGGGCGGCTGCCGACCGTCCGTGTGTCGTTGAACAGGGACGCTTTGCGCACCCCGACCTGCACCTCGTTGCGTCCGCCGAATTTCACCCAGTCCGTCACGTCTGTTTCAAACGGCAGAAACAGGTCGAAATTGTGGGCGATCTCGTGTCCGTTGACGAGAACGACGGCGTCCCCGGCGACGGCCTCAAAGTGCAGGATCACCCGGCGGCCTTTCCAGTTGGCGGGAACGGGAAACGCGCGCTGCAGCCACCCCATCTGAACCGTGTCCCACGACGCCGGGTAGCTGGGGAAGCACCGGAAATCGCCGCCGTCGCCTCTGTTGAACGCATTGACGTTCCACGGAGAGGGG
>CAZZVX010000234.1:0-8092 GCA_964657535.1 Armatimonadota bacterium | reverse complement strand
GGCTTCGAGCAGGCCGACGCCGCCGAAGCGCCCCGCGCGGCGCTGGTGACACAGTACGCGGCCCTGGCCGGGGACCGTCTGCACCCGCTGGAAGACCTGCCAGCCTGGGAGCCGCAGGGGGCCGCCCTTCGGCTGCTGGACCCGGCGGGACACGTCGTGCAGGGCGCGGAGCGCCTGTATTTTTGTTCACCGGACGGCCCGAACGTGTTCTACGCGGGCGCCCCGCACTACCCATTAGAGGCGATGGAAGCGCTGTGGGCATGGCACCGGCTGCACCCGCACGAGGCCGTCCCGGCGCTGGTGCGCTACGGGGCGACCGGCGTCGCCGCCGATTTTCAGGTCATGGGCGGGGGCGAGAGCGAGCCGAACAAGGGCGCGTTCTGGGACAAAAGGGCCGGAGGCGTCGGGAGTGACTTCGCGGGCGAGCCGACGCACGGGCTGGCCGCCAACGCCCGGCTCGCCGGGTCGCTGTTCCGGCTGCACGAGGCCGTCGGCTGCCCGCTGCTGCGTCAGTCGGCGCTGAACATCTGCCAGTGGCTGCTGCTGAAGATGAACGAGCGGGGTTGGTACGACGGCGCCCGCGTCTGGGCCACACGCGGGCTGGACGGCGACGGCAGACTGCTCCCCCAGTCCTGCGCCCTGGACGGCCTGGAAGCGATCCGCCCGCTCGTGCTGGCGCACCGGGCGACGCGCAATGAAGTCTTCGTCAAGGCCGCCTGGCGGGTCGCCAAAGTGTTCCTGGAAACGCGGGCGGGCGAGTTCGAGTCGGCCTCGCCGCCGGTCGTGGCCGCCGTGATCCAGAACCTGCTCGCGCTGGACGCCGAAGCGCCCAATCCCCGCCTCCGCGCCGCGCTGGCGTCGTGGGGGGCGTGGCTGCGCGTTCTGCCGCTGCACCCCGACGCGCCCGCGCTGAACGCGGACGGCCTGCATTCGGGCCTGTACGACTGCGCGCAGGCGGGCTTCGCGCTGTGCGCCTTTTTCCGTGACCCGGACTACGCGCGCTACGCCTGGGCCGCGCTCGGCCGGATCCCGGAAACCTCACGCGCCCGCGCCTGGCGCGAACTGGCGCTGACGGCCCCCGCCCTGCTGGCCGTCGCGTCGGCGTTGCCCGACGCCCGCGTGGACTTCGACGCCCTGAGCGTCACGGTCGGCTGGCGCGCGTATGCGCCGGACGCGGCCACCGATCAGTACGTCCGCGTGCAGTCGCCCGACGGCAGCCCCGTCCATTATCTGCCGCTGGTGTCCCGGCACGAGGACCAGCTGCTGCTGCTGGTGCTGGCCCCGGGCACCGCCCCGGACTGCGTTTCCGTCTTCAAGAACGGCCGCCGCCCCATCGCCCGCGACTTGCTCTCCGGCACGTTGGACAGCGAGACCCGGCTGCACGCCTGGGGCGCGGAGAAGTGGGCGCGCATCGGCCTGTTCACCGTGGACCCGTGACTTTCACCGTCTTCCTCCCAGTCCCCGCCCCGCTCCCCTGCTTGGCACGCTTCATGCACAAGAAAAACCGCGCGGATGCGGTCCGCCGAGAGGCAATCATTATTGGAGGGGGCGACAATGGACAATTCCTGGATTCCCGGCAGAGACGCCGGGCGGCGGCGGGTGCGGATGACGCGGGAGACGGGACAGGCCCTGATCCTGTCTCGCCTGTGCTGTGACGACAAGGCCGGGACGCAAGAACACGCCATTGAGGTGCGCGTGTCGCAGGTCTGTGCGGGCGGCGTGACCATCCTGGAAGTGCTGCTCCCGGACAACGTCTTCGTGGAGCGCAAGGAGACGCTCGACGGCGTGCGGGCCTTGTTCCCGTAGCGAATTCCCCTGTCCTACTTCGGCTGCGGGGGCAGCGGGGCGCGGCGCAGCGCCCACTCCAAGACCCAGGGCCACTCGCCGTAGCCGTAGTACGGCGAGATGTGGCCCGCGCCGGCCAGTTTTTCAATCGGAACGCCCAGGCCGCCCGCGTAGGCGGCGGACTGGTCGAACGTCGCGTAGTCGTCCGTGTCGGACGCGACCAGGACGGTCTCGCGGCCCAGCGCGGCGATGCCCGCTTTGTCGAGCGGCGGCGGGAAGAAGTCCGCCGCGCCGGGCGGGGCGTCGAGCGGCGGGATCTCGCGGATGACATAGGGCGGCGCGACCAGCAGCACCCGGTCGGCCTGCGGGCCGGGGCGGTCGGTCATGGCGGCATGGCGCATCCAGTTGATCGCCCCGAGCGAGTGCGCCAGCACGGTCAGCGTCGCCCCTTCGGGGATCTCCGCCAGCGCCGCGTGCAGGGCCGTCATCCAGGCGTCGGGGTTCGGGGCCGTCGGCTCCGGCATCCTGGGATACCGGACGTCCTGCCCCGCCGCCTCCAATCCCTTCACCAGATGCTCCTGCCAGTGCTCCGGCTTGTTGCCGCCCCATCCGTGCAGAATAAGAAATGTCTCGGTCAATCGTCTTTCCTCCTGTCTTGGCCGTGCGAAACGTTTCGTTCACGGCTTCTACGTTTTCATGGCTTCTTTTTTACGGAGAGGTGCCGGAAGTTGTCCAATTGATAGTAATAAGTCTGGGGGATTTCGCCGGCCAGAATCACGGTATAGGTCGTGAGATTCTGTTCATTGGAACCGCCCCCGACTTCGTAAGCGGCAATGTAGAGTTTCCTGTCGCCGCTCAGCGCCTGCAATTTTTGCGGCAGCCTCGCGCCGACCTTCAGATCAAACGTTGTGTAGCCATTGTAAGACTGCGGGTTGCTGGAACTGATGTAGGAATCCGGGTCTTCGCCGAGATTGTGCCGGTTGAAGTGCTTAAGGGTAGCGGTGTCGTTGTGCTGAAAGCCATAGTAAAAGCGCAGCGCGATCTGCGGCGTTGCGCCGTCCGTGTCCGTGTAGTTGTCTACCCTCAGATGGTAAGTCGCGCCGGACACCAAAACATAAGGCTTATCCGCCGTCACCAGTTGAGTCAGCAGCGAAACCCGAAGCCGATGGATTTGCGTTCCAACCGTGTAGTCCACAGCGGTGACGCCTTGCAGATAGGGATCATGGTCCCAGGGATGGGAAATGTCAAGCGTCCAGTGTCGTCCCAGGGCGGATGAGGGGGTGGTCAGCAAAAACAGACCAACCGGCGCGAGAAAAGCGGCGGCGCACAATGCGCGTCGAGACGATGTCATAGCAGCACTCCTTCTGAGAACGTTGTTTTTGTGCTTACTCGGTCAGAGCCGTCTCTACGGCCTTAGGGACGGACAAGGCGGCGCCTTCTTGCCATAGCGCGGCGAAGCGGTCTTCCCCCAAACGCAGGCGCAGTGATTGAATGGTCTCCTCATGCATGAGGCGCGAATTCGCGTGAAACCCGGCGTTCAGTTTGTGGACAAGCGCATCCGCCGACGCCATCAGAGGCGTTGCGGCTTCATCCCTGCCGACCCTGTAGTTCGTGAGCGCAACATGATACAGCGCGGCAGCGATTCCCCTCTGGTCGGAAATCTGAGCCTGTAAACGCAGACTTAATTGGAAGTGGGAAATGGCCTCCGGCCACTGCTCCCGCAGAAGGGCGATACGACCGAGGTTGAACGCTGTCCAAGCGACGCCGCTCTGGTCGTCAATTCCCTGCCAAATCCCCATCGCTTCCTGAAGGAAAGGCATGGCCGGGTCCGGCTCGCCGCGTTCGATCCAGTGCGCGCCGAGGTTTAAGAGGACGGACGCAACGTTTTTCGGGTCGCCCAACTCCCGATAAGTCGCCAGGCACTCCTCGTAGTTCTGCCGGGCGTTCTCAAAGTCCTGCCGATAATCCAGCACAATGGCAATGTTTTTCAGCGACCGCGCCACGCCCGGCCTGTCCCCGCATTCCTGATAAAGCGCTTGGGCCTGCCGGTGGCAGGCCAGCGCCGCCGGATAGTCGCTCTGTGACCAAACAAGGGCGCCGAGGGCGGTCAGCGCCCGCGCGCGCGTCCGGCAGCCGACGTCCCCCGTTTCGGCGAGCGCCGAAGCCAGCCAGTCGCGCCCTTCGCTGAGAAAACCGCGCGTGAGCCAGAAGCCGAACAGGGCCGAGGCCAGACGCAGGCGCGCGTCCAGGTCCAGCGTCCCTTTCAGGACGGCCCGCAGGTTGTCGTGATCGGCTTCCAGGCAGTCCAGCCAGTGTTTCTGGTCGGGGCCGCGCAGGTGCGGCTCGGCGCGCTCTGCCAGGGCAACAAACCAGTCGCGGTGGCGGTCGCGGACGGCATCGAACCGGGACGAAGCGAGGAGCTGTTCCCCGCCGTACTGGCGAAGCGTTTCCAGCATCCGGTAGCGCTTCGCGCCGTCCCGCTCCTCGTCGGCCTGGACCAGAGACTTGGACGCCAGGGACGAAAGCAAATCCAACACGTCCCACTCGTCCAAGCCGTCGCCCGCGCAGACGGTCTCGGCGGCCTCCAGTGTCCAGCCGCCCGCGAAGACCGACAGGCGGCGGAACAGCAGGCGCTCCGGCTCGGAGAGCAGGTCGTGGCTCCACTGGATCGCGGCCTGCATGGTCTGCTGGCGCGGCAGCGCGGTGCGGCTGCCGCCCGAAAGCAGGCGGAAGTCGGCCCCCAGCCGGGACGAGATCTGCTCCGGGGTCAGAGTGCGGACGCGCGGCGCGGCCAGCTCGATGGCGAGCGGGATGCCGTCCAACTGGCGGCAGATGCGCGTGACGGCGGGCGCGTTGCGGGCCGTCAGCGTGAACGACGGCAGGCTCAGGGTCGCCCGGTCCACGAACAGGCGCACGGCGGCCTCGTCGCCCGTCACCTCCCCCGCCCCCGGCGCGACCAGCGTGGGGACCGGGTACACGGCCTCCCCGCGAATGCCGAGCGGCTCGCGGCTGGTCGCCAGCACGCGCAGGCGCGGGCAGGACTGCAGGAGCGTCTCGGCGAGGTGTGCGCAGGCGGCGATCACGTGTTCGCAGTTGTCCAGCAGCAGCAGCAGCGCCTGCCCTTGCAGGGCGTCGCACAAAGTCTGGAGGAGCGGTATGCCCGGCTGCTCCCGCAGGTTCAGCGCCTGGGCGACCGCCTGCGGGACCAGGGCCGGGTCGGACAGCGACTCCAGCGCGACCAGCCAGACCCCCTGCGGGAAATCGTCCGCGCCGTCCGCCGCCGTCTGCTGGGCCAGCCGGGTCTTGCCCGCGCCCCCGACCCCGGTGAGCGTCAGCAGGCGCGACGACGCGAGGAGTTTCTCGACCTGGGCGAGTTCGCGCTCGCGCCCGATGAAGCTGTCCAGCCGCTGCGGCAGGTTGTTGGGCAGCGCGTCCAGCGAGCGCAGCCGGGGGAAGCCGTCGGGGATTTCCGGGTGAACGGCTTGAAAGACCTGCTCAGGCCGCGCCAGGTCCTTCAAGCGGTGCCGGCCCAGATCGCGGAGCGCCGCGCCGGGCGGCAGGTCGTCCCCCGCCAACTGCGCCGTCGCCTGCGACAGCAGAATCTGGCCGCCGTGGGCGGCGTCCCGCAGGCGGGCGGTCCGGTTGAGCGGCGGGCCGAAGTAGTCGCCGCCGCGCGCCTGCGCTTCGCCCGTGTGCAGCGCCATGCGGACGCGCAGGCCGGGGACCGTCCACGCCTGGGCGCTGAGGGCGATCTGGGCCGCCAGGGCGGCCCCGATGGCGCGTTCGGGGCCGTCGAACGCGGCGCAGAAGGCGTCCCCGCCCGTCTTGAAGACGGACCCGCCGTGAGACTCGATGGCCCCTCGGATGTGCGCGTCGTGCCGCTCCAGGTCGGCGCGCATGGCGTCCGGCTGCGCCTCCCAGAGCTGCGTGCTGCCCTCGATGTCGGTCATCAAGAATGTGATCGTGCCGGTCGGCAGCGTAGACATGGGCGATGGGTTCGTCCCGACGAGAGCGCCTATTCGTATGGCACCGGCTCGGCCTGGCCGGAGTGGGCAGACTTCTCGGTGGCCTCGATGACGGCGATGACGCGGCGGGCCGATTCCGGGGTCACGTCGAGCGGAGCGCCTTCGGTCAGGTGCGCGTAGATGTCTTTGTAGTAGCGGTCGTGGGTGCCGGGCTTGTGGCGCAGGACGCCCTCGACGGGGATCTCACCGACACGCGAGAAGAACCTGAAGCCGCCCTGCACGCTGCCGTCGTCCAATAAACCGCCCTGGGTCCCCAGAATCCGCCAGCGCGGCAGAGGGACGCTGGCGATGCTGCTGAAGGACAGGTCGGCGTGCGCGCCATTGTCAAAGCGCAGCACGGCCTGGACGTGGTCTTCGTTGGAAACGTCGTGCCAGACGCGCTTGTGGAAGTAGCCGGTGACGCTCTGGACTTTCCGGCCCGGCATCAGGTTCAGGATCCAGTCGAGAAAGTGCGCGCCCCAGTCGTAGAACGCGCCGCCGGAGATCGCTTTGTCCGAGCGCCACCAGTGGCCGGGATGGCCGTAGCCCGCGAAGCCTGCTTGAATCGCAAACACGTCGCCGATCAGACGCTTCTCGGTGACGGCCTCTTTGAGCGCCAGAAAGTCGCCGTCGTGACGCCGGTTGTGGTACACGGACAGCATGACGTCGTTTGCGCGGGCCGCCGCGATCATGTCGGTCGCCTCCTGCGCCGTCAGGCACATGGGCTTTTCGGTGATGACGGACTTGCCGGCGTTCAGGCACTGGATGGCGAGCGGGGCGTGGCTGTCGTGCGGCGTGATGATCGTGACCAGGTCCACGTCGGGGTCTTCGAGCAGGTCGCCGACGCGCGTGTAGGCACGGATGCCGGGGAAGTCGGCCTCGGCGACCCCGACGCGGGCCGCGTCCACGTCGCAGGCGGCGACCGGGGCGATCCCCGCCTCGCGCATCCCGCTGAGGTGGCTTCTGCCCATGTTGAACGCGCCGCCGTACCCGATGACGGCCCCGCGAATCGCTTTGCTTTCCGGCATTGGCTTCTCCTGGAACGCTCCTCTAAAATGGAAGCAAGTGTATTGTGGCAGACGGGGGCTGGTTTTCGGCGGGCGCACGGACGAGTGTGACATATTTCACACTCAGGCCGTGACTTCCGTCACAGCGGGACTGTGAAAAAGAGTCTATTATGCCTTCATGGCAGCCCTCCCCACAGATGAACCTCCCCACAACCGGCCCGACCAGCCCCCGCCGACGCTCACTCCCGCCGAGCGCAACCTGCTGTTCCTGACGCTCCTGGGTCAGACGCCCGCCGAGATGTCCGCCTCGCTCGGCATGGGGCTGCCGGAAGTGGAGCAGGCGCTGGGCGAGCTGCAAAAGCGCTTCGGCGTCTCCAGTCAGCGCAAGCTGCTGGTGCGCGCCCTGCTGCAGGGCTGGCACCAGCCCCTGTGGTAAGCGCTCACATTTCGGCGCGCTTGCGCAGGGCGGCGCGGTTGAGGAGGATCCAGCGCCCGGCGCCCTTGTCCCAGGCGATATAATTCTGGGTGCGGAACGTGCTGAGGGAGCGGCTGACGCGCTCGCGGGTCGCGCCGACCAGGGCCGCAATATCGCTCTGTGTCAGCGAGACCTCGATGCGCACGCTCTTGCCGTCCGGCATCGGCCTGCCCTGCGTCTCCGCCAGGTGGAGCAGCTGGCCGGCCACGCGCCCGGCCACGTCGCTCGTCATCTGCGTTTCCATCTTGTCGTTCTGCTCGCGCAGGCGCACGGACAGGAATTCCAGCAGCGCCCAGGCCATCTGCGGCTGCGCCTCCACCGCCTCGCGCAGCGCCTGGCCGTCCAGCAGAGCCAGCTCGGTCGCTTCCAGCGTCGAGACGTCGGCGGAGCGCGGGCGGCCGTCCAGCAGGCTCATCTCCCCGAAGAAGTCGCCGACGCCTTTCACGTCCAGGATCACCTCGTCGCCGCTGCGGGTCGCCGTGTGGACTTTGACGCGGCCCGACAGGATCACGTACAGCGCCCCCGCCGGGTCGCCCCGGTACACGACGGGCGCGTCGTCCGGCAGGCGGCGGCGGCGCATCCGGGCCGCCAGCGCCGTCAGCGCGTCCGGCGACAGCGACGAAAACAACGGCACCCGCCCCAGCAGCGCGCTCAGATCGCTCACTTCGTCTTCTCCTTGACCTCGGAAACGTCCACGGACAGCGACTTCGTCTCGCCCCGGCCGTAGAACGTGCTCCAGGCGCAGTCGGCGGCGTCGCGCCCGACGGCGATCTGGATCAGCGCCGGGCGCGGCTGGCGCTCGGTGGCGTCGAACGACACCC
>CAZZVX010000233.1:0-8110 GCA_964657535.1 Armatimonadota bacterium | reverse complement strand
CTCGTCGTCTTCACGGGACGAAAGGAAGGCCAGCCATTTGCCGTCGGGCGACCAGTGCGGGCTGGCCTCGCCGTCGCGGCCACGGGTCACCTGGCGCGGCTCGGCGTCGGTCGCGGTGACATAGAGATGTGACGTGACTCGGCTGTCGTCCCAGTCGGTCTGGCTGACACTGTAGGCGATCCGAAAGCCGTCCGGCGCGACGTGGACCTCACCGGGCATCTTCAGTTCGAGCAGGGCGCGAGGGGTGATCTTCTGCTTGCGTCTTCGGGGCATCGTGACGGCTATTCGCCATTGAAGGGCCGGATTCCTGCCGGTTTCAGAATTGGTCCGGCGGGGCGACGTAAGGCCGGCGCGCGGGAAAGAGGCGATCCGCGAGCGCCAACGCCATAGGTGAAGACGCGGTGAGATGGCCCGACGCGGATGCCTCGGACGGCGTCCGGTATCCCAGATAAAGTTGGGCCAACGCCCGGATGTCGGCGGCGATCCAGTCCCGGTCGTCTCCCGTCCCCGTTTCGACTTCCGCCGCCGTCAGACGCTGGGGGACCTCGTTGCGCAGCAGCAGGGCGTCGAAGGCGCGAATTGTCAGTGACGCTTTCGCGTCCGCCAAGACCGGCCCATAAATCGTCGCATGAACCCGCTGCAGCGCCGCGCGGAGATTAACGATCCGCAGCATCATCCCAGGCTTGAGCGTGAACTGCGGCGGGTTTCCCGAAGGACTGCCAGGCGACAGAAGGCCAAACATCTGCAAGTCCTGCTGAGACGCTTCCCACTCGACCTTCGGGAATTGCGACTGCTGCGATGACAGAAAGCCGAGGAGGCCGCGACGGGCAAAATCGTCCAGGCCGTGCATCTCATGTATGACAAGAACGCCTTCGGGCGCATCCTGCCGTGCTTCATAGAGCAAGTAGCCGCTCATCCTGCCGGACGGATCGCGCGAGACGACGGTGCGGCGGCCCGGGGAGTGGTTTTCAATGACGGCCCATCGGCGGCTATCTCGCTCAAATGCGCCGGTGCGCGATTGCGTGACTCCGGCATGGAGGGCGTGGAGGCGCTGACGGTCTTCGTCACCGGCGACAGGCAGCACGGAGGCGGCCTCCGAAAACGCGGGCAGGCCGCGCGTCGCGCCGGTCCAGTGCGCCACTCGTGACGCGGTTTCCCAGCCGAAGCGGCGGTAGAAATCGGCCTGAAAGGGAAACAAGGCGGACACAGGATAATGGAGTTCCTCGGAGAGCGCCGACACCGTCTCTGACAGCAGACGGCCGGCGTGACCGCGATGCCGACAGCGCGGCCGCGTGGCGACCCCGGCAATGCCTCCCGTCGGCACAAACGTTCCCCCGACACCGAGCGAGGCCGGGATGACCGTCAGACAGGAAACCAGGCCATCTTCGGGGGTGAGCAAGACCCGCTTGTGGGAAAGGTCGAAAAACGGGTCCTTGTAAAACAGGGGCCGGGCCGCATCGGCGTCAATCCCGAAGGCCGCGCAGAGGGTCTGCAGGAACGGCTCCAGGTCTTCGGCGACGGCAGCCCGCACAGTCACGGGGTGATTAGTCATCCGTCGCGGGCTTACTGGTGACAGCCAACAGGTTCAGATACTGATAAGAAGCCGCATCACGGCGGGCAAGCATCGGCGGCTCGCAAACGTAAAACGAGAACGCTTCGGCGAAGCCTTCTTCGAGATCGGTCGCAGCGTAGCGGGTGACCAGATGGTGCGCGGCGAGTTGACGTTTGTAGATCGCCTCGTAGCGGTGGCGGTCGTCTTTGGTAAGCAGATGGAACCAGACGTAGTGGCCGTATTCGTGGGCGAAAGTGAACACGTCCAGGTCGCCCTCAGACGGCAGGCGCAGCGCCATCCGGTCCGGGCTGCTCTCAAAGACGCCGTCAATGTCTCCCGTGTCGTCATCGGCGTGTGAGGATGAGTTGTCCGAATCGCCGCCCGCGTCGCCCTTCAAGTAGGCTTCCATCTGGGCGTCGTTCAGTTCCCGGATTGCCAGGGGAGAATTGGCGCGGAAACGCGGTGGGACGTGATGCCCATACCAGGATTGGAGTTGATGCGCCTGCGTCTCGCTGGGCGCGGAAACAGTAAGTTGGGCGCGCGCCGGCACCGCGAACCAAATCGCCGCGAGCGCCGTCAAAGCAGCAAGTCTGATGAACATACTCTATCTTACCATAGAATTCGGCGGCTTTACAAAACTCTTGACGCGGGTTCGTCAGGTGTGTTATAGTGAGTCACCACCCGATTGTTGGAACTGGAAGTACCTCATGGCCTCTGCACAGACACGTCCCGATCTCTCCGGGCGCATTCTCGGATTCGCGGTCTTTCTCGTGGGAGTCGCTCTTCTCTGCCTTGTGTTCTCCACCGCCTGGTCGCTGTTCCACGCCCCGGTGCCGGGGCTGGAACTCCCGGTCAAGCCCGGCGCGGCGGCCCCGCCCGCCGCCGGGATCGGGATCGCGCTCACCGCGTTCGTCCGGCAGCTGCTGCTCCTCGTCGTCATGATCCTTGCCGGCTCCCTTGTCGCGGGTAAAGGCATTCAGTTGTATTTCAGCGCGGCGGCCCACAGCCGGCCCGGAGACGACTCCACGCACGGCGCGAAAAGCGGCGCGTCCGCCCAGCCCGGAACGACGTCCAGCCCGACCTCCTGATTTCTGTCAGGCGGGGCCGAAATCAGCGAGGAGCGGGTAGTGATCGGACGCCTGGGACTCGATCACGACAGTCCGATGCAGCGCCAAATCCGGCGAGTGCAGTATGACATCAATGCGCGCTTTGGGGTCGTCCGCCGCGTAGGTCGGCTCATTTCGGTCGGCCCCCGCATCACGCAGGCCGGAGACGCTTACCAAGCGCTGAACGGCGTCCGTCTCAGGCGTCTCGTTCAGGTCCCCGCAGACCACGACGGGCCGTTCGACCCGCCCCAGCCACTCGCCCATCTTTGCGGCCTGCCGGGCGCGCTCTTCGCGCTTCAGGCCCCAGTGCGTACACAGGACCGTGAGAGGCCCGGCGGGCGTCCCCATCTCCACCTGTAAGACGCCGCGCCGCTCTCCATGACTGGGCAGGTGACACCGGACCACGCGGAGGACAGGGTAAGCCGTCGCGATCCCCAGGCCGTAACCGCCCACGCCGAACAGGTAGCGGACGTTCGCCTGAAAGACGAACGCCCTCCCCAGCAGCGACCGCAGGCGGCGCGGCTGGTCCGCGAACCCGCTCCACGGCAGACGCTGATGGACTTCCTGGAAACAGACGACGTCCGGCTCCCAGGCCCGCACGACGCCTGCGATCCGGCGGATGTCCCGCCGCCCGTCCGTCCCCAAGCCCCCACGAATATTGTAGGTCATCACGCGCATCCGAGTCTCCGGGGAGCGTCAGGCCGGGGACTGCTTGCGGGCGGTCTCCGACGTCGTCGGCCAACCGAGCGCGGCGGCGAGCCGGGGCGAAAGCGACCACGTCCCTTCCGGCGGCGGGCCGTGCGTCCGCCGCCACTGGCGGTACTCCAAAGCCAACGCGACATAGAACGGAACGTACTCCGCGAGCGGCACCCACCAGTAGGCCTGAATCGAGATATAGAACGTGTACAGGAACACGACCAGGCCGGTCAGCAGGACGAACGCCCAGGACGGGCGTTTCCCGACGACGGCGGCCAGCGGCAGCAGCCAGAGCAGGTACCACGGGAACAGCGTCGGCACGACCAGCAGCGTCACGGCCAGCACGAGGAACGACCGCCGGACCAGGTCCGCCGGTGAAAGCGCCGGACGACGCGCCGCCCAGAGCGCGGCGGCCAGGATAGCCGCGTCAGACAGTTTCTGCGCGACGGCATAGTGGTACCGCGTGATCGGCAGCAGGGCCATGTTGACGCCGTGAAACAGGCCGCCGTTGACGTGTACGTTGTCCAAATACTGTTGCATCCCGTGCAGAAACTCCGGCAGGTACACCCAGAGCGGCATCCCCAAGTAGAGCATCGCCCCGGCGACGATCAGCGCAAAGCGCCGTCCGAAGGTGCGGACGAACATCGGGATGAGCAGCAGCGCGAAGCCTTTGGTCAGCACGGACGCCACCAGCGTCACCGCCGCCCACGGGATCGTCTTCGGGCGCATCGCCAGGACGAACGTCAGCAGCAAGAAGAAGACGCCTATCACGTCCTGGTGGCCCGCCAGCGCGATCTCCGTGATCGGCAGCGGACACCAGGCGTACCAGACGATCTGCCACGCTGGACGTTCCAGCAGGTACAGCAGCATCAGGGCCAGCATCATCACGCCGCAGTCAAACAGCACGTAGACGGCTTTGTAGCCGATCAGATTATCGCCGAAAACGGCGTTCTCCAGCGCGAAGAACGCCTGCGACACGGGCATATAGATCGTCTGGAACGGCTTGTACTCCATCTTCTCCCAGATCGGGTCGCGCAGCGAGCGCAGCGTCTGCGAGTTGGGCGTCCACCGGTAGGGGTTGATGCCGTGCATGGTCAGCCGCCCGTCCCAGACGTAGCGGTACATATCCGTGGACAGCGACGGCGGCGCGGGCAGGACGGCCAGCCGGAACAGCAGGCCCGTCATCAGAATGAACGGCACGAGCCAGCGCCGGGCGCTCTTCGGCAGGCGCGGCACGAGCCGACCCGACGCATAGACGTACAGCCCGAACAGCGTCACGTAGAGGCAGAGGTAAATCCAGACGGGGTTCAGCAGGTAGTCGCGGCGGCCCAGGTAGACGTACAGGCCGAACAGGTCGGCGGCGACGATCAAGAACGCGGCCTGCGGCCAGAGGGATTTCGCGGCGGTTTCTGTCGGTTGCGGCGGCGGTTCGGCCATTGAGCGTGATGAGCCTCGGAGATCGGCAAGCCCTGTCAACGGCGACGACGGGAGCGGCAGTTACGGGACCGGCACGAGCAGGCGCTCGACGGCGTCGCCCGTATAAATCGTCCCGTCTCGCAGGGCGTCGAGCAGAATGCCCCGGTAGCGCCCGGCGGCCATCGCCGTCTTGGCGGTCGGGCTGGTCCGGCGGGCGAGTTTCGCGCAGGGCCGGTGCGGCGTCGGCGTCACGCGCAGGAGGGCGTCCCCGACGCGCAGCACGTCGCCCGGATCGAACGCGGCCAGGTCCAGCCCCCGGATAATGAGATTGTCGCCGGGGACGTCATACGCGATGCCGAGCGCGTCCAGCACGTCGGCGCTCACCGCCGAGACCTGCCGGCCCGGAACGCGCCTGCCCCGCCACCACTGCTTGCCGGGATACTGTCCCGCGACTCCGTCGCCGGGGACGACCTTCAGTTCCGTGACAGTCACGTGTTCGTCGGGACGCGGCGAGACCGTCAACGCCTCGACCACGCCGACGGCCTCGAAGCGCAGGGCGGCCAGCCGCGCCTCGTATTCGGCCAGCAGTGCTTCGTCAACGCCGTCTTCGGTTGTGGCAGCGGTCGTCAAACTCGCGTCTCCCGTCTATGTCTATTATAACACGAAACGGGGCGCGTCAGTGCTTCTTGTCCGGCACGTTCTCTGACGAGTGCCCTGGGTTGACTTTGGCCGTCGGGTCCACTTTGGCCTTCGCGTGGTTGACGGCGATGGCCGCTTCGCCGAAGCCCGTGGCGATCAGCTTGAGTTTGCCGTCGTAGGTGACGATGTCGCCCGCCCCGTACACGGACGGCACGTTCGTTTCCATGCGGGAATTGACTTCTATCGAGTTGCCGACGATGTGGAACCCCCACTGTTTAATGGGGCCTAAATTGGTCAGAAAGCCCAGGTTCAGCAGAAGCTCGTCGCACTCGTAGTGGAACTCCTCTTTGGTGCGGTTGTCAAAAATGGTCACGCCCTCGACGTGTTCCTCGCCGTGGACGGCCTTCACCTCGTGGAACGGCTTGAATTCAATGGGCAGGCTCATCACCTTCTGGATGGAGTCTTCGTGGGCCTTGTACTTGTCGGAACGGTGAATTTGGACGATGCTCTTGGCGATGTCATAGAGGTTCATGGTCCAGTCGAAGGCGCTGTCGCCGCCGCCCACGACCATCAGGCGCTTGCCCTGCAGCAGACTCTTCTCGCCCACGAAGTAGTGGACGCCCCGCCCTTCGAGCTCCTCAATGCCGGCGGCGGCCATCTTGCGCGGCATGAACGCGCCCACACCGGCGGCGATCACGGCGCTCTTGGCGTAGTGCCTCGCGCCCTTCTCGGTCTCCATCGTCACGACGCCGTCGGAGGTCAAGTTGACCACCTTCTCGTCCAGAGCCAGCGTCGGGCCGTACTGCATCATCTGCTCGGAAAGGTTCTCGACCAGGTCTTTCGCGTACACTTTCGCGTAGCCGGCCACGTCGAAGATGTACTTCTCCGGGTACAAGGCCGACAACTGACCGCCCAGTTGCGGCAGGCTGTCGATCACCTTCGTCTTCATTCCGCGCAGCCCGGCGTAGTACGCCGCGTACTGCCCCACCGGCCCGCCCCCGATAATGGCGATGTCGAAGAGTTCTTCCTGCCTGATGTCACTTGCGTCCAACGTGTGTCCCCCCGTGCCGCGCGTATTCGTGAAAATTCGCACATAGTATGGCCGCGCGCCGGGCCGTTTGTCAAGGGGGCGTCGGCCCCCGCCGCCGAGCGCGGGCGGGGGCCGCGCCTCCCTACGCCGCCTTCAGCCGCACCCCCTCCGCGTCCTCCCCGTCGCCCGACGACGCACCCGACGCCGTCAGGCTCGCGATGATCGTCGTGCGCGCGATGGGACCCACGAAGCCCGAATCGTCGGTCAGGAACGCCGCGAACGCCATCCGCGCCCCCGGCTGCACCGGCCCGAACCTGTCCGCGTACAGAGTCGCCAAATCCCCCGGCAAGGGCTGCGCGCCCCCCTCGAACACGAACGTCAGCACCCGGAAGTCACTGGGGCTGAGGAACTTCTTGTCGAACGACAGCGGCGGCGTCGCCCGCAGCACCAGCGCGCCCCCCGTCACCGGGAACTGCCCTCCGAGCGTGATCGTCCCCGCCGGGTGCGTCCCGCCGGGCGGGGCCGCCGTCACGTTGAAGTTGGGCGGCGCGCCGATACTCGGCATCACCAGCGGGGCAAGCCCCGGCCCGTCCCCATGCACCGTCGCGCTGTTCTGCCAGCACGACAGGAACAGTCGCCGGCCCGTCGGCGTGTAGGACACGTTGAGCCGGTTCTTCAGCGTCACCTTCGCCGCGAGCGCGGCCCAGCCCGCCTTCGACGGGTTATCCAACGCGGCCCACGCCGCCGACCCCTCCGTGAACGACAATCTGACCGCCTCCTGAAGGTCCGTCCTCGGCTGTTTCGGCACCGCGCGCTTGCGCATCACCGGCCCGTTCGCCCCCGACGAAAACACCATGCCACCCACTTTGCCGGAGATGGCGTTGAACTGCGCCGACTGAAATAAAGCCATGCTATCCCTCTTCCCAGGCGGGCCTCGACCCGCCCTCCTCATCTGCCGTAGGAGCAACCTTCATCGCCCCTGCATCGGCCCTCCGCCGACCGTGCGACTGATGTTCCCCGGCTCTTCCCCAGCGGAACCACACTCGCCCCCCGGCTGCCACCCAGTGTCTCACCAGCCGTTCATGTACGCTTCATGTGAGACTCCCCGGCCCCATGCGCGGGTCACAACTTCCCTATCGGCACAATTACCGTGAAACTGGAGTCCCCCGCGAAAGATTTTTCCCAGCGTGGTATAATTTCCCCAACCGCCTCACAGTCTATAAGGGCGAACGGTTGGAGCCAAGATGGAGCCAGCGAATCAAGAAGAGGAAGTGAGCAAGGAGTTTCCGCCGTGGGGAGCGCAAGCCGTGATTGCCCTGATCTTTACTTCGCCCTGGCTGGTCTGGGCGGTGGTGAACATTCACGAAGGCTATCATCACTTTGGACGAGTGATGTTCCTTGTTGCACTGGGGCTTGGATTGTTGTATTTCCTGGCTAGTTTCCGTTCCAATTCCCTTGAGTTCGGATGCTTTTGGATTGTCTTTTCGTGGGTATGGTTCATTGTATTCGTGAATGCGACGGCACAGGTACGACATACGTTACACCACCCGCGCCCCCACCATGCGCAAGTTTTTAAGTCACACGCCCTCCCCGACCGTTCCCTTCCCTCCGAGGGAAGGGTGGCGCGGCTTGCCGCGACGGGATAGGACTCCTCCCCCAACGGGAGAGGAC
>CAZZVX010000232.1:0-8123 GCA_964657535.1 Armatimonadota bacterium | reverse complement strand
TGCGGACAGGCGAGGCGGCGGAGTGAGATGAAAGTCGTTCGCATCCTGCTGGGGCTGGCGGGACTGGTCGCCGTCTACAGCGCTTTTGTCGAGCCTTGCCGCCTGCGCATCGCGGAAGAGGAGGTCGCGGCCCCGCCCGCCCAGCCGCTGGCGCATCCTGTCCGGGCATTGCTGCTGACCGACTGGCATCTGGGCCGGTTCAGCCTGCCGGGTCTGCTCCGCGTGAAACTCCGGCGGCTGCTCCGGCGGCACCACGCGCGCCCGTTCGATCTGGTCCTGCTCGGCGGGGACTTTTTAGATACCGATCCCCGATGTCTGCGTCAACTCCCGCTCTTGCTCGACATCCTCGCGGAGTTCGGCGTTCCCGTCTTTGCCGTACTGGGCAACCATGATTATACAAGTTTCGGCGGCGACCCGTCCCCCCTTGTCGCCTGCCTGAATTCGCACGGCGTGCGGCTTCTGAGGAACGAGGCCGCCGCCGTCACGGTCGCCGGACAGCGCTTGCTCGTGATCGGGCTGGACGATCTACAGGAGGCGAAGTCGTACTACCATCCCGACACCTACAAGACGCCCGGCGGGTACCGCAAGGCGGCAAAATCCATAGACTGGTACGCGCAGTTCGACGGCCTCGAACCGGGGACGCCGCGTATCCTGCTCACGCACAACCCCGACGGGGTTTATCTGCCGGGCCTGACGCCACTGGCCGTGCTGGCCGGACACACGCACGGCGGCCAAGTCATGCTGCTGGACTGGGTCAGCCGGGCGCTCCACTCCCGCCTCCATATGCACCTGCCGCCGGGCAGCGCCGTGACCTGGGCCGGTCGCCGGACGGTGAACGGGCGCACGCTGATCGTCAGTCGCGGCATGGAAGGCTCCGCCCTGCCGCTCCGCCTGCTGCGCCCCCCCGAAGCCGTCGCGGTCACGTTCCGCTGACACGTCGCATTGACGCGCGCCCCGTTTTTATGGATAATAGACGCAGGACTTGAGCATCCCGAAGAAGTGAGTACCCCGTGACAGATTTCAGCCAGATTGACGCGCAACTCGACGCCTGGGTGGACGCCCACCGTGCCGAGATCGTAGAGACGACGCAGGGCATCCTGCGCATCCCCAGCGTCGAAGGCCAGGCCGCGCCGGGCGCCCCGTTCGGGCGCGAGACGCGGCAGGCGCTGGATTTTGCGCTGGCGGTCGCCGCCAAGTACGGCCTGACCACGAAGAACCTCGACGGCTACGCCGCCCACGCCGAATGGGTTGCGCCGGGTGTCGCACCCGACGCGCCCCTGGTCGGCGTGCTGGCCCACGTGGACGTCGTCCCGGCGGGCGATGGCTGGACGCACCCGCCGTTCGCCGCCGAGATCGCGGACGGCAAGATCGTTGCGCGCGGCGCGATTGACGACAAAGGCCCGGCGATGGCCGGTCTGTACGCCCTGCTCGCGCTCAAGGAGTGCGGCGGGGACGTCACCCATCGGATTCGCGTCATCTTCGGCGCGGACGAGGAGAGCGGCTTCCAGTGCGTCAAGCACTACTTCGCCCACGAAGAGATGCCCGATACGGGGTTCACGCCTGACGCGATGTTCCCATTGGTGTATGCCGAAAAAGGCATCGCGAACGCCGTGCTGGTCCGGCCCGCGCCGCCGGAAGGCGAGCGCATCCACCTGTATTCCCTCAACGGCGGCCTGCGCGCGAACATGGTCCCGGACTTCGCCGAGGCGGTCATCAAGAACACCGCCGGCCCGCTGGCCGCGACCAGGGCGCGGCTCGAAGCGGTGGTCGGCATCCACACCGAGGAGATTGACGGGGGGGACAAGCTGCGCATCGTCGCCAAAGGCGTCGGGGCGCACGGCAGCACGCCCGATGAGGGCGTCAACGCCGTCGTCGTGCTGTGCGACGCGCTCCTGCTGCTCGATCACCAGGAAGACCAGGTCGCGATGATCGAGTACATCCACGCCTGGGGCCGGGACACCACCGGCGGCGCGCTCGGCATCGCGGGGGCGGACGATGTGGCGGGGCCGCTGACGTGCAGTTTGGGCATCGCCGAACTGCGCGACGGATTTTTGACGCTCACGTTCAACATCCGTTACCCGGTGACGTGGGACAAAGAGATGCTGCGCGAAAAGATGGAACCGATCCTGCGCGAAACGCGGTTCACGCTGCAAGAGCTGACCGACCAGGCGCCGCTTTACGTGCCGCAGGACGACCCGCTGACGCAGACTCTGCTCGCGGTCTACCGCGCGGAGACCGGCGACATCCGCCCGCCGCAAACGATGGGCGGCGGCACCTACGCGCGGGCGATGGCGAAGGGCGTCGCCTTCGGCCCCGCGTTCCCGGACTCGCCCGCGCCCGGCCCGCACCAGGCCGACGAATCCTGGGCCATAGACGACCTGATTCGGGCGACCAAGATATACGCCAGGGCGCTCGCCCGCCTGGCGAACGGGTAGAGCGCCTCAGGGCCTTCCAAGAGATCGTTATGTCAGCACAGAAACCGACAGTTGTAGTCGCCATGAGCGGCGGCGTGGACTCGTCCGTCGCTGCCGGCCTTCTGCTGCGCCAGGGCTACAACGTCCTGGGCATCACGATGCAGATCTGGCAGGAGAGCGCGACGCAGACCAAAGGCGCGGGCTGCTGTTCGCTCGGCGCGGTCGAGGACGCCCGCCGCGTCGCCGCCAAACTCGGCATCCCCCACTACGTGCTTAACTTTCGTGAGTTCTTCGCCGAGAAAGTCATTGACAACTTCGTGCAGGAGTACAAGCGCGGGCGCACGCCCAACCCGTGCGTCAACTGCAATCGCTATGTCAAGTTCGATGCCCTGCTCGCCAAAGCGCAGGCGCTCGGCGCCGACTTTCTGGCGACGGGCCACTATGCCCGCGTCGAGTTTGACGAGGACCGCCGCCGCTGGACGCTGCGCCGCGCGCTGGACGACGCCAAGGACCAGACCTACGCGCTGTACCACTTCACGCAGGCCGAGCTGGCGCACACGCTGATGCCGCTTGGCCTGGTGACGAACAAGGCCGAAACGCGCACCATCGCCGAAGAGTTGGGGCTGAACGTCGCGCACAAGCCCGACTCGCAGGAGATCTGTTTCGTGCAGGGCGGCTCCTACACGGACTTTCTGGCGAAGACGGCCCCCGAAACGGTGCAGCCGGGCGACATCGTGGACACGACGGGCAAGCGGCGCGGCGCGCACGACGGCATCGCGTTCTACACCATCGGCCAGCGCAAGCGTCTGAACGTCGGCTCGCCGATTCCCCTCTACGTCGTCGGCATTGACGCGGACACGAACACCGTCGTGGTCGGCGGCAACGAAGACCTGTGGGCGGACGGATTGATCGCCGACGACATCAACTGGGTCGGCTTGCCCGGCGTGCAGGAATCTCTGTCGGTCACGGCGAAAATCCGTTACAACATGGACGCTGTCCCGGCGACGGTCGCGCCCGGCGCGATTGACGGCGAGATCGTCGTCCGTTTCGGGACGCCGCAGCGCGCCGTCAGCCCCGGCCAGTCGGTCGTCCTTTACGACGGCGACGGCGTTCTCGGCGGCGCGACCATTCAGCGCCGCCTGTAAATGATGGACGGACGTATGGCAAAACCGACCCGTAATGAAATCATTCTGTGGATACTGGCCGCCGTCGGGGCCGGCACGCTGATCGGCGCGTCCATCGGCCTGCTCGTCGGGCGGCGCACCGGCAGGCGGACGGACGCGGCGATGTCCGAGACCGTGGACGCCCTCAAAGAGCGGGCGCAGCAGGTGCTGGGCGAACTGTCCGGGAACGTGTCGGACCTGGTCGGGCGCAGCCGCGAGCTTTTGGGCGAGACGCCGGTCGGCCCGTGACGTGTGAATCGGCCTGCGGGCCGCGGAGAAGGAGAACTCACTTGAACTTGACGATGAACAGCCGAACCCTGAATGAGACCGCGTGTATTCTTGGGATCGAAGGCGAGGTGGACGTTTACACCGCCCCCCAGCTCAAGCAGGACATCGTGCAGATCGCCGACAGCGGCGTGAAGCACTTGATCATCAACCTCTCCAAAGTCGAATACCTCGACAGCACGGGTCTCGGCGTCCTGATCGGCGGCCTGAAGCGACTCCGTGAGGGCGAAGGGAACCTGGTGCTGGTCGGCCCCGGAATGCGCATCCTGCGGATCTTCGAAATCACGGGGCTGGACAAGATCTTCGACATCTTCCCCACCGAGGAAGAAGCGCTCGCGAAAGAAGGGGTGTCTTGATGACGGACGCCCAGGCCGACCAAGTCGAACTGATCCTGCCCTGCCGGCCCGAATATGTCGGCGTCGCGCGCCTCGCCGTGCTGGGCATCGCCAGCCGGATGCCCTTCTCTTATGACGAAGTGGAAGACGTGCGCCTCGCCGTCGGCGAGGCCTGCACCCACGCCGTCGAGCGCGCCGGCGACACGCCCGCGACCATTCACATCATCAGCCGCATCACCCCGGCCACGCTGATCATTGACGTGGACGACGATGTCCCCGCCGGGTCGAGCGGCGCGGCGCCGTCGGAGGAAGCGGAACTGCTGGCGGAAGCCGGCATGGACCAGCAGGGATTGGGCGCGCTGCTGATGGAGATTCTCGTGGACGAGGTCCACATTGACTCGCACGCGAACGGGACCCACGTCCGGCTGACCAAGTACGCTCCCGAATGAACGCCTTGAGAAGAGAGTTTTGATGACGCAGAAAAAAGCCACCCCGGAGTGGACGCAGGATGATACCGAGACGCTTTTCCTTCGCTATGCGCGCACGCGCGACACGCAGCTGCGTGACCGGCTCGTCGTCATGCACCACAACCTCGTCCGCTACCTGGCCGGAAAATTCGTCAACCGGGGCGAGCCGCTGGAGGACTTGATTCAGGTCGGCACCATCGGGCTGATCAACGCCATTGACCGATTTGACGCCGGACGCGGCACGAAGTTCTCGACCTACGCGACCCCAACCATCGTCGGCGAGATCCGCCGCTACTTCCGCGACAAGGCCTGGAGCCTGAAAGTCCCCCGGCGCCTTCAAGAACTGAACCAGACGGCCTCCAAAGCGCAGGAAGCCCTGAGCACGCGCCTGGGCCGCCCGCCGACGATCCAGGAAGTCGCCGAACGGATCGGAGTCAGCGAGGAAGAAACGCTGGAAGCCATCGAGCTGGGGAACGCCTATGATACGGTCTCGCTCGACAGCAAAATGATGCACGACTCGGACAGCGCGCCGCTGTCGCTGGCCGAGTTCGTCGGCGCGGAAGACGACTCGCTGCACAGCCTGGAAGCCTACGGCGATCTGGACCAGGCCATCGAGTCTCTGGAGCCGCGCGAGCGGGCGATCATCATCCACCGCTTCTTCAAAGATATGTCGCAGGCCGAGGTCGCCAAACAGCTCAATATCTCGCAGATGCACGTTTCCCGGCTGCAGAATCGCGCGCTCAACCAGCTCAAGCGGCTGATGATCAGCGGAAACTAGCAAGAGGCCCTTTATGGATCCGTCGTCGGACATCCTCACGTTTCTTGGGACGGACCCCGCCCGCATTCACGACAACCTGCCCGCCGCCGCGCTGGTCGAAGAGTCGCTGCGGCGCGGCGAAAGCGCGCTGACGGATGCGGGGGCGCTGACGGCGCGAACAGGGAAGTACACGGGCCGCTCGCCCAAAGACAAGTATCTCGTAGACGCCGGGCGGGCGCACGACCTGGTAGACTGGGGCGCCGTCAACCAGCCGATGCCCCCGGCGGCCTTCGACTCGCTGCTCGGTCGGCTTTCCTCTCATGTCCGGGGCCGCGAGCTGTTCGTCTTCGACGGCTTCGCCGGGGCCGATCCCGCGTACCGGCTGCCGATCCGCATCGTCACCGAGTTCGCCTGGCACAGCCTGTTCGCCCACCAGTTGTTCGTCCGCCCCACCCCCGCCGAACTCGCCGACCATCGGCCGCAGTTCACCATCGTGGATGTCCCCTCGTTCTATGCCGACCCTGCGGAAGATGGAACCCGCTCCGAGACCGTCATCGCCCTGAACATGGAGCGCGGCCTGGGGCTGATCGTCGGCACGCAGTACGCGGGCGAGATCAAGAAAAGCGTTTTCACGGTCCTGAACTATCTCCTGCCCCTGCGCGGCGTCTTCCCGATGCACTGCTCGGCGAACGTCGGCCAGACCGGCGACACGGCGCTCTTCTTCGGCCTGTCGGGGACGGGCAAGACGACGCTCTCGGCGGACCCGGAGCGGGAACTGATCGGCGACGATGAACACGGCTGGTCGGACGACGGGGTATTCAACTTCGAGGGGGGCTGCTACGCCAAGTGCATCCGTCTCAGCCGCGCGGGGGAGCCGCAGATCTGGGACGCCATCAAGTTCGGCACGGTCCTGGAAAACGTCGTTTTGGACTCGGCCACGCGCCGGGCGGACTACGATGACACGTCGTTGACCGAGAACACCCGCGCCGCTTATCCCGTAGACTACATCCCCGGCGCACTGATCCCCGGCGTCGGCGGCCACCCGAAGACGATCATCTTCCTCACCGCCGATGCGTTCGGCGTGCTGCCGCCCATCTCGCGCCTAACGCCTTCTCAGGCGATGTACCACTTCCTGTCCGGCTACACCAGCAAACTGGCCGGGACCGAGCGCGGGGTCACGGAGCCGGAGCCGAGTTTCTCGGCCTGTTTCGGCGCCCCGTTCTGGCCGCTGCCCCCCACCCGCTACGCCGAAATGCTGGGCGAGCGGCTGAACACCCACGCGGCGACCTGCTATCTCGTCAACACCGGCTGGAACGGCGGGCCATACGGCGTCGGCCACCGCATGGACCTCGCGCTGACCCGCCGCATGGTCCATGCCGCCCTGCAGGGCGAACTGGCCGACGCCCCTACGACGACCGACTCTGTCTTCGGCCTACAAGTTCCCCAGCACATTGACGGCATCCCGGACGGCGTCCTGCAGCCCCGGCAGACCTGGCCGGACCCCGCCGCCTATGACCGAGCCGCCGTCGATCTCGCCCGCCGCTTCGCCGAGAACTTCCGCCGCTTCGACGGCGTCAGCGACGACATCAAAGCCGCCGGGCCGCGCGTTTAGCCGTCGGCCCCCTGCCACCCGAAAATTACGCCACACTGACTTGATCGTTAACGGAAACTTAACGTGGTCTTAATGAGGGCTTAACAAGACTGGGATATACTCTTGTCGTGGCTTGAGGTTGTGAGACCTCCCATTGCTCATCCCCAAAGTTAGCCGCGACTGAGGCACTTCAGTCGCGGCATTTTTTTGCCTGTCGGGTAAGATGATGCCATGACCACCGACGCTACGCCCGACGAGCAGGCCACACTGGAAGGCGCGATCTCTGTCCTTGCCGCTCTCCAATCCGGCAGCCGCGAACTCTTCTCCCTGCTCCTGCGCGCGGATAAAACCGACCGCGACATCGCTCACCTGCTGCGCCTGGCCCAGTCGCGCGGCGTTGCTGTCTCGCGCGTATCCGCCGAGGAGATTGACGCCCGCGCCGGCGGCAAGACGCACGGCGGCGTCCTGGCCCTGGTCGGCCCGCGCCGCTTCGTCGCACTGTCCGACCTGCTGCCCCCGGAAGCGGCCCCGTTCGTCGTGATGATCGACGGCGTGGAAGACCCGTTCAACTTCGGGCAGGCCGTCCGCAGCCTGTACGCCGCCGGGGCGCACGGCCTGGTCGTCCGGCCCCGCAACTGGATGTCGGCGGCGGGCGTCGTCGCCCGGGCGTCGGCGGGCGCGTCGGAACTCATCCCCACCGCTGTCGCCGAGACCGCCGAGGAGGCCGCCGCCTTCTTCCGCGAGCGCGGCCTGCTCATCGCCGGCGCGACCGACACGCCCCCCACCGTCGGCCTCTACGACGCCGACCTGACCCGGCCTTTGTTCCTGCTCATCGGCGGCGAAAAGCGCGGCCTCACCCGCTCCTTCGAGTCCAAAGCGGACCTGCGGCTGCGCATCCCCTACGCCCGCCCCGATGCTCGCTCTCTCGGCACCGCCGCCGCCGCCGCCGTCCTCGCCTTCGAGATTATGCGCCAGCGCGCGGCCCCGCATAGCGGCCCCCATGTCGCATGAAAGTGACACAGACAGCCCTCTGCCTGCTCTCCATTCTGCGGCAAACGGCACAACAAGGGCAGTCTGCCTCAGCAACTGTCAACAGTGCCCTAAGCGTGGC
>CAZZVX010000231.1:0-8132 GCA_964657535.1 Armatimonadota bacterium | reverse complement strand
GGGCGAATTCCTGGGCGGACTCGTCCGTGCGGCCTGCGGAGCGGAGAGTGAGGGCGAGATTGCTGCGGGCTTCGACGTAGTCGGGGTTGATGGCGAGCGCCTGGCGGAACTCTTTGAGGGCTTCGTCGAACAGGCTCTGCGCGTTCAGGGCGATCCCCAGATGGTTGCGCAGGTCGGCGTAGTTGGGGCCGAGCGCCAGCGCCTTGCGGAACTCGGCGGCGGCCTGGACATAATCGCCCCGGCGGTAAAGGTCTTTGCCCAGGTCGGCGTGGAAGGAGATGTCGTCCGTGTCGGCGTCCGCGACCCGCTCCAGCAGCCGCCGCGCCGAGGCCAGGTCCCCGGCCTCGTGGGCGGCGAGCGCCTGCGTCGTCCATTCCCCCTGGTAGACGGCGTCCAGCGCCATCGCCCGCCGGACGGACTCCCACGCCTCGTCGGTGCGGTCTTCTTCATACAGCGACAGGCCGCGAAAGAAATGCGCTTTGGCGAAACGAGGGTTGATGGCGAGCGCCCGGTCGAAGGCGGCAATCGCCAGGGGCAGGTCTCCGGCCTTGCGGTCGGCGCAGCCCAACTGGAAATGCAGGTCCGCGTAGTTCGGGTTGACGGCCAGCGCCCGGCGCAGCGCCTCCTGCGCCGCCGCGAAATCCTGCCTGTCGAACGCCGCCGTGCCGAGTTTGGCGTAGGCCTCGGCGATGTAGAACGACGCCAGGCGCTGCGTCAGGACGTCGGCTTTGGCCTCCCCCTGCGCGACCTGCTGCAGCACGCGAATCGAGTCTTCGTACAGCCCCTGGTCAAAGAGGCGTATCGCCTGGTCGTACTTCTCGCTGCGCCCGAAACCGAACAAGCGCCCCAGCATGGACATGGCTCACGTCTCCCTTGTGTTCGTCAAGATATTATGCCATATTTTGCGGCAGAGCCGCCATGCTTTTTCGGGGAAGCAACAGAGGGTCATAAACCGGCCAGGCCGGAGGCGGCCAGGTCGAAGCGGACTTTCTTGGTCTTGGTGGAGTAAGTGAACACGAGGTCGCGGCCCAGGACGCGGCGGGACAGGGAGAGCTGGTCCTCGCGATAGGTGGCGGCGCCGTAGTGGTCCCAGAACGAGTCGAAGCCGAGGCCCCAGTCTTTGTCCACGCGGTAGTTGATCGTGGTGAACAGGTTGCTGTCGTTGAGGGGCAGGCCGTAACTGCCGAAGAGGCTGACGCTCAGTTTGGGGCGTGGGGCGACCGAGTAGCCCAGCGTCAGGCGCTGCTGCGTCTTGCTGCGGTAGAGCGAACTGAGCGGGTCGGTCGCGGTGGAAGAAGAACTGATCGTGCTGAGGAGCGGGTCGTAGCGGTACGTGTAGTTCAGGGTGAGGTTGCCGCGCCCGAAAGTCGTCCGTGTCAGTCCCAGCGTCCCCAGCAGGGTCGGCGAGCTCTGGCCGTAGTCGTTCCAGCTCTGGCCCAGAGTGAGCGAGTCGGAAACGTTCGTGTGCCGGTCCGGGCGGAGGGGCGCGGTGAAGAACCGGAAGTCGAGGCCGCGCGTGGAGATCGGCACGACCTGTGTCCCCAAATCGGGGCTGGACGCGGTGAGCCGGCCACGCTGGACCGAGAGGTTGGTGACCATGTTGACCCCGCTGTGTCCGATCTGGCGGGGCGTCGTCTGCGCGTAGGCGCTGACGACCTGGTTGGACGATTTATATCCATCGAAACCGGGGTCGCGGCTGCCGCTCGCCAGGACGTTCATGGAGAACCCGCTGAACTGGCGGCTGACGCTCGATGAGGCGTACAGGCTGCGGTGTTCCGGGTAGTCCACGTAGATGTAGGAGTTGGTGGCGTCGTCAATGCGCTGCGTGTGGTTCCACTGGGCGCCCCAGTCGCCGCGCGTGATGCCGTTGACCAGCAGCGAACCCGCCCCGCCCCGGCCCAGGGCGTAGGTCTGCTGTAAGTCCAGCGACAGGCCGGGCCGGGTGCCGTTGGTGCTGAACGAACTCGGCAGCGAGATCCCGGTCGAGTTGGAGCCGGCGACGGCGGAGTTGCGCAGGTACAGCGTCCCGGTGCTGTGCGGGCTGACATGGTAATAGAAGGGGACATTGACGAAGAACCCTTCGGACCCGAAGCCGAGCAGCTGCTGGCCGAACAGTTCCTCGGAGTTCATGGACATGACGTGGAGCGGCACGGACAGGACTTTTTTGCCGTCGGAGAAGATCGTGGCGCGGCGGAACTGGATCTGGTCGCCCGGATCGGCGTCCAGCGCGCGGGACGCGACGATCACGTGCGCGTCGGAGATGTCGTCGAAGCGGAAGATGTTGGTCTGCACCATCTCGTCCGCCGCGTCGGCGTCGAGCGGCGCGGTCTGCAGGGCGTAGCCGCTGACCTGGACGCTCTGGAAGGCATGACGCCCCGTGCCGGCCACGACCGCCGTCCCCAGGCCGCTGCCCAGGTCGTAGCGCAGTTCGACCGCCTGGAGCGTGTGATGCCCCCGCTGCAGGGTGGCGTTGTGTGCCAGCAGCGTCTGGGCCTGAAGATTGACCTGGAGCGAGTCGGCGGAAATGTCCAGGGTCCGGTAGTGCAGGCGGACGGAGCCGTGCTTGCCGTGCGCCTCCGCTTCTTTGTCGTCGGCGCTGTAGAGCACGCCTTCGGGGCAGTCAATCTGGATCCAGCGCGCGTCGCCGCTGCTGTAGACGGCGTCCCGGTCCGTCGTGTATTCGACCGACGTGGAGCCGGTGGAGGAGCCGTCGCCGCCGCCCAGGAACGACGTCGCCGTGACGGTCGCCGTCCCGGCGCTCGGCGCGCTCGTGAGCAGGACGCGGGCCACGCCTGAGACGGTCGGCACGGTGTCCTTGTCGAGCGTGCCGAGCGAGGTCGTGAACCGGACGGTCGTGCCGTCGGGGGCGGGCTGCCCGCTGCCGCTGCGGACGTTGGCGGTGATGGTGGTCTGACTCTTGCCGTCGGCCAGGATGACTTCCGGCGACGGGTTCATGGTCAGGCTGCCGCGTCCCCCCGCGACGGCGCGGGGGGACGCATCCCAGGCCAGAGCCAGGAGCAGCAGGAGACACCGCGCCGCGCGACAGGAATTTTGACGGGATTGACTCATGCGCGTAATTCCGAAGCAACACGGGCCATTGGACGGCGGTCCAATGGCCGACAGTCTAATGGTTGGCCGTGGGCGGGGCGGGCGGACCGCCGGGGGTGGTGCCGGTGCCGGTGCCCGTCCCGGTGGTGGTCGTGGTGCTGGACGAACTGCTGCTGCCGTTGTTGCTGCTGTTGTGCAGGACGGCGAACACGAGCGCCCCCGCAAGGAGGGTCAGCAGCAGTGTCGGTCCGGCGTTGCTGTGACCGCGCCCGGTGGTGGGCAGCACGCTGGTTGACTGCCGGCCCGCGTCGAGGGCGGCGGCCAGTTTGCTGGCGACGGCGTTCACGGCCCGCTGCGAGACCACGTCCACCGAGTCGCTGTAGCTGAACGGCGCGGAAGTGCCGGTGAAGGCCAGCGTGCGGATGGAGTTGCCCGTCGCGGTGCTGCGCAGGTCGGCGATGACTTCGATGGTGACTTTCCGCGAGGTCGGGTCCGAGGCGTAGGACTCGACAGCGCCGGTCAGATAGTAGTTCGTCGAGACCTGAGCGGCGATCTTGCCGCCCTTCTGCGCGTCGAAGGGGCCGGTGAGATCGGTCTGGGCGAGGACGCCGTCATCGAGGGCGCGCTGGACGGAGGGCAGGAACTTGGTGTACGTGGAGACTTTGTAGGCCCCGACCGAGTTCAGGCGCAGTTTGAGCGCGTCGCTCACCTGCGCCGCGACGGCGTCGGTCTCCGCATTGTTGGTGTCGTTGCCGAACGGGAACAGCAGGATGCTGGCCGATCCGTAGTCCGGCGTGAGCGTCGGCAGGGAAGGCGGCAGGGCCGGCCCGTTGACAGTGGGGCTGTTCGGGGTGGACACGGGCGACTGGGCGCGCGCCGGCGAGAGGCCGCCCAGGGGCGTGCAGAGCATGGCGGCAGCCAGCGCCCAGGCCAGAGAGCGTTTCACAGTGAGCGCTTTGGCGGCGAAAGGTGTTCGTTGAGACATCATCTTCAGAGTCCTTCCTGGGGACAGCCTGTGGGGAGACCTCCGCCCTGGAGGCCTCCCCGCGAGACTACTTGTGTCGGCGGCTGCTCGGCGCGGAGGGCGGGCCGCTCACGCCGCTGTTCGGCACGAGGGCGGACGGCACGCCGACCGGGTCGGAGTAGATATAGGGGTTCGTACCCTCGGACGACCCGTTGCGGGTGTCACGGCAGCCGATTCGCGCATACAGGGCCGACGCATTCGGGAACCGCTCGCGCAGGCTCTCGTTCCGACTGCCCGTCTGGAGGTACCAGATGACCGGGTTGCCGCTGCGCGGCGTGGCGACTGCAGCGACATAGGGGCCGCTGCTGTCCGGCGTCAGCCGCGTTTTCGAGCCGAAGCCGGGGTCCGTCGCGAGTTCCAGGACGTAGTCGTTGGCGGAGCGGGTGGACGGCACGCTGACAATCGTATTGTCCGGGCTGGTGCTGCTGGCGAACGAGCCGCCGACGCCGCTCGTCGCGTCGCCCTGCTGGAGCAGGACCGGCTCAATGTAAGTGACGAAGTTGGTCGGGGTGCGTCCGGTCAACTGGTAGAGCGTGGTGCCGAGCGTCCCGCCGCCGCCGGGCTGGCCGGGGTTCTGGCCGCTGCCGCCGTTCGCCGCCGGCTGGATGTACAGCCCTTCGATGAAGTATTGGAAGCGGTCGCCGACGTGTGCGATCCCTGTGCCGGGGATGACGGCGGTCACGCTGTAGGCGGTCAGCCCGGTGCGGGCGGCGTCCGGCTTCTGCACGACGACGCCGACTTTGTCGCCGCCGTCGTCATAGACCTGCATCCCGCCCTGGCCGCTGTAGGTCAGCAGCGGCACCTGACCGAAGTTCGCGATGACTGTCCCGTTCACGGCGTTGGTGCTGTTGAGCACCGCCGGGAAGTCGGACCGGTAGACGTGGTACTCGATGAAGTTCTGGGCGGAGATATTGCCGGTGGTCGCCGTGATGCGCACGGAGATCGGCGTGAACGGGTCGGGTGGGACGGGAACGAGGCCGTCCGCGGCCTGGGTGACGGGGTTGATGCCGGGTTTAGTCCCCGTGCCGCCGATCACGTCCTGACGGTTCTCCACGGCGACGGGTTTGCCGATCTGGGCGCCGCCGATAGACCCCTGGCTGTTGCCGCGATGGATCAGCGAGAGCAGCAGCGCCCCGGCCAGGATCGCGACGAGCAGGCCGGTCACTCCGCTGAAACCGCTGTGGCTGTGGCTGCCCCCGCCGCCGTCCGACGAGACATCCGTCGCGCCGGCGTGGAGGACGTTGCCCTGCACGGAGTAGCTCGGCAGCTGGTAGATCGCCGTCGCGTGGTCCTGCGGCTGGATGCCCAGGCCACGGCGCGTCACGACGGCGTCGGACTGGTCCTGCGCCGTCCCGGCGACCCGGATGCGACCCACTTCGTTGCCGCTGCGCGTCACGACCATTTCGAGGCCGGTATACAGACCGTCGCGCGTGCCTTTGTTGAGCAGCACATGGTCCTGGTCTTCATTGTTCAGGACCGTCGCTTTGGGCAGGTTGAACTGGACGATCTGGCGCACGGCGGCGAAGGCGGCGTTGTTGATCGCCTCATTGACGAGGGCATCGTCGTCGCCGGTGTTGACGGTGCGCGGGTTGGACGTCCCCTGCGCCAGCGCGCCGTTGACCAGTTCGCCGGTGTTCGTGTCGGTCACGCGGATGATGACGCTGGCCGTCGCCTGGCGCGGGTTCTTGGAGAAGGAGATGGCGGCCACCTCGCCGGTCGCGACGGCGTCCGACTGCAGGGTGCGCCCCAGTCGCTGCAGGCCGATGGTGTCCAGCGGCTCCGTCTGCCCGGTGTTCGCCAGCCCCTGCTGCGTCTCCTGGCGTGACAACACATCGTACTTGTTGGACTTGCCGAGTTCGACGACAAAGGCGTCGGACGCTTCGCGCCCGACCTCCGGGCCGCCGTAGCCGGTGTGGTTCTCAAAATCCAGCACGGCCCACAGGGGCTGCGCGCTGCGGGCGAGCGACTGCGCGTGCGCCCCGCTCCCACCGGCCAGAAGGGTGAGCATGGCCGGCCAAATCAGTGCCACGGAGAGCAGCCAGCTCAGAGGCCGCGCGCTCCAGTGTTTCTTCAATCGTTTCACTCTCGGGAAGTCCTCCTCATATCAAGCTCCGCGGTCTGCTGATGACCGACCGCGGCCCCTTGCCAAAAACGAATAAGGGCTTGAGGTCCGGGCGTCCTTTCCCGGACCTCGATTTTAGTTCGAAGCGTCAGCTCGTCGGTATCTGGACGGTGACATCGCTGAAGGCGTAGATCCAGGTGGCCTGCCAGGGCTGCAGCGAGCCGCCAGCGGTCACGGAGTCGTAGGACGTTCCGTTGTAGCTGTACAGCGTCGGCGAGATCAGACGATAGGTGCTGCTCGTCGCGTCGCTGAACGAGATGCCGACGCCGGACGCCGGGTTGACGAATGTCAGGGCCGAGACGCTGATCGCGTTCAGGCTCGGCGTCCCGACCTGGTTCCAGCCACGATGGAGACTGACGCTGACGGTTCCGGTGGGCGCCGTGCCGCCGACCGTGACTTCGGACGCGCTGTGCAGATAGACCCAGTAGCCCTGGCCCAGATGCGGCGCATCGGCGGGCGCCGTCGGATCGGACACGTACTGGAGCGTCTGCGGGTTCCAGGCGAAGACGTGCGAGCGGTTGGCGTTGCTGGGGCTTGGGTTGAACGGGTTGAACGTCCCGTTGTTCAGCACGCCGAACAACTGGCTGAAGGTCACGCCCGTTGCCGCGTAGTCATACGGCACGGAGAAGAAGTTGTACCCCGCCCCGAAGACGTGGAGCGGCGTCAGTCCTTCGCCGGCGAAGAAGTCGAGCCGGTTGAACTTGCCGGGGTTGACGGTGATCGTCTGTGACGGCGGGCTGGTGAAGCCGTTGCGGGCGATGGCGACGGTGTAGGGCCCCGTTGTCAGCGTGACGGTGTAATTCTCTTTGCCGCCGTCCGGCGCGGAGGTCGCCGCCGAGTCGGTCGTGAGCGTGTCCACGATTGCTCCGTTGGAGTCGGTGACGGTCAGTTTCGCGCCGCCGACGGGCTTGCCGCTGAACGAGTCTTCCACCAGGCCGCCGAGCGTTCCCAGCGTGGTCGTCAGCGCGACGTTCAGCGGTGTCGCCTTGCCGCCGGTGATCGTGACCGAGGCCGGGGTGGAGGCCGTGTAGTTGGGCGCCGTGACCGTGATCAGATAGTTCCCCTGATACAGCGGCAGGTTGTAGTTCTGCGGCGTGCCGTTGCCGTTGGGCAGGACGGGCGAGGTCGCCGTGGGGCGGCTGGTCGCGGTTCCCAGGACGGCCCCGGTCGTCGGGTCCGTGGCGGTGATCGTCGCGCCGCCGAGCAGTTTGCCGGTGGTCGTATCGGTGATCTCGCCGAACAGCACGCCCGACCCGGAGACCAGGGCGATGTTCTTGACCGTGAGCGCGTTGGGACGCAGCGTGAACGTGATTGTCTGCGTGATGAACTGGGGCTGCGTCGTCGTCCCGCTGCCCTGGTCGGACACGGTGAGACTATAGACGATGGGTTTGTCGGTCGTATCCACCGCCGGGAGTGTCGCCAGATAATTGACGGGCAGAGAGTTCCCGCCGCGCACGCCCGTGGACGTGGTCGTGCCGGACGTGGTTGTTGTGTAGACCGGGTTGCCCGTCGGGTCGGAGATCGTCACCGTCGCGCCGTTGAGCGGCTTGGAAAGCGAGATCGCATCGGTAATCAACCCGCCGACGCTGCCCAGCGTGTTCAGCAGGGCCGCGCTCGCCAGCGTGAACTGGTTCGGCTTGACCGTGACCGTGAGCGTCTGTGAGAGGTAGTTGCTCTTCGTCACGACGACCGTATAGGTCCCTTTTGTCAGTGTCAGAGGCCCGTAGTTGATGGGATGCACTTGGCCGGCGCCGTCCTTGGGCGAGGTTTTCGTCGTCCCGCTCGTCGTGATCGGGCTGCCGTTGACGGCGTTGCCGTTGGAGTCCGTGATGGTGACGGTGGCACCGGCGAGCGCCTTCTTGGTGTCGCTGTCGGTGACGAATCCGCCGAGCGTCCCCAGCGTGCTGACCAGGGCGAAGTCCACCGGCACGAATCGCC
>CAZZVX010000230.1:0-8134 GCA_964657535.1 Armatimonadota bacterium | reverse complement strand
ACCACCCTCGGGGTCATCATGCTGCTCGCGCTCGCGTGGCCGCAGATGAACGTCACCGTCGGGAACTCCGCCAGCAGCCGGGGCAGCGCCTTCTCCCACGGGTCCTCCGGCGGGCGGTAGATGGGGAAGTTCCCCGTATGCAGGTACACCGGCAGCCCCGCCCGCTCCGACCGCGCCAGCGCCTCCATCATCGCCCACAGGCGCGGCGACCCCAGCGGCAGGTTCTGCAAGTCGCTGTGGAACTTCAGCCCCCCGACGGGCAGCGTCAGCAGGCGCGCGAACCGCTCCAAATAGTCGTCGCAGTTCGGGTCCACCGACCCGAACGGGATCAGCACCCCGCTCAAGTGCGCACACGCCCTCAGCACCTCGTCGGTCGGCACATACGGGTCAATCGCCACCACCACGCTCTGCTGCACCCCGTTGTCCGCCATCTCCGCCAGTATGATCCGGTCGTCGGCGGCCAGCATCCGCCGCGACATCTCCGTGTAGATAAACGACCCCGCCTGCCGGTACGCCTTCAGCGCCTGCGGCGTCCGCCAGCGCTCGGCCATCGCGTCCACGGCGTCCTGCGCCATCTGCGCCAGGAAGTTCCCCGCCGGCGTCGGCGTCCCCATCGTCCGGTAGTACACCCCGTCCGGCTCCGGCAGATAACTCCCCGGCGTCGTAATATGGCAGTGAAAGTCAACAATCACGCCCTATGATACCCGCAAGCCGCCCCCGCTGCAACGGACTTTATGCCGCAGGAGTGTTCGGCGGGGGCGGCCACGCATCTTCCTGCGGGCTAGGCAATTCTGCATTCGCCCGGTGCAGGCGTCGGTCGGCATACAGCAGCCACGCGCCGATGCACCAGATCGGGGTCAAGGCAAAGGCAGCCACCGCATCGCCGTCAACATCGTCGGCGTCTCCCCCAGCGGCCACCAGTCCCACGGCCTCGTCCTCACCGCCGTCGCCGACGCCCCCGGCCTCCGCGCCGCCGCCAACACCGACCTGGACCTCCTCCAAGCCGCCTAACCAGAACAGCCCCTCCCCACAAGGGGAGGGGCCAACACTGTCCCAATCCGGGGCCAACACCCCCAACCGCACAGCCTACTATTTACTAGCCTTTCTCCCATTCCGATGGGGAAAGGTGCCGAAGGCGGATGGGGGGCTTCATCCCCTAAATCGAATACTCCGCCCCCTCCGCCGCCGCCGCCTCCGAAAACACCTGCAGACGCTTCGGCGTCACGTGGACCTCCTCGCCCGCCTTCAGCCCAAGCTCCGCGAACCGCTCCCGCGAGATCTCGGCCGCCAGCGCCCCCCCCGTATCCCGCCGCACCAGGTCCAGCCGCACCGTCGGCCCCACCGCATTGACGTGCCTCACCGTCGCCTCCACCGTCGCCGCCCCGTTGCGATGACGCGCCACCTCCAGATCATGCGGACGCACAAACCCCACGTCCCCCACCGGCACCTGCCCCCCGTCCAGCGCCCGCCCGTGGAACAAGTTCACGCTCCCCAGAAACCCGTACACAAACGGGTTCGCCGGACGCTCGTACACCTCTTCGGGCGTCCCAATCTGCTCGATCCGCCCGTGGTTCATCACCACGACCCGGTCGGAGACTTCCAGGGCTTCTTCCTGGTCGTGCGTCACGAACACGCTCGTGATGTGGAGATCGTCGTGCAGTTTACGCAGCCACTGCCGCAGCTCCTGACGCACCCGCGCGTCCAGCGCCCCGAACGGCTCATCCAGCAGCAGCACCTTTGGCTCCACCGCCAGCGCCCGCGCCAGCGCGATCCGCTGCCGCTGCCCCCCCGACAACTGCGACGGGTGACGCCCCGCCAGACCCTCAAGCTGCACCATCCGCAGTAGATTCATCACCCGGTCTTTAATCTCCGCGTTCCCCGGCCGGCGACTCTTATGACGGACCCGCAGCCCGAAAGCCACGTTCTCAAAGATCGTCATGTGCCGGAACAGCGCATAGTGCTGGAACACGAACCCCACCTCGCGGCTGCGCACGCTCTTCTCCGTCGTGTCCTCGCCCTCAAACAGAATGCTCCCGCTGTCCGGCGTCTCCAGCCCCGCGATCAAGCGCAAAAGCGTCGTCTTCCCCGACCCCGACGGCCCCAGCAGCCCGACTAATTCTCCCGTCCCAATGCGCAGGTTCACGTCATCCAGCGCCTTAAACGCCCCAAACGTCTTGCTGATGTCTTGGATTTCGATGCTCATTCGCCCGTCTCCCGCCCGGTCCGCCACTCGATCAGCGACTTCAACACCAGCGTCACCAGCGCCAGAAGCGTCAGCAGCGACGCCACCGCGAACGCCCCCACATAGTTGTAATCATCATACAACTGCTGAATCTGAAGCGGCATCGTGTTCGTCTCCCCCGCGATATGCCCCGACACCACGCTCACCGCCCCGAACTCGCCCATCGCCCGCGCGTTCGTGAGTATCACCCCATACAGCAGCCCCCACTTGATGTTCGGCAGCGTCACCCGCCAGAACGTCTGCCACCCGTTCGCCCCCAGCGTGATCGCCGCCATCTCCTCGTCCGACCCTTGCGCCTGCATCAAGGGGATCAACTCCCGCGCCACGAACGGGAACGTCACGAACACGGTCGCCATCACGATCCCCGGCAGCGCGAAGATGAGTTTGACGTTGTGCGCCTCCAGCCACGGCCCGAACCAGCCGTGCGCCCCGAACAGCAGCACGAAGACCAGCCCCGCGATCACCGGGGACACCGCGAACGGCAGGTCAATCAGCGTCGTCAGCACGTTCTTGCCCCGGAACTCGAACTTCGCGATGCACCACGCCGCCGCCACCCCGAACACCACGTTCAGCGGCACCGCCACCCCCGCCGCCGTCAGCGTCAGCCGAATCGCCGTCCGCACGTCCGGGTCTTTGAGCGCCTCAAAGTACGCCGCCCTCCCGCCCGCGAACGCCTGCTGAAACACCACCGCCAGCGGCACCACCAGGAAGAACGCCAGAAACGCCAGCGCCAGGAGTATCAGCACCACCCGCACCCACAGCGGCTCCCCGACCCCCTCACGCCCCCGCGCCCCCGCCTTCGGCACCGCCGCCACCACTGCCATAACCTACTTCTCCCCGCCCAGCCGCCGCCGCGTGAACGCCTGCAGCACATTGATCAGCAGCAGCAGCACGAACGACGCCACCAGCATCACCACGGCAATCGCCGTCGCGCCGGGATAGTCGAACTCGTCCAACTTGCTCATGATCAAGTAAGGGACGATCTCCGTGTGCATCGGCAGGTTCCCCGAAATAAACACCACCGACCCGTACTCCCCCAGCGCCCGCGCGAACGCCAGCGCGAAGCCCGTCAGCGCCGCCGGCGCCAGCACGGGGAAGATCACCCGCCGCAGCGTCTGCCACCGCGACGCCCCCAGGCTCGCCGCCGCCTCCTCCACCTCTAAGTCCAGATCCTCCAGCACCGGCTGCACCGTCCGCACCACGAACGGCAGGCTGATAAACGTCAGCGCGACGATCACCCCCAGCGGCGTGAACGCGACTTTGATGTGGTGCGGCTCCAAATGCCTGCCGATCCAGCCGTTCTGGGCGTACACCGTCGTCAGCGCGATCCCCGCCACCGAAGTCGGCAGGGCGAACGGCAGGTCCACCAGCCCGTCCACGAGCCGCCGACCGGGGAACCGATACCGCGCCAGCACCCACGCCACCAGCAGCCCGAACACCAGGTTGATCGCCGCCGCCGCCAGCGACGCCCCAAAACTCAGTTTATACGCCGCCACAACTTCGGGGTCCGTCACCGTCGTCCAGAACGTCTTCCACCCCAGCGTCGCGCTCTTGAAGAACGTCGCCGACAGCGGAATCAACACCAGCAGGCTGAGGTACAGCACGGTGACGCCCAGCGACAGGCCGAAGCCCGGCAGGACCCGGCGCGGGCGGCGTCTCGTGGCAGGCTGACTGAGCGCGACACTCACAATCGAACTTTCCCTCTTGCGTGAATTGCTACAAACATGATAGCATAAAACGTCATCAACGGCACACACGGAAGAGGGGCATGACACGTCATGCCCCTCTGCACGGCCTCAGCGGCGGTAGATCTGGTCGAACGTACCGCCGCTGTCGAAGTGAGTCTTCTCCGCACTCTGCCAGCCGCCGAACAGACTGTCCACCGTGAACAGCGGAATCTTCGGGAACTGCCCCGCGTACTGCTTCGCCACCGCCTTGAGCCGGGGCCGGTAGAAGTGCCGCGCCGCAATGGCCTGGCCCTGTGGCGAGTAGAGGTACTGAAGATAAGCAGTCGCGACCGCCGTCGTGTGGTGCTTGGCGGCGTTCTTGTCCACGACCGAGACCGACGGCTCCGCCAGGATGCTGATCGAAGGGTAAACGATCTGGTACTGCCCCCTGCCGACCTGATGCGTGATCAGGTCCGCCTCGTTCTCCCAGGCGATCAAGACATCGCCGATGCCGCGCTGGACGAACGTATTGGTCGAGCCGCGCGCCCCGCTGTCCAAGACAGGGACGTTCTTGTAGATCTTGCTCACGAAGTCCCGCGCGAACGCCTGATTGCCGTGCGACTTCTTCAGGGCGTAGCCCCAGGCGGCCAGATAATTCCAGCGCGCGCCGCCGCCGGTCTTCGGGTTGGCGGTGATCACCTGAACGCCCGGCCTCGCCAGGTCGTTCCAGTCGTGGATGCCTTTCGGGTTGCCCTTGCGCACGACCAGCACAATCGTGGACGTGTACGGGGCGCTGTTGTCGGGCAGGCGCGTCTGCCAGCCGGGGGCGATGTCCCCGGCCTTCTGGATCGCGTCAACGTCATACGACAGCGCGAGCGTGACCACGTCCGCTTCCAGACCTTCGATCACGGCCTGCGCCTGTTTGCCGGAGCCGCCGTGCGACTGCTTGATCGTCACCGTCTGGCCGGTCTTCGTCTTCCAGTACGCCGCGAACGCCTGGTTGTAGTCTTGATAAAGTTCGCGCGTCGGGTCGTAGGAGACGTTCAGCAACTCCTGGGCGTGCGCGACGGGCGGCCCGGCCAGGCCGAGCGCGCCGACCGCCACGAGAAGCAAAGGAAGGATCGTTTTTTTCATGGTCAAGAAACTCCCGAAAGTCAGTGGTGCGAAAGTTGGTCAAACGTGCCGCCGTCGGCGAAGTGCGTCTTCTGAATGTCGTCCCACGTCCCGAACACCTTTTCCGCCGTAAACAGCGGAATGTTCGGGAACTGCTTCGCGTACTGCTGGGCCACTTTCGGGTCATGGGGCCGATAGTAGTTCTGCGCTGCAATCGCCTGCCCTTCGGGCGAATACAGATACTGAAGGTAAGCGGCGGCCAGGGCCGTCGTCCCATGCTTGGCGGCGAACTTGTCCACCACGGCCACCGGCGGCTCGGCCTGAATGCTTACAGACGGGTAGACCACTTCAAATTTGCCCTTGCCCAGTTTGTCGGCGGCCAGGTCGGCGTCGTTCTCCCAGCCCAGCAGCACGTCCCCGATGCCGCGCTGGACGAACGTGTTGGTCGAACCGCGCGCCCCGCTGTCCATCACCGGCACGTTCTTGAAGAGCGCCGTCACATAGGCTTTGGCGGCGTCCTGGCTGTTGCCGTTCTTCTGCAACGCATAGCCCCAGGCGGCCAGATAGTTCCAGCGCCCCCCGCTCGATGTCTTAGGATTGGGCGTGATGACGGCCACGCCGGGCTTGATCAAATCCGCCCAGTCTTTGATGCCCTTCGGGTTGCCTTTGCGCACCAGAAAGACGATGGTAGACGTGTACGGTGTGCTGCTGTCGGGCAGCTTGCTTTCCCAGCCGGCGTCAATGTCGCCCGCCTTCTGAATGGCGTTGATGTCGGACGCGATTCCGAGCGTCACCACGTCGGCTTCCAGGCCGTCAATCACGGAGCGCGCCTGCTTGCCGGAGCCGCCGTGCGACTGCTTGATCGTCACCGTCTGCCCGGACTTGCCCTGCCAGTATTTGATGAACGCTTTGTTGTACGCCTGGTAAAACTCGCGCGTCGGGTCGTAGGACACATTCAGCAGCGTGGTCGCCGACGCTCCGCCCGGTGCGCTCCCACTCGGCGCGGGTGTCCCGGACGACGTGTTGGACTTGCCGCAGGACAGCCCCGTTGCCACAGCCAGACCAAATCCCAGCAGCGCCAAAGCGCGCAATTGAAACGAACGCATTTTTTCCTCCTCGGCGGCGTTGCCCGCCCGTTCGCTTATTATCCACATCCTAAGTTACTTTGTCAATCGTTTTACTAGCAAATGCAGGCTGCCTGCGCCGATTTGCCTGAACGCTTATTTCGTGCTACAATAAGCCATCATGCGGGCCGTAGATTTGATCGCTAAAAAACGGGACGGCGGCGAACACTCCGAGCAAGAACTGCGCCAACTAGTCAGCGGCTGCGTCGCGGGTGACATTCCCGACTATCAGATCAGCGCGTGGCTCATGGCCGTGCTGTGGCGCGGGCTGACCGACGCCGAGACCTTTGCCCTCACCGCCGCGATGGTCGCGTCCGGCGACACGCTGGACCTGTCCGGCCTGCCCAGCGTTCCCGTGGACAAGCACAGCACCGGCGGGGTGGGGGACAAGACCACGCTCGCCGTCGTCCCCATCCTCGCGTCGGCGGGCGTCCCCGTCGCCAAGATGTCTGGGCGCGGGCTGGGACACACCGGCGGCACACTGGACAAACTGGAATCCCTCCCCGGCCTGCGGACACAACTCACGACGGACGAAATACTCGCCCAGGTGCGCGAAATCGGCGCGTGCGTCTGCGCACAGACCGCGCGGCTCGTCCCCGCTGATCAAAAGCTTTACGCCCTGCGCGACGCGACGGCGACCGTGGAATCGCTGCCGTTGATCGCGGCCAGCATCATGAGCAAAAAGATCGCCGGCGGCAGCCGTGCCGTCGTCCTCGATGTGAAGGTCGGCGGGGGCGCGTTCATGAGAACGCTGTCCGACGCGCGGGCGCTGGCCGAACTGATGGTCAGGATCGGGGCGGCGCACGGGCAGCGCGTGGTCGCCGTGCTGTCGGACATGAACGTTCCCCTGGGCCGCGCCGTCGGCAACCGCCTGGAAGTCAACGAGGTCGCGGCGCTGCTCCAAAATGACACAGACGCCGAACCCCATCTGCGGGAACTGACGCGCTTCCTCGCCGCCGTCGGCTTTGTCGTCGCGGGACGCGCGGCGTCGCTGCCGGACGGCCTCGCGCTGGCCTCGGACCAGATCGCGTCGGGCGCGGCGCTCCAGAAACTGGCCGAGATGGTCGCCGCGCAGGGCGGCGACGCCGACTACCTGACCCACCCCGACAGGCCGCCGGTCGCCCCGATCACGCGCACCGTCCAGGCCACGCGCGCCGGGTTCGTTTCGGCCATTGACGCGCAGAGCGTCGGGCTGGCGGCCATGCGGCTGGGGGCGGGCCGCGCGACGAAGGACGACGCCGTTGACCCGACGGCGGGCGTCGTGCTGTGCGCCGCGCCCGGCGACGCCGTCGCGCCCGGCGACGCGCTGGCGACGCTGTTCACGTCCCGCGCCGACGCGCTGCAAGACGCCGCCGCCCAGATTCAGACAGCCGTCCTCATCGCGGACGTGCCGCCGGCGCCCGCGCCTTTGATCTATGAAACCCTCGGCCTCTGACACCCCATTGCTGTCGCCGGACGCGCTCCATCGGGCGCTGCTCGGCGAGTTCGACCGGCTCAACGCCCTGCACTTCGGCGGCCAACTGACGCGCCCGGAGGTCGTCCTGTCGCCGCGCAAGACCTACGGCGGCTACTACCAGCCCGCGCGCCGTCGGATCGTCCTCAGCCTGCAGGCGTACCGCGAACACGGCTGGGACGAGACGCTGAACACGTTCCGGCACGAAGTCGCCCACATCGTGCATCCGAACCACTCGGCGGCCTTCTGGGCGCTCGCCATCCAACTCGGCGCGGCGCAGCGGTACGCCTCCGCGCCGCTCGCCCCCAAGCCGCGCCCCGCCCCGCGCTACGTCTACGCTTGCCCCGCCTGCGGGCGGCGCGTCGCGCGCCACCGACGCCTCCGCGCCGCCTCCTGCGCCGCCTGCGACAAACGCTACAACCCCCAGTTCGCCCTGCATCTGGTCAAGGAGTGAGGTTTCCCCGCCCGCCCCGCGTGGGTACAGTATGCCCGGCAGGCCCACGGAAGGGTCACGGGCCGCACAAAGGAGTTCCAC
>CAZZVX010000229.1:0-8158 GCA_964657535.1 Armatimonadota bacterium | reverse complement strand
CAAACTCATTGAACTGATGGAAGAACTGCGCCGCGACCTGCCCAGCGTCCGCAACCGCGAAGACCCGCAAGCCGAAGCCATGAGCGAGGCCGCCGACCCTGCCGCCGTTCTCACCGCCCTGGAAGTCACGCTGGCGCATGGGGACATGATTGAAGAATTGACGGCGGCCCAAGAAGACTTGGGCCAGGAAGTCTAGGCCCACATCCTATCCGGCGACTGAAGAGGGCGAGTGGGCTGGGGTGTCTTCGGCGCCTAAGCCACGGAAGAGAAGCGCGAGAAGTCTTTTCACACGCGCTTCTCCGGCTGAGTCTGGAGGGATTCGCCATAACAGACCCAGAAGCACCAGGAAATCTTCGGGATTGGCTCCCGAACGAATTTCGCCTGAACTTTCGCAGGCATCGATCAACCGGCGGACTGCACCCACCATCGGCCAATAGGTTTCTTGAAAGTCCTGGTCTGATGTCGCCGCATGGATGATGTCCGCTACCCCGTACTTCATCCTCCCGAATTCAACCAGCCGATCACACCAAATACGAAACGCGCGCAGCGGCCGGTGGTTGGTAATCAGCCTCGGCGCAAGGGCGACCAGCGCGTCGATCTCCTTGCGATAAACGCCCAGCACCAAAGCCTCGCGGCTTGGAAAGTGACGATAAAGCGTACCCGCGCCGACCCCGGCCGCCTTGGCGATGGAGTTGAGGGAGGCCGCCGGATCAGCGGCCAGCGCGCCGCGCGCCACATCCAGGATGCGGTCCCGGTTGGCTCGTGCATCGGCGCGCAGATTTTCCTCTTCGTCAGCCATTACAAATACCTCTTGACTAAGTGGAGAGTTCTCCGGTATAATAGAAGAAACCGGAGAACTCTCCCATTTTACCCGGTGAGGAGGCTCTATGCAATATCTCAAGCTCGGTCACACAGGTCTCGACATTTCGCCACTCTGCATCGGCTGCATGGGCTTTGGAGACCCCTCGCGTGGCTATCCTGCCTGGTCGCTCGATGAGGAGTCCAGTCGCCCGCTGATCCGCCACGCGATTGAGGCCGGCATCAACTTCTTTGATACCGCCAATCTGTACTCAAACGGATCAAGCGAGGAGATTGTAGGCCGCGCGCTGAAGGAATTCACCAACCGCGACGCCGTGGTCATCGCTACCAAGTTAAGCGCGCCCACTCGCAATGGCCCCAACGCCATCGGCCTGTCGCGCAAGGCGATCATGACGGAAATCGATCATAGCCTGCGGCGGCTCGGCACCGACTATGTTGACCTCTACCAGATCCATCGGCGCGATCAGAGGACGCCCTGGGAAGAGACGCTGGAGGCGCTGCACGACCTCGTGAAGACGGGCAAGGTGCGCTATCTCGGCGCCTCCTCCATGATGGCCTGGGAGTTCAGCAAGGCACGGCACCTGCAGAAAGCGAACGGCTGGGCGCGCTTCGTATCCATGCAGGACACTTACAATCTGCTCGCGCGCGAGGAAGAGCGCGAGATGCTGCCGCTCTGTGCCGACGAAGGCGTGCAGACCATCGTTTATAGCCCGCTTGCGCGTGGCCGCCTGGCACGACCGTGGGGCGAAACCACGGCCCGCTCACAAGCCGAGCAGCCCTACATCAACGAGGCCACTGCGGAAAGCGATCATAAAATCGTAGAGGCGGTGGGCGCCGTTGCGGCGGAACGGGGGGTAAGCCGAGCGCAGATCGCTTTCGCGTGGCTGCGGCGCCATCCCGTCGTTGCCGCGCCCATCGTGGGCGCGCTCAAGACCAGGCACATCGATGACGCGGTCGCGGCGCTTTCGATTACCCTGACGGACGACGAAGCCGCCAGACTGGAGGCGTCCTACACCCCCCGCCGGGATGGTCAGGGTGTGTCCGATCCTGACATACTGATTCGTAGTGTGGAGGCAGTAACGGGGTTCAAAGTGTCCGCCTGACATTGCGTTCTGCCTGTGACTGAATCTGAAACCGGAAGACTACAGGCCGTCATAGTGGGAGTAGCCGCGTCCCTCATCGCTCCAGTAGTCTTTCGGTTCCTCAACCGTATAGGTGATCTTGGAAATGGCCTTGATATTTTTCAGGCCCAGTTTCATCGGGGCGATCAAGCGAAGCGGGGCGCCGTGGTCCACCGTCAGCGGCTGATCGCTCTGGTGGGTCGCCAGCAGTGTCTGCGGGTGGTGGGCCGTCGGCAGGTCAATCGAGACGTAGTACGGGTCGGGGTTGCCGTCCGAATCGAGATTATATTTGGAGTCCAGCCTCGCCCACTTCGCGCCCGGCATCGGCGGGAACGCCGCGAGAAAGTCGGCGAAGCGCAGACCGCCCCACCAGGCAACCGCACTCCAGCCCTCGACACAGACCAGCCGCGTCACCTGATCGTGCCTAGCAACTCTCTGTGTGAGACTGTGAATGTCAGTGAGGGCAAGCCGCTCCGTCTTGCCGGACGCCAGTCCCTGTACGACTAACTGCCAGTTCGGGAGATAGTCTGGGTCGGGCGTCTGCCCATCGTAGTTGTTGTTCAGCCGTTCCGGGGACTGCGCCAGCGACTTGTCAAAGACCGGGACGAGATGCCCCGGCGCATAAAGCAGTTTTGCCACGTCGTCATCGAATGCCAGCGACTTGTTCAGCCACCGCTCTTTGCGGGGCGAAGGGACGGCGTGCTTGTCGCCTAAACGTGTCTGCGTGTCTTCCGGCAGCGCCGCCCAAAAGCCCGCCGCCGCCAGCGCCGCGCCCGCGCCATAGATGAGAAAGTCGCGCCGCGTCTGCGCCTTCAGCGCCCGTCGGGGAACGCTGCGCGGCTCCGGGGGCCGCTCCGCGATCCGGTCCGCGAAACCCGCACGGACGATACGTGGCGTCGGCGGCGTGACGATCTTCGGCTCGCCGGGCGCGTTATCGTCCTTCAGTCCCGGAAATTGGGTTTCCTCGTTCTTGGGTGTGTTCGGGTCGGTCATGTGCTTCTATACAATCGGGGCGGGGCGCAAGTTCCACGCGCGATGTTTTTTCCGCCCGCACCGCCGGGTACACTCCGAGTGAGGCTTCCCCGGAAATCACCAACCGCTATGACAACATTTACGTCCTTCCTGCCCGTCAACACCGACTTGACACGTCCCGCCGTGTCGCTGGAACAAAAATACCAGATGCTGCGCGAATCGCTGCTCGCGATGCAGTCCGTCGTGATCGGCTTCTCCGGCGGGGCCGACAGTGCGCTTTTGACCAAAGTCGCCCATGACGAAATTGGCGCCAACGCCGTCGCCGTGATCGCCCTGTCCGAGTCGTATCCCAAACGCGAGATGGATGATGCGCTCGCGCTTGCTGAGGAGATGGGCGTTCCCGTTCTCACGGTAGACGCCCGCGAACTGGACAACGAGAGTTACGCCGCCAACCCGACGAATCGGTGCTACTACTGCAAGGCCGAACTGTTCACGCACCTGTCCCGCGTGGCGCAGGAGCGCGGCATCCGCTGGCTGGCCTACGGCGCAAACCATGACGACCTGGGCGACTACCGGCCTGGCCAAGTCGCTGCGCAGGAGTTCGGGGCGCGCGCCCCGCTGTTGGAGGCCGGGCTGACCAAAGCCGAGATCCGGCACCTCTCCAAACAACTTGGCCTGCCGACTTGGGACAAGCCCGCGCTGGCCTGCCTGTCGTCGCGCTTCCCCTACGGCACGCGCATCACCGCCGAACTGCTGGCTCGCCTGGACGCAGCCGAGGATTACCTGCGGCACGACCTGGGCTTTCGCCAAGTCCGTGTCCGCCACCACGACACAATTGCCCGCCTGGAAGTGGATACAAATGAGATGAACCGCCTGCTGGACCCCACACTGCGCGGCCAAATCAGCGAACGCCTAAAATCCTTTGGCTATACCTACGTTGCCGTGGAGCTCGGCGGCTACAAAAGCGGCAGCCTGAACGCGGGATTGATGGAAATGCATCATGGACATTGAGCGCCTGGAACAACTGCTGCGGGATGTGCAGGACGGGCGCGAAAGCGTGGCCGAAGCCTTGCAGACGCTGCGCGCGCTGCCTTACGAAACCGTCGGGCGTGATGCCCGCTTGGACACGCACCGCGCCCTGCGGACGGGTCTGGCGGAAGTCGTCTACTGCCCCGGCAAGTCCAATACGCAATTGACGGAAATCATGGCCCGACTGTCCCAGCAATCGCCGCGCGTTATGGCAACGCGGGCAACCCCCGAACAGTTCGCCGCCGTTCAGGATGCCTTACCCCTGGCCGTCTATCATCCCTTGCCCCGGCTGATTACTATCGGCGATCCACCCGCGCCCGCGCACCCAGAGCGTTATGTGGCCGTGTTGACGGCGGGAACGGCGGACACGCCTGTCGGGGAAGAAGCGGCCATGACATTGGAATGGCAGGGAAGCCGCGCCGAGCGGCTGTACGATGTTGGCGTCGCGGGGCTGCACCGACTGCTAGACAACCTAAACGTCGTCCAAAACGCTCATGTGCTGATTGTCGCCGCCGGGATGGAAGGGGCTTTGGTCAGTGTCGTCGCCGGGCTGGTGTCGCGCCCGGTCGTCGCCGTCCCGACCTCCATCGGCTACGGCGCGTCCTTCGGCGGCGTGTCGGCATTGCTGACAATGCTCAATTCCTGCGCAGGCGGCGTCGCCGTCGTCAATATAGACAACGGCTTCGGCGCCGCCTGCTACGCCCACCGTATCAACACAGATTAGCCCTCTATCCGGCTTCCCCACCGAAGACCCCCTATCCGCCTTCGGCACCTTTCCCCCCGCAGACGGGGAGAAAGGCCAACAACTACCGCCCTATGCCTCTTGGCACCATGCGAAGCAGAAATCGTTTGTGTCACTGGCCTTTCTCCCATTCCGATGGGGGAAAGGTGGCGAAGCCGGATAGGGGGCTTCCTCTACTTCTTGCCTGATCCCGGCTCGGCCATCTTGCGGTGCATCTCGGCGCCTACGGTGTCGGGGATGACTTCTCCCATGTGGCCCTGAATCTGGGTCTTCAAGGTGCCGGCGTGGACCTTGTCTTTGCCCGCCATCAAAGCCTCAAAGCCCTGTTTGGCGACCAGGGCGGGATCGTCTTTCTTGCTTGTGCCGACGAGTGTGTCGTCCATTCCCGCGCGATGGAAGAAGTTGGTGTCCGTCGGTCCAGGCATGAGCGCGGTCACGGTAACGCCGGTGTCTTTGAGTTCGTTATGCAGGGCTTCTGAGAAGGACAGAATGAACGCTTTTGTCGCCCCATATACGGCCTCATACGGGGCGGGCAGGACACTCGCGACACTGGCCGTGAACAGGATGCGCCCGCTGCCGCGCGCCGCCATGTCCTTGACGATATGCTTGGCAAGGTGGTACGTCCCAATGACGTTGAGGTTGATCATGTTCATTTCTTCGTCGAAACTGGTTTCTCGGAAGTCGCCGCCGACCCCGACGCCGGCATTGACGGCGATGGCGTCAACTGGGCGGCTGGACTGGATTTTAGCCCAAAGAGCGTGTACGCCGTCGGGGGTAGACAGGTCCACGGCGAGGGTTTCCACGCTGGTGCCCAAGCCTTGCAGTTCCTGGGCGGCGCGGTCGAGTCCTTCGCCTTCGGCGGCGATGAGCAAATCAAAGCCGTTCTGGGCGAACTGTTTGGCGAGTTCCAGGCCGATGCCGCTGGAGCCGCCGGTGACAACGGCGAGTTGTTTGATGTCTGTCATTGTGTTGTTCCTTTGGTGTTGGTTTGGTCGTGAGATCACATGGGCAGGTCTTGCTGGGAGGGCTGGTCGTGCTGAGAGCGGCCCACTTTGGCTTCGTATTTGCGTGTGCTTTTGTACATCTCTAAATGTCCGTCGGCGGCGAGGTCCTGGCAGCGCTGGGCGAGCGCCATCATTTCGGCCTGGGTCATCGGCGTGAAGGCTTTGGCGACTTCCAGGTTCTGACGCAGCACTTGGAGCGAGTCAATGCCGCTGACCGTGACGGACGCGGGCAGGGTCATGGCGTAGCGCAGGGCTTCCTGGGCGGTGAGTGCGCCCTGCTGGATGGGTTCGCCGCCGCCGCCCATGCTTTTCATGCCGATTACGCCCATGCCGCGCTTGAGGGCTTCGGGCAGGACGTACTGCTGGAACGAGCGGTAGGTGGCGTCAAACGGATTCAGGGGCATCTGAACGGTGTCGAAGTGGAGGGCGCGCTGGTCGGCGAGCGCCATCATGCGCAGGTGAATCTGGGGCGTCTTGTGGCCGGTGAAGCCGATGAATCGCACTTTGCCCTGCTTTTTGGCGTCGCGCATGGCTTCCCAAACGCCGTTGTCGGCGAAGTGAAGTTCGGGGTCGTCGTAATAGACGCACTCGTGAATCTGCCATAAATCCAAGTGGTCGGTGCGGAGGCGTCGGAGACTTTCTTCCAGCTGCTGCATGGCGACGTTTTTATCGCGCCCGTGGGTGCAGCATTTGGTCATCAGGAACACTTTGTCGCGGCGTCCGGCGAGGAGGCGGCCCATCCAGTCTTCGCTGCGGTGGTCGTTGTATTCCCAGGCGTTGTCCATGAAGTTGACGCCCGCTTCCAGCGCCTCGTCCATGATCTGTTTGGCTTCTTCAATGGAACTCGCGTCCCCCAGACTGCTCCCGCCGATGCCGATGATGCCGACGTTGACGCCCGTTTTGCCGAGGGGCTTTTGCGGGACCTGGCCGGGGGCGGGCGTGGTCATGGGCAGGGGCGGCAGCGGGGCGACGAGGGGCGAGGGCAGGTAGGCCGCCGCCATTGCCATCGTGACGGTTGTTCCGAGGCCGCCTTTGCCGGCGTTGGCGGGGCCGGGGCGCTGAAGCGTGGCGACGCCGGGCCAGGCGTCGTGCGCGACGGAGGGGCCGCCGGTGCTGGCGTTCTGCGCTCCCGATTGGCCCATGTCGAGCTGCTCGTCGGCGGGCATATCGGGCATATCCGGCGCTTCGGGATTGGGGGTCGTGGTGCTTTGGGGCATTCTATTTTCCTATTTAGTCGGCCCCCCAGCCCCCAATAATGGGGGAGCAGGAAGGAAGTCTCTTTTCTGGTTCCCTCGTTATCGGGGGTTAGGGGGTGGTTCCGGCCAGCAGGGACGCGCCGGGACGCCCGACGCCACGCTCCATCTCGTCCACGACTTCCTTGACCATCGGGTCGTCGGGGAAGCCGTGCGGGTGGCGGGTTTCGGGGTTGTCGTATTTGATGGAAACTTTGTACAGCTCAAAACGCCCGTCCTGGGCGACGGGGGCGCAGCGGGCGCGCAGTTCGTCCATCTCGGCACCGGTCAGGGGCGTGAAGCCGCGCGCGACGCGCAGGTTCTGGTGCAGCACGTCCAGCGATTCCATGCCGCTGATGGTGACGGCGACGGGGAGGCTCATGGCGTAGCGCAGCAACTCTTCGGCGGTGACGAGGCCGTTTTTGATGGCGTCCGCCGTTCCCCCCATTGACTTCATGCCCAGGACAGCGACACCCCGCCGGGCGGCTTCGGGCAGAACCTGCTGCTCGAAGGAGAAGAACGAGTGGTCGAACGGGTTCAGGGGCATCTGGACGGTGTCAAACGGGTAGCCCATTTGGAGCATTTTCAGGTGGATGCCGGGGTCTTTGTGGCCGGTGAAGCCGACGGCGCGGACTTTGCCCTGCTGCTTGGCCTGGTCGAAGGCGGCAAGGACGCCGTCGGTGGCGTAGGCGAGGTCGGGGTCGTTGTCGTAGGTGACGGCGTGGACTTGCCAGACATCTAAGTGGTCGGTCTGCAGGCGGCGGAGCGATTGTTCCAGCATTCGCATGGCGACGGCGCGGGTGCGTCCGTGGGTGCAGACTTTGGACATCAGGACGACTTTTTCGCGCCGCCCGCCGTGCAGGGCGCGGCCCATCCAGTCTTCGCTTTTGCCGTTGTGGTATTCCCAGCAGTTGTCAAAGAAGGTGATGCCGGTGTCTACGGCCTCGTGGACGATGTTCATGGCCTCGTTGACGCTGTCGGCGTCGCCGAGGTGGTGGCCGCCGAGTCCCAGCGCGGAGACGGTCATGCCGGTCTTGCCCAGCGGGCGCTGCGGGATTTCGCCCTGGCCTGCGGCGGGGCCGTCGAGGACGGCTTTGGGGGCGCCGGGGCCTTTGCCCGTGCTGCCGAGCGCGCCGGTGGTTTTGCGGGAGGCCTGGGTGGGGCCGTTGTCCTGGGTGCCGGAGATGGGGGTGGGGGACTGGCCGCCGCCGCCGCTTTGCTGCTGGCCGCCGCCCTGCT
>CAZZVX010000228.1:5382-8161 GCA_964657535.1 Armatimonadota bacterium | reverse complement strand
CCGCCCGGCAGCACGAAGTCGCCGCCCAGGTTGACTCCCTGCGCGCTGTCCTGGTCGCCCTCAGCGTCGGCGGCCCGCAGGCAGCCCGCGAGCGCCCCGACCTGTCCGACGGCCTGGACAGCGTCCTTCTGTCCGCCCGCGCCATCGCCGCGACCCGCACGGAACCAGATGCCGCCCGCCAAACTATGACCCTGATAGAACCGACGCTCCGCCGCCTGTGGGACACGCCCGCCGAAGACGAGGCCTGGCGCGATCTGTAAGGCTTGAACCGGCTATGAACATTGCTCCACAAGATTTAGGGGACACGTTTTGCAAAGTATTGATGCACCGACGCGGGCCAATATCGAAGCCGATAGTGCCGCCCCGAATCAGTGGCAGTGTCGCTCTGGCTTCGCTCACGGCATTGATACTTTCCTTGCTGCTCCAGTGGCCGTACAAATGGGGGTACTTGGAAGAGACCACCGACGTTCTCCTGCTAATCACGACGATTATCGCCGCTCCCTTCTACGTGACTGAGGTGCTTACCAAGTCGGAACAGAAAAAATTGCGGGACGCAGCGTCCGAGTGTGAACTCGCCGAGTTACACGACGGCTTGAAAGACGCCCTGGCGAAAAATTATCTGGACTTGGTTCTTGCCATCCGCGAGGTTCCCGTCACGCCGGGGACGGCGGCGGAACAGGAAGTGCGCGGCGCGATCCGCGCCCTCGGCGCGGCCATTGACAGCCTGCCGCCCCCGGAGAAAGAACTGGTCACGGACGACCCCGGCGCTCTCCGGCTGGATGCCGAGCGTCTGGCCGCCGAAGCCGAGGTGGAAACCGACCCGGTGGTCCTCGCCAGCCTGCGCCGCCGGGCCGACTCATTGACCAGACGCGCCGAAACAGCAGCCCGAACGCGCCTGCTGCTGCGCCGCAACGGGGCATTGCGCGAAGAAGTCGCCGAACAGATCGGCGCACTGCGCACCAACCTGACCGCCTTCCGCGTCGGCGGCGAACAGGCCGCCCAGGAGATGACCGGCCTGGCCGCCAGCATCCAGCGCGTCACCATTGAAGCTAATGCCATCACGGCGGCCCGCGACGAAATAGACGCTTTGTTAAGCGCCCCGCCAGGCGCATTCTCATCCCTCGCGGCGCAGACGCCGCTTTCGATACGCAAATTTTGACAAAACGAACCCAAACCTATGCCAGACACCACACCACTCAATAATATCTCGCAAATCGCAGCGACGAACTCCGCGCCCGCCTCCACGACCGGGCCGCAGGCCGACGACGGACGCTTGCGCGGCGTGTCCCGCTCCATCATCATCGGGGTCGGCGGGACCGGGCATCAGATCATGCTGGATGTCCGCAAGCGGCTCCTCAGCAAGTACGGCTCGCTGGACAAACTGCCCATCGTGTCATTTCTCTTGCTGGACACCGACCAGGCCTTGTTCTCCAAAAACCCGGACTACGAAGACGCCGTCAACCTAGACGCCGCCGACAAGATTCATACCTCCGTGCATGGCGTGGATGCCCTGCGGAAGAACCTGCGCGAGCATCCGCATTTGCGGACGTGGCTGGACCCGCGCGTGCTGACCGGCGACATTGATCAGGGCGCGGGCGCAGTCCGGGCGAGGGGCAGGCTGGCCTACTTCTGGAACTACAGTCAAATCGCCCGGCGGCTGGAAGAGCAGATGCTGCAAATCACCAAAGACAGCAGCAAGGAGATCGCCATCCGCAACGGCCTTCAAGTCGGCGAAGGCATCACGGTCTATGTCGTCGGCTCCCTGCTGGGCGGCACGGGGTCGGGGATGTTTTTGGACCTGGCCTACACCGTCCGCAACAAGTTCAAGAACCAGCGGATGCTCGAAACCGTCGGGATGTTCTCCATTCCCCCCAACTCCGAGGCCGTCGCCGTAGACAATCGGCCGAATGCCTATGCGGCCTTGTTGGAACTCAACCACTACACCGACCCGACCACCACGTTCACGGCGCAGTACCAGGCCGACATCCCGCCGATGGAGGACGCCGACCCGCCGTTCCGCTACACCTACCTCGCGGACACGTCTTCCCCGACGGCCCAGCTGGACTCCGTCAAAGACTTGGTGGAGATGATCGGTCATTCCATCTTTTTGGACCTCACTTCCGAGTTTCAGCGCCAGAAGAAGTCCAACCGCAACAACTTTGACCAATTTTTGATCACCACGGACGGCCTCGGCTGCCCGCAGAACTACATGGGCTTTGGCCTCGCGTCTATTTACTTCCCCAAAGACAAGGTCATGGCCGCCTGCGCGAACCGATTAAGCGGCGACATCGTGCGTCGCTGGACAACGCCGCTGGAGCGCATCACCAACATCGGCCCCTTTGCCGACCAGGAATTGGCCCGCCTCGGCCTGACCCCCGACGCCGTCCAGCGCCAGGTACTGCTGTCCAACTCCGAAACCGGCGAAACCCTGCGCGATGCCGCCATGGCCTATTGGAACGGCGTCAACCGCCAGTACGACACCGCCTATCCGGGCCACAACCGCGTCGTGGAGTATCTTTCTACGCGCCAGCGCGAGTCGGAAGCGAAAGTCGCCGACACCGACCCGAACCCAGATCTGCTCGCTAAGCGACGGGCCAATTTGGGCGAGTCCACCTATCAAATTCAGCAAAACTTGGGCCTGACCATCCGGGCCAAAGACAAATCGCTCCGGGACTGGGTCTCGGCGCGCGTCAACGACCCCAACCACCGGCACGGCGTCGCGTCGTCCACGCTGGACACCATGACGGATCGGTTCCGCACCTACCTCACCCAATTGGAA
>CAZZVX010000228.1:0-5372 GCA_964657535.1 Armatimonadota bacterium | reverse complement strand
CGGCGCATTGCAGCAGATCAACCGGCACGCGGGCGACTTCATGCTCAGTCTGATCGCCACCGCCAAACGCCGCGAGATTGACGAGGAAAAAGACAACTTCCTCTCGGCAGCCCGCCGCTACGATGCCGACGCCCTGGACGCCAAAGCCATTGAAGCCTCTATCGTCTTTTATCAGCGGATGCTGGACACCGTCGCCGCCCTGCGCGCCGAGATGGACCGCTACATCGAGCGCATGGCCGCCCTGCAAGCCCGCTTTGACCGCGCCGAGCGCCTCGCCGTGCAGGAACCCGTGGACGTCAACGGCGAAATCCTGTTCAATGCCGGGCGGCGCGAGACCGACCCGAACACCGGCATCGAGCGCTACATCGGCGGCGACATTGACGAGCGCTACGCCTTCTATGTCGGCGCGGCGCAAGACTCGGCCAACCCCGTCGTCAACAACCTTGTCTCCGATATTTTAGACACGCTCGGCACCAAAGGCGACATCTGGGGCGTCCGCGACGGCGAAATGAACCGCATTTCCGGCGTCATTTTAGACCATGCGCGCGGCGTTTTCCATGGCGTGGAAGAAGAAAGCGTCCTGGACAAGTTTTTCCAAAAATACGGCGACACCAGCGACCGCACCATCCAGACCCTGCGCCGCGTCCTCAGCCTGTCCACGCCCTTCCTGCACCTGCAGGAAAACGCCCCCAACTATACGCACAACATGAACAAGGAGCAGACCATCGTCGGCGTCCTGCACGGCGCGACCCCGCGCACCGAAAGCGAGCAGCGCTTTCAGACCATGATCATGGAGACCGTGCAGGGCGTCAAAGACCAGCAGATCACCAACTCCAACGAGCCGCATCAAGTGTTGTTCCTGCGCGAGCGCGCCGCCTTCCCCTTGCGATTGCTGCAGGGCATGGACTCGTATCGGTACGCCTACGACCAGGTGAAATCGCAGGGCGCGGCGGCCAACCCCATCCACACCCGCACCGATGTCAAGGACTGGGTGCGCATCTCGCCGCCCTCCGCCGAAGACCAGAAACAGGCCTGGCGTAACTTCGTCATCGGCTGGGCGTCCGGCGTCATTGCCGAAGAGCGCGAAACCCGCTACACCAGCATCGGCACCCGCGATCAAGTACATTTTGTCGCCCACTACACCGACAAGTTCGGGATGCCCAAGTCCGACGCGCTGGGCGGCTTCAACACCGTGGAATCGGTTGTCGCCGGGTTCGCCCCCGAAGCGGGAAACCCCGACCGCCCGCCCCCGGAAGCCCGTGACCTCGTCCAGCGCCTCTGCGACGACCGCCGGATGCAGGCCCAGATCGCCGCCGCCATTGACGAGCGACTCCGCGCCGACGGCAGCCAGATATTCGGCGACCTGCTCGTGTCCCACGCCAATCGCGAAAAGATCACGCAGGCCCCGGCGTTCTACGACTCCTACTACAAAGTCCTCACCGACTATTTAGAAGAGATCAACTACGCCGGAACCCGCGCCGCCGCGTCCGTGACAACGCCCCTCGCCGTCGCCCCGTCCCTGCAAACCGTCGCCTCCCCGCCCGCCCTCATCAACGGCAGCGGCGCGACGGCTGCTCCGCCCGCCCCGCCGGCGCGTGCCCTGAAAGAGCGCCTCGCCGCCCTCAAAGACCTGCTCGCCGACGACCTCATCACCCAGGACGAGTTCGACGCCCGCCGCAAGGAGATTCTGGCTGAAGTGTAGAACGGCTATCCCATGAACCTTGACGTGTTGAAGGAGGTTTCCGCTCCGTCTTCGGGCAGACGAAACAAACCGCCTCTTGTCTCAGGCCTGCGGCACAAAAAACTGATTCCGTTCGGCTGGTACGGCGGCAAGTTCTCCCACCTGGACTGGCTGCTGCCGCTCCTGCCCGACGCCCATCACTACTGCGAACCCTTCGCCGGGTCCGGGGCCGTCCTGCTCAACCGCGCCCCGTCGCCTGTTGAGACCTACAACGATCTGGACGGTGAAGTGGTCAACTTCTTCCGCGTTCTGCGCGAGCAGAAAGACGCGCTGACCGAATCCATCGGCCTGACGCCCTTTTCCCGCGAAGAGTTCGGTCTCGCCTGCACTCTGGACCCCGATGTTTCGCCATTGGAACGCGCCCGGCGTTTTTATGTGCGCGCCCGGCAGGTCCGCACCGGCCTGGCCCAGACCGCGACGATTGGCCGCTGGGCGAACTGCAAAGACACCAGCCGGGCGGGCATGAGCGGCGTCGTCAGCCGCTGGCTCGGCGGCGTCGAGGCCCTGCCGCAGATCGCGGATCGCCTGCTGCGCGTCCAGATCGAAAACCGTCCCGCCATTGATGTTATTAAACTTTATGACGCGCCCGGCACGGTCTTCTACTGCGATCCGCCCTATCTCCACGAGACACGCGGCGACACCAAAGCCTACAGCTACGAGATGACCAACGCACAGCATCGGGAACTGGCAGAAGCGCTCAATCTCGCCGTCGGCATGGTTGCCATTTCCAACTACCAGTGTGACTTGATGGACGAACTTTATCCCATTCCTAAATGGATGAAGACCACCAGCGCCGAGCGCACGATTCATTCTACAAAAGACAAGCGCAGCGAGGCGCTTTGGACAAACTACGATCCCCGGAAACTGGGGCGTCTCCAACCAAATCTTCTCTTTGAGCATCCGACTCGGTATCAATTCACGCCATGAACAGCGGCCATGAAATTTTAGAGCAGTTATTGACGCAGGCCGCGTCACAACCAAGTCGGTCTTCAGTCATCACGAACGAGACTGAAGACAAGGTAGACTTTGTGTGCCGGTGCCTCAGCAATCGGGCAACCGTCCGACTGTTGATGGCCTGCCTGCTCGCCAAAATTCAGCGACCTGAGGTTGACCCGCGCAAGCCCTACACGGAAATCGGCGGGGTAGAATCGTTCTCCGGGCGCAGCTACGACGAAACCTATCTCACGCCGTTTATTCACCGGCATAGCCTTCCTTGCAATCCGACGACTGCGTTTCTCACACCCGCCCTGCGGAACATGAACCGCACACTCACGACAGACTTGGATCTGGAAGGTCGCCCACGCGAAGCATATCAATTCACTCTGCGACTACTTGATGATGTGTACGCAGGCCGCGTATCTGCCGCCGATTTGCTGACCGAAACTCTTCGTCTTCTGCTCCTGATGCGGGATGAAACGGCGCACCGCATGAGCAGCCTGCTGGCCGGGATGCGTCGCTCAGAAGACGCATTACCACTGCCGAGCGAAGGTATCATCACGCTTATTCAGCAGCATTTGGCGTCCAAAAACGCGAGCCGCCTTCCTGTCCTAGTCGTTGCTGCCGCTTACCAAGCCGCAGACAAGATTCTTGGCGAGCGCACCTTACCGCTTCACACGCACAACGCCGCCGATGAACAGACAGGAGCGCTCGGTGATTTAGAGATTACACTGCTCGGAGATGATAACGCCGTCACCGTGTACGAAATGAAAACAAAGCGCGTCACGATTGATGACATCAACCGGGCCGTGCAAAAGTTCTCCCGTAGAACGCCGCGCATTGACAACTACCTCTTTATCACAACGGATGTCATTGATGAGCAGGTACAGCAGTATGCGGCGAGCCTTTACGATACCACAGGCGGCATTGAAGTGGCGGTTCTTGATTGTATCGGCTTCCTGCGCCACTTCCTGCATTTCTTCCATCGCCTACGGACACAATTTTTAGACGCTTATCAAGAACTCGTCCTGGCAGAGCCTCACAGCGCCGTGAGCCAGCCGCTGAAAGAAGCCTTTCTCGCGCTGCGCCGAGTTGCAGAATCTGATGCATAGTCCCAAAACGGGTTCGACGCCACCGCAAGGAGATTTTAGCCGAGGTATAAGCCAAACAAAGCCAATGTTGCAAGAGGCGCTTGCAACATTGGCTTGGAACCGGAAGAGCCGTTGCCACATCCTTCTGGTCAAATCGGAGAGCCGCTTCTTTTTAGCCTCGCCCTTTCAGGGCGTGGCTTCTGCGGAAAGAGATTTGATCGGCGAGGTCAGCGACTTCCACTTTGCCTCCTGGCGGGCGGTAATGCCCCGGACGACGAAGATGGCGCAGACGGCGGCGGCGACGCTGGCAAGGTGGCTGAACGCGGTGAACCGGATGTAGACGCCGTTGTCGCCGTAATTATCGGGAAATTGGGAAACGATGTTGTCGCAGACGCCTTTCAGCAGCCACAAAAGCCACCAAGAAAGGACAAGAGGAGAAGACCGCGTGGAAGTCCAGGCCCAGCGGCCGGCATCGGGCGCGGTGATCGCGCTCGCCCGCCACATCTCCTTGAAGGCCTGAAGAGGCCGCACCAGGTTCAGAAACGGGACGAAGAAATAGCCGACCGCCCAGCCGGGCGTCGTTTTCAGCCCGCCCGCGTCAAACGCCGACAGGTTCTTGTACGAACGGTACGTCCAGACAAAGAACAATATCCCGGTGACGATCAGCAGCAGGCCTTGCAGCACCGCGAAAAGCGCGCTGATTAGGTTGTGGTCGTCAGAACGGAGCGGGGCGATAAACAACCCTGACAAGTCGCAGGCAATCCCCAAGCCGAGGAAAACCGTGATCCACACGGCCAGTGACGCGCCGGACCGGAAGGGGACGCCGAACGGAGCAGCTGAAAGTTGCGACGGATCAGTCTGCCCGACCGGCGGCGGCGGCCAGACCGCAGGGGCGGCACGGTCTTCCGGGGCGAGTTCGCCGGGCGGAGGGGTTTGCTCAGATTGTGACATGGCGACGATCTCCTCGATAAACCACACGCATCCCCTTCTGATTCGCAACTTCGGAAGCGATTCCTGCCGAGAGTCGCCGGAGCGGAACAAACAGGGCGGGAAACGGGTTATAAGAGAGGGCGTTCACGATTGGGCGAGCGTTTTTCAAGGAGCGACACATGAACCTGATGAAACAAATTTTGCGGATACTGAAGATGGCCCGGCGGTTCGGCGGACTGAAGGCGGCAACAATTTTAGCCCGGCAGTTGCCGCAGCAGGTGATGCTTTTCACGCGGCTGCTCGGCGATGCGCGGGTGCCGGTCGTGGCGAAAGTCGCGCTGGTCGGCGGGGTCGTGTTCGCGGTCAGCCCGCTGAACGTGCCGCAGTACATCCCCATCCTGGGCGCGCTGGACGACATCGGCATCGTGCTGTTCGTCGGCAACTTTTTCCTACAAAAATAACTCTCCGCGATCCGTTCGAAATCGGCGACTTCAGCCGCTTGCCGGGACGCATTCCAACCTAGTTCGCTTCCCATCAACTCCGCCGTTTTCGGGGCCAGGGCGACAGCCGCGGCGGCATTCAAAAAGAGCGCTCGCGTGCGGCGCGCCAGAACATCTTCCACAGTGCGAGCCATTTCCACGCGCACGCTCCACACAACTTCCGCTCCCGTATAA
>CAZZVX010000227.1:0-8179 GCA_964657535.1 Armatimonadota bacterium | reverse complement strand
AAGAGTTGCGGGTTGCAGGACAGGGCGATGGCGATCATGACGCGCTGCCGCATTCCGCCGCTCATCTGGTGCGGGTAAGTGTCCACGCGCTGTTCCGGGTCGGGGATGCCGACATCCCGGAGCGCCTTGATGGCCGCCTGCCGCGCCTCCGCCCCGCGCAAGCCCTGGTGCAGCTCCACCGCCTCCCGAATCTGAAACCCCACCGTGTACAGCGGGTCCAGACTCGTCATCGGCTCCTGGAAGATCATGCCGATGTCGTTGCCGCGCAGGTCGCGCATCTCCCGTTCGCTGGCATTGAGCAGGTCCTGCCCCTTGAACAGAACCTGCCCGCCCGTGATCCGCCCCGGACGCGCGACCAGACGCATGACGGAAAGCGCTGTGACCGACTTGCCGCTCCCCGACTCGCCGACAATGCCCAGCGTCTCGCTCGGCCCGATGTCGAACGAGACGTCGTCCACCGCCTTGACCAGCCCATCGTCCGTCCGAAACTCCGTCTTCAGATTCCGCACCGAGAGAAGTGGTTCAGCCATAAATATCCTAATCGCGCGATTTCGGGTCCAGCGCGTCCCGCAGGCCGTCGCCCAAAAAGTTGAAAGCCAGCGTCGTGAGAAAGATGGCAATGCCGGGAGTCAGCAGCCACACGCGCTGTTCCAGTGAATTGATGTCCTGCGCCGCCGACAGCATATTGCCCCAGCTCGGCAGCGGTTCCCTGATGCCCAGGCCAAGAAACGACAGGCCCGATTCGGCCAGGATAAAACCCGGCACGGACAGCGTCGCCGCGACGATGGCAAACGTGAAGGTGGTCGGGATGACATGGCGCGTGATAATCTTGAAGTCGGCCACGCCCAATGCGCGTGCCGCTTCCACATACTCGCGCTCCCGCACAGACAGCACCATGCCCCGAATAATGCGCGCCATGCCTGCCCAGCCGATCAAACCCAAGATCAGCGTGATCAGCAGGAACACGATCACCGGCGAAAGCGTCGGCGGCAGCACGGCGGCAAGTGCGAGCAGCAGGTAAAAATCCGGCACGCTCATGATAATCTCGCAAAGACGCATCAATATATCATCTACGCGCCCGCCGTAGTAGCCGCTGATGCCGCCGACCAGCATTCCCAGCACCAGCGTGACCGTGACGGCAATCAGGCCGATAGACAAGGAGATTTGCGAGCCGTACAGCAGGCGGCTGAGATAATCGCGCCCGAACTGATCCGTGCCGAGTAGGTACACGCGCTGCCCGCCGCTCGCGCCGAACAAATGCCGCGTCGTCGGGATAATTCCCCAAAAGCGGTACGGGGCGCCGGAGGCGAAGAAGCGCAGGTGGATAGGGCGGCTGTGGTCTTCGGTGTAGATGAAATCGTGGTACTGGTCAAAGTGGAACGTCTCGGCATACACCGTCGGCCCCGGCGTCCAGTGAACCGCCATCGGCGGGCGGAACGAGGCTAAGGGGTCCTGCGCCGCATAATCATACGGCGCGAGAAACTGCGCGAATAGCGCCGTCGCGTACAGCAGGATCAGCAGAACGCCGCCGGCAAGCGCGAGTTTATTTTTGCGCAGTTTCCGCCAGGCCAGCTGCGCGGGAGTCAGCGGCTGCGCGGACAGACCCGCCGCGCGGCCCGTCAGCATCTGCCCCTTGGCCCGATGCTCACTGCGGGCGGCGCGATGGTCCACGCCATTGGGCTCCGACGTGTCAATGCCGGGAACAGCGACCAGACGGCCCGGCGAGGCGGCGGTGGGCGCACCCATTTGCGATTCCAGCGCGGGCGTTTCCTGCGGCGGGGTGGCGGCGTCGGCGCGAAGGTCGGCCTCGCGCTGCGTTTCTTCGGGCGCGGAAAGGTTGTCTGGACTCATCTCGTATTCTTTCGTCCGTCAACTGAGCTTGATGCGTGGGTCGGCGACAGCCAGCAGCATATCGGCGACCAGATTGCCGAGGATGAGCAACCCGGCTCCCATCACAAACGACGCCATTGCCACGTACAGGTCTTTGGACTGCACCGCCGAGAGCAGCAGCCGCCCCAGGCCGGGCCAGCTCATCACATACTCAATCAGGGCCGCGCCCGACAGCAGCCCCGCCAGATCGTACCCCAGCAGCGTGATGAGCGGATTGATGGCATTGCGGACGGCGTGACGCCAAATCACGAGCCGCCCCGGCAGCCCGCGCGCCCGCGCCGCCATGACATAGTTTTCGCTCAACACATCCAGCAGGTTGCCGCGCATCTGCCTGAGAACAGTCGCCAGTTCGCGCGTTCCTAGGACAATCGTCGGAAGAATTAAATGCTCGCCGATGTCCAGTATCTTCCCGAACCAGGAAAGTTGATCAAAATTGGGGCTTTGGTAGCCGCCGACGGGCAGCCAGCCGGTCTTGGACGCCCAAAGCATTGCCATCAGGGCGACAAAAAAGCCGGGCAGCGAAATGCCGGAAAAGGCAATCAGCGACATCAAGCGGTCGCCGAAACTGTTTCGATGGGTTGCCGCATAAACGCCCATAGGGATAGCGATGGCCCAGGAGAACAGAATGGACGCCACGGCCAGCATCAGTGTCGCCCCGACATAATGCCCGATCAGGTGAAACACAGGCTGATGGTAGGCAAACGACTGGCCGAAGTTGCCGTGCAGCGAGTTCCACAGCCACAAAGCGTACTGCACATACCAGGGCTTGTCCAGGCCGAACTCATGGCGCAGGCGGGCAATCGCCGCCGGGCGGATATGCGGGTCGGACTGCATCTGCGTCAAAAAGTCGCCGGGCGCGAGTTTCATCACGCCGAACGAGATAAACGTGATGCCGATGATCAGCGGGATGATCTGCAGGAGCCGTCGGAGTACAAAGCGCAGCATAAGTAGTCCTTTAGGATGTGGGCTGAACACCCGTCGCGTGCGTGCTGAAAATCTGTTCCAGGTTCCAAACCGAGCCGCCCAACCCGTAAAAGGCGGTCGGCTGCAGGTTGCCGTACTGGTTGCGGATCGCCGTATGGTTCTCGCTGGTGACGGTAAAGATGAACGGCTGCTGCTGCCCTAAGATTTCCTGGAAATCGTCGTAGTATTTCTTGCGCTGAGCAATATCCAGCGTGTGCGCGCCTGCCGAGAAGTCGGCATCAATGCGCGCTTCCCAGGGCGTAGCGGGCGTCTTTTGATCGGGCCACCACTGATGGTAATCGCCCGCCGATCTCCAGATGGCCGCGCCGTCGTTGATCTCCGGCCCGCCGGTGAACCCGCCGACCATCGCCTGCCAGTCATACGGCGGGGCATCGACGCGGCGGATCATGTCGTTGAAGTTGATCGGCGTCGCCGTGACTTTCATGCCGAGCGCCGCGAGTTCGCTTTGGATCACAATCGCCATGCCTTTGCGCTCGTTGTTCTCCACATTGGTGATAATGTTGAACTGGATCGGCTGGCCCTGATAGCGCAAAATCCCGTCCGGCCCCTTGACTGCACCCACTTCCGCCAAAAGCTGCTGCGCCTTTTGCGGATCATACGAGTAGCGGGCGACATTGGGGTCGTAGTAAATTGTATCCGCAGGTGTTTCCGGCGAATACAGCGGCTGCGCCAGTCCCCGAAAGACCAGGTTGCAGATGGTGGGACGGTCAATGGCATAAGAGATGGCCTGCCGAAACTTCTGTTGCTGGAACAGGTGAAGCAAGGCTGGTGTGCGGCTCATTGTAGAGTGCGGATTCTGATTGAAGCAAACATAGTTGAACCCCCAGCTCGGCCCGTCGTCCACCATGGTGTAGTTGTCGCGCTGGGCATAGCGGGCAATCGCCGGGAATAGCGAAGGCGGCACGTCTAGAACATCACTGCCGCCGCTGCGAAAATTCAACACCATGCCGTTCAAGTCTGGCGTGATTGGAAATATGATCTGGCTGAGATAGGGCATTCGCTGATGATTGGGGCCGTATTCCCAGTAATTCGGGTTCGGCTTATATATAAGCCGCTGGTTGGCCACGTACTGACTCATCACATACGGTCCGCAGGAGACCATCTGCGACGGCGGCGTATCCGTGCTGTAATACGAGTTGAGGCGCCCTTCTAGATACGGCTTTTCCAGGACGTGTTTGGGCAGGACGCTGAACGTAAATAGGCCTTCGGCGGGCGCCCATTGGGTCGGCAGCGTGAACTGCACGGTCCGGTCATCCAGTTTCTTGTATTGGAACGGCTCTTCTTTGACTTTGCCGCCCGGCTGCGGCACATCAATCAGCATGGCTTCACGCGCCGGATCAAAAATCTTGGGGTCAAACGTGACCTGGAGCGTGAAGATCACATCGTCCGCCGTCAGCGGCTGCCCGTCGCTCCACTTCAGACCGGGTCGGAGCGTATAGGTATAGACCAATCCATCCTTGCTGATTTTCGGCGGGAACGCCATGCGCGGCTCAAACTTCAGCGTGAAACTGTCGCGCCCATCCAGACTGTCATATAAAGGACCAATGATCTGGCTCGAATCCGCATCATCCACAGTCACAGGGTTGAACGTTTTCGGGTCACTGAGAAGCGGATAAGACAAACTGCCGCCGTACTTGCCGGGCAACAGCGCCGGTGTGAGGGCGTGATTGGTGGGATACACGAGCGCCGGGTCATGCCCGAAGCGGCGATGAACGCCGCAGCCGCTGAGGGCAAGCAGCGTCAGAGGCAGCAGAAGAAGCGAGCACGGTCTCATGCGGCGTTTCCTCCGGCGACAGGTAGGTTCTGCTCCGTCCAGTGGCAGGCGGCCCAGTGGGGCGCGGTTTCGCCCAAGCGCCTGGCGTAGTCCACCAGCGCCGGCATCGTTTGGCGGCAGATGTCCATGGTGTGGGGGCAGCGGCCCGCGAACGGGCAGCCGTCGGCGCTCGGCCCGGCGGCGTTGTCTTCGTTGGCCTGCACGAACTGCTTGCGCGGGGCGCGGTGGGCGCGCGCCGGGTCGGGTTCGGGGATGGCGGCGAGCAGTTCCTGCGTGTACGGCTGCAGCGGGTGCCGGAACAGCGATTCGGACGACGCCAGCTCCAGGATGCGCCCGGCAAACATGACTGCGATCCGATCCGCCAGCACTTTGACCACGCTCAGGTCGTGCGAGATAAACAGCATCGTCAGCCCCAGCCGCGCCTGCAAGTCCAGCAGCAGGTTGACAATCTCGGCCTGCGTGGACACGTCCAGCGCGGACACCGGCTCGTCGGCGACCAGGAAACGCGGCTCGACGGCCAGGGCGCGGGCGATCCCGATGCGCTGGCGCTGGCCGCCGGAGAATTCATGCGGGTAGCGGTTGCGGACGTTGGCCGGCAGTTGGACCAGTTCCAGCAACCGGGAAACTTCGGAGGCACGCTCGGACGAACTCTTAATCCCGCGCAGCTCCAGCGCCTCGCCGATGATGCGCCCAATCGTCATGCGGGGGTTGAACGCGCCGTAGGGGTCCTGAAAAACGATCTGCATCTCGCGCCGCAGGGCGCGCATCTCTTGCTTGGGGAGGGTGAAAACGTCTCTGCCGTCGAAGCGGCACGTCCCGGCGGTCGCTTCAATCAGGCGCAGCAGCAGCCGCCCGGTCGTGCTTTTGCCGCTGCCGGATTCGCCGACCAATCCCAATGTTTCGCCGTCGGCGACGGAAAAACTGACGTCTTCCACGGCGCGCACGATTCCCGTGCCGCCGCCGAGTCCGGCTTTTTGTCCGAAATGCTTGACAAGGCCGCTGACTTCCACAAGCGGCGGAGCGATTTGTGTCAAATGAGACTGCCTTTGCACACAGGAACGGTTGAGAATGGAGCGATTATACCCGAAAAGTACGGGCATCACGCTTGGCCGGGTTCCCGGATGCTCAGGCCGCGTCGCCGAGCAAACTGATTTTCTCCAAAACGGGGCGTATCTCCTCCGTCTGTTTTGCCGTCAATGGCAGAACGGGCAAAAACGGGCCGCCGACGGGCTGACCGAGACTCGCCATCGCCGCCTTGACGGGGGCGGGGAACGTCCCCTGCTGGAAAAGCCGACGGAGCGGCAGCAGCGCTTCTTGATGACGGCGGGCCGTCGCCCAATCATTTCGCCGTGCGGCGTCGTACAGGGCGACTATGCGGGCGGGAACGACGTTCGCGGCGGCGCAGATCGTCCCGGCTCCCCCCATCAGCAGGGTGGGGAGTACCTGCGACTCGGCCCCGACAAAAACCGCGAAGCCCGGCGGACACGCCTGAATGTAGCCCATCGTGTTGGTCATGTCGCCGCCGCTGTCCTTGATGCCGACGACGTTGTGCCGCTCGGCGAGCCGCGCCGCGACCGATGCCGGGATGTTCTGTCCGCCGGTGCGGGCCGGATAGTTGTAAAGCAGCGTTGGGACGGAAACGCTGTCGGCGACGGCGGCAAAGTAGCCGAACAGTTCATCCGGCGAGACCGCGACAAAGTGAACCGGCAGCACGGCAATGTGCGTCGCCCTCGCCGCTTCGGCGTCCCGCGCCAGGCGCACGGACTCGGCCGTACTCGCCGCCCCCGCCCCTGCCAGTACCGGCACGGCGCCGTCAACCGTCTCCACGACGGTCTCGACCACGCGCCGCCGCTGGTCCCGCGTCAGCAGGTTTGCCTCGCCCGTGCTGCTCGTCGGGAACAGGCCGTGGACGCCCGCCGAAAGCAGCCGGCGGGCGACTTCGGCCAGTCGCGGCAGATCCGCATCGTCGGCGGCATCGTCGCGCGGCGTCACCAGGGCGGGAATCACGCCCGCGAGTTGGAAGTCATTCATAAGCGCTCACTTGGTTTGCATCATTCGAAAGAACAGCGTCAGCCAGAGCGGCATGGTCAGGATCGTCGCGGAGTAGGCGGCCAACAACAGCCCCGGCACCACGGCCCCAGCCCTGTTCTCGTTTCCCAGGTCTTTTCCCTTCGTCATCACGGCCAGATTGGTCGGCGGCGGCGAGACCGATTCGAGGAACACGACACACGCGGCGACAGAGAGTGCCGCGTCGTACCGCCACCAAGACCGCGTGAGCCACAGCAGCGCCAGCGTGACCGACGGCACCCAGACCAGCTTGGAGCCGATCACTGTCACGACGTCTCGCCCGGTACAGGACCGCCCGGAACTGACACTCGCCAGCATCCCGCCCAGTATGAGGTTCGCCAGCGGGATCGTCAGGCTCCCGATGTCTGTGACCGCAGTAAACACGAAATGCAGCGGCGCACCCGCAGGCGTCAGGCCCTTGTGCAGCGGCGTCAGGCCGAACAGATCGCCGAGCAGCAAGCCGATCACGGGCGCGGACAGCAGCCGCCGCGCCATCTCCGCACGGGATGCCCCCTTGCCCGCCGGCGCGTCGGTCAGCCACCACAGCCCCAGCCCCCAGAACAGTGGTGAGTACAGCACCCCGAACAGCGAGATCGCGACCACGCCCGTCCCCGCGATGGCCCCCGGCGCCGTCGCCGCGCCCGCCGGGAACAGCCCTGCCAGCGGCGGCAGCACGGCGGTCGCCACCGCGACCGGCAGATACGTCAGATTCTGGAACGTCGCCGCGCAGACCACGGGCCGCCAGTGGGGCTTCGTCACCCGGAGCAATCTTCCCAGCCCGCTGCCGCCGAGGAACCCCAGCCCCAGCACGAACGGCGCGGCCAGCACGCACAGCAGCGCACTCGGCAGCGACGTCCCCTGGATATTGGCCGCGTTGACGAAGTTCAAACACGGCACCGTCACCCCGACCACGAGTGCGCTGATGTCTGCCAGCGCCCCTTCATGCAAGAGTCGCCGCCGCGCCAGCATGAATCCCACCAACGCTACCACTGCCACCTTGAGCACCGCCAGCACAATCGGGGACGCGACAGACGCCAGACTCATGCCGCCATTGTAGGCACAAACCCGGCCCCCTGTCAATGCCCGCCCCTCGCCCGACCACCGCCGGAACGTTACCCCACCTTTACCCCATTCTCACCCGATTATCTCCTGACCTTTACCCGCCGTAGTCCCGCTTACACTTTCACGGCCACAAAACAGGCAGGAGTTCCCGTTTATAACGCCTAACACTACCCAGTCAATCCTACGGAAAGGACAGCAATGGATACATTAGGTGAAAGCGATCCTCGTCCGTCTCGCGTGACGGCATTTGCCGTCCCCCTCTCACCATCACCCCCGTTCACCCCCCGAACCCCCTCCGAATCTCCCCTTTAGGGGAGACCCCGCGAAGCAGGGAAGAGAGGTCTCTCAAAATCCCCCGCCAAACATGGAATAATCCCCCCATGAAACCGCTCCTGACACTCA
>CAZZVX010000226.1:0-8212 GCA_964657535.1 Armatimonadota bacterium | reverse complement strand
TTGTTTCGGATCACGCCCGACCTGACGTGTCTGGGCAAGATCATCGGCGGCGGCCTGCCGCTGGCGGCGTATGGCGGGCGCGCGGACATCATGGACACCGTCGCCCCCGTCGGCCCGGTCTATCAAGCTGGGACGCTTTCGGGCAACCCGTTGGCTGTCGCCGCCGGTCTCGCGCAGATCACGATGCTGGAAGAGCAGCGCGGCACGCTCTACGACACGCTGCACCGACGGATGCACCGCCTGGCCGACGCGGCGAAAGCCACCGCTCGTACATTGGGCATTCCTCACCGGGTCAACCGCATCGGCTCTATGATGACGCTGTTTTTCACTGATGTCCCTGTCATTGACTTTGCAACGGCCAAGACTTCGGACACGGCGCGCTACGGCGCGTTCTTCCGGGCGCTGCTGGAGCGGGGCGTTTACTTCGCGCCGTCGCAGTTCGAGGCGGCGTTCGTCAGCACCGCCCACGGCGATTCTGAGCTGGAAATGACGGCACAGGCCGTCTCCGAGGCGCTTCATGTCGTGGCTTGACCTCCCACGCACCGAAGAGCCGGAGCAGATTGACGACCCAGATCAGCCATTCGAAGACCTCACGCGCTCAATGGGCGATGTGGCGCGCGCCAATCGCGTTTTCTGGGGAACGCGGACGGTCTTGCAGCACGTTTCCCGAATCCTGCGAAACGTCCCACAGGGTACGCAGGTGCGTATTTTAGACATTGCGACTGGGTCGGCGGACATCCCGCAGGCGCTGGCACAGTGGGGCGTTCGCCGGGGCCGTGATTTGCAGATCGTCGCCGTAGACAATCTGCGTTCAATGCTCCGCATGGCGCAAGCATCGCGCGTGCCGGCTTCGCTCGTCCAGGCCGACGCGACGCGCCTGCCGTTCGCACCCCGTTCGTTCGACATCGCCATTTGTGCGCTGGCGTTCCACCACTTCGGGTTCGACCTGTCCGTGCGCGTGCTGCGCGCGATGGACGCACTGACAACGCGCGGCTTCGTCGTCAGCGACCTGCGCCGCGACCGGCTGACGCTGCAGACGGTGCGAACGGGTATGGCGCTGATCGGCGCGCACCCGTTCACGCGGCACGATGGCCCGGCGAGTGTCCGACGCGCGTTCACGCCGCGTGAGTACGAAAAGATGGTGGCCCTCAGTGGAGTACAGAGCGTCCGTCTAAGCGCACACGGCTACGTCCGCATGGCGCTTGTGCAGGACAAGGGAGAGAAGCACGGATAATGGGTATCACAACAACAGATATTCCCGTTTAGATCGGCCTGCACTTTTGTCTGTTTTCAAATCCGACGTGGTCGTGATCGGCGCCGGTCCTGCCGGATCGGCCACGGCCCTGTTTCTTGCCCGTCGCGGGTATGATGTGACGCTGCTCGACCGCGCGGCATTTCCCCGCGAGAAACCCTGCGGCGAGTATCTGACGCCAGGCGCGGTCAGCCTCCTCCGCGACGACATCGGCGTTTTGCCCCGCCTGCTGGACGCCGGGGCTGCTTTGTTGTCGGAAGAAACCGTCGTGCCGCACGATGGGCGCGCCTTCGGCGGCCCGACGCAGGCTCTGGCCTGCCCGCGCACCGTCACGGACACCATTCTGCGCGAGACGGCGGAAGCGGCGGGAGTTCGCGTTATCGAAAACGCAGCAGTCCGGCGCATTTTGTTCGATGGTGACACCGTGACAGGCGTTTCCACTGAGCAGGACACTTATGGAGCGGGGGTGACAGTCGGCGCGGACGGGACGCACTCGCTGTTGGCGCGGACGCTGGGCCTGGTGCGTCCCATTCGACGTTTGCAGCGGATCGCGCTGGTCGGCCACTTCACCGGGGCGGATTTTCCCGAAACGAAAGCCGTGACGATGCACCTGCCGTCGGACCGGTCGGACGCATGCTGCGGCGTCGGCGCTCCGTGCGGGCCGGATGGCGCGCGCAACATCAACATCGTCGTCCCGACATCGGAAGCGGTGCGTGTGGCAGGAAAGCGCGAGGCGTATTTTGATGCGCGCTTGCGCCGCTCGTTCCCGCGCGTCTGGGAACATCTCGCTTCAGCGGAGCCGAACGGGCCGCTGCGCTCGGTAGGCTGCTTCGGCCACCACACCTCGCGGGCGACGCACGCCGGGGCGGTTTTAGTCGGCGACGCGGCGACATTTATCAATCCCTTCACGGGCGAAGGCGTGTATTTTGCCCTGCGCGGCGCACAGCTCGCCGCCGAGACCATTGACCGGGCGCTGCAGCGCGTCGACGCAAGCGAGACAAGCCTGCGCCATTACGATACAATGCGCCGGCACGAACTTTTGCCTCGCTACCGGCTCTGCGACCTGGTGCAGCGGGTCGTCCACTCCCCCGCCCTGCTCGGCTGGGCGGCGGAGCGACTGCGCCGCTCGCGAGGCCTGACGGACGCGCTCCTGCAAACGGTCGGCGACCTGGGGCGGCCCGAAGATCTGTATTCGCTCCCCAACCTGCGACTCGCTCTCGCATCATTTTAGCCTATGCACACCGAAAACACAGTCTATATGCGCGGCAGTCTGACGCGCATTTATGAACTCGCCGCGAAAATAGAGGAATGGCCCTCTCTCCTGCCGCATTATCAAGACGTGACCATTTTGGAACAGTCCGACAATGCCAAACGGAAAGTCGTGGAGATGACCTGTGTCCGCGATGATTTTCCCTTTCCCGGCGTGGCGTTCCCCATCCGCTGGCGAAGCGTCCAAGTCTGCGAACCAGCAACGCGCCGCATTTATTTCAAGCACTTAGCGGGCGTCGCAACGGGAATGTGGGTCGTTTGGAGCATTGAGGCGGACAGATGGGGGCGCGGTGCGGAAGTCACCATTGCGCACGATCTGACTTACCCGTTCGGCATCCTGAACGGCTGGTTCGCGCGTGACCTCGTCGGGCGCGATTTTGTCCACGCTATCGCGGGACGGACGCTGCAAACGATCAAAGCAATGGTGGAACAGGAAGCCGCATGACGACCGAATCTCAGACGCGCCGCGTGGTCGTGACCGGACTGGGCCTGATTACGCCTATCGGGATCGGCGTGGACGGCCTGCGGGACGGCCTGCGGCGCGGCGTCTCCGCCGTCGGTCCCCTCACCCACTTTGACTCGTCGCCCTTTGTGACCAACATCGCCGCACAGGTCAACGGGTTCGACCCGACGCCCTATCTGGACGGGAAAAAAGTTAAGCGCCTGGACAAGTTCTCCCAGTTCGCCGTCGCCGCCTCAAGAATGGCCGTCGCCGACGGGGGGTTGGAATTGGCGGGAGAAGACCGGGAGCGGATCGGCGTTTGCCTCGGAACGGCGCTCGGCGGGGTCGGCTTTGCCGAGGAACAGTACCCGAAGTATCTGACACAAGGGCCGCGCGGCGTCAACCCGATGCTGGCCTTGAGCGTGTTCAACGGGGCCGGATCGTGCAACGTCGCCATCGAACTCGGCCTGGCCGGTCCGGCGACGGCCAACGGCGACTCGTGCGCGTCGTCCCCCATCGCTATCGGGCGGGCCGTGGATTTGATTCGCGACGGCAGCGCGGATGTGATGCTGGCCGGCGGCTCGGAAGCCCCATTGTACCCGCTTTGCTTCGGCGCGTTCGCCTTGATCCGCGCCATGAGCCAGCGCAACGACGATCCTCAGATTGCCTCACGCCCGTTCGACAAAGACAGGGACGGCTTCGTGATGGCCGAAGGCGCGGCCATTCTCCTGCTGGAAGAATGGAGCCACGCCCAGGCACGCGGCGCAGACATCTACGGCGAAATCCTCGCGCACGCCTGCACGAATGATGCGTTTCACATGACGCAGCCCCGGCCCGACGGCACGCAGGCCGCCCGCTGCCTGCGCGACTGCCTCAAACGCGCTCACGTCGCCCCGTCGGAGATCGGCTACATCAACGCCCACGGCTCCAGCACGCCGCTGAACGACAGCACGGAAACGGGCGCGCTGAAGCAGGCGCTGGGTGATGCCGCTTACACCATTCCCGTCTCCGGGACGAAAGGCTATCACGGCCACGCGCTCGGCGCGACCGGGGCCTGGGAAGCCGCCATCTCCCTGCTCGCGCTGCGCGACGACTGGCTCCCGCCCAACCTCAACTTGTTCGACCCAGACACCGCCTGCGATTTAGACTATATTCGGGACCCACAGGGGCGCTCGGCCCATATAGATTACGTCCTGTCCAACTCCTTCGGCTTCGGCGGCATCAATGCCTGTCTTTTGTTCGGCAGGGTGTAGCCTCGTATTACAGCAGCGGCTTCACCAAAGCGGCGAGGCTGTGTACCGTCTGTGAGTTTCCGGTGGATTTGACGAGGCGGCCGTGCTTGTCGTAGACCAACGTCCGGGGCAGTTCGCCCTGCCAGGACGGGTCGAAGGCGTTGATAAAATCTTCGGGGTCGTCGGCCTGTTCCAGAAACGCCGGAAAGAACGCTTTCTGACGGACCAGGAACGGCTGGACTTTGGTGGGAACGTCTCTGCGCTGGTCCGCCGAGACGGCCATGACGACGACGCCTCTGCTTTTGTATCGGCGATTGAACTTGACCAGGGCCGGGAACTCGGCCATGCAGGGGACGCACCAGGTCGCCCAGAAGTTGACGACGACGACATGACCTTTCTCGGCGGCAATGGCGCGCTTGATTGTCGGGGCGTCCGCCGGGCGGACCGTCACCGTTGCGGCCTGCGCGGAGATCGGGAGCAGGCCGAGGGCGCAGCACAGCGCGCCAATCCTTCGCAGCATCGTCTTACTCCGCCCGCTTGATCGAACAGCCGAACGCTTTCGTGTGCGCCTTCGCCACGGGCTGACCGGCGACGACGGCGTCCAGGGCGTCGGCCAGGTCGTGCGTCTTCACCATGGTCGGGTCTACATCATTGTCTATGCGCCCGTGATAGCGCAGGATTCCGCTGGCGTCCACCACATAGGTCTCCGGCGTGACGCGGGCGTCGTAGGCGTCCGCAACCTTGTCCTGGGCGTCTTTCAGCATGGGGAACGGGTACTTCTGCTCGGCGTCGTGCTGCTTGCATTCGGCGAGCGCTTCGTTGTGGTTGGCGTAGATGCCGACGAACGCCACGTTTTGAGCCGCATACTTGTTTGCCAGGGCGATCATGCGGTCGTTGTAGCCGTTGCTGATCGGGCAGCGCGTGGACATGAAGATCACGACGGCGGCTTTCTTGCCCTGGCGCAGCGCGTCGAGCGAGACGGCCTGCCCCGTCTGGACACTGGGAAGGCTGAATGACGGCGCGGCCTGGCCGATCTGGGCCGTCCCCGGCTTTGCCGAGACGTTATCTGCCGCCAGATGGAAGTTCTGCAGGCTGGCCGGGGCGTCGGCCTGGTTGACCTGCGCCGTGACTTCCGGGTGCGCCTTGAGCCACGTCACCCAGTCCGCGCCGCAGGTGTTGAGGTGGCCGTTCACGTTCGTGTCCACATAGACGATCTTGCCGTCCTTGCCGACGATGTAGGTCACGCGGTTGGCGACGCCCGCGCCGGGGATCAATACGCCGTAGGATTTGGAGGCCGTCTTTGCGGTGTCGGCGAGCAGCGTGTACGGGATGCCTTCTTTGGTGCAGAACGCTTTGTGCGATTTCGGGTCCTGCACGCTGACGCCGTAGACCTGCACCCCTAATGCTTTCAAGTCTTTGTCCGCGGCGGTGAGCGCGTGCGCTTCCAGCGTGCAGCCGCCGGTGAAGTCCGCCGGGTAGAACGCCAGCAGCACGACCTTTCCGGCGTCGGACGCGAGCGTGTGGGTCTGGCCGTTCTGGTCCGGCAGCGTGTAGGCGGGCGCGGCGGCGCCGACCGTCAGCGTTTGGGCGTCGAGCGCCTTTTTGCCCTGGGCCAGCGCGACGGCGGCGATTGCGGCCAGCGCGGCGACAATCAGCAGCGCGGTCTTGGGGTGTTTACGTGTCATTAAGGCTTCTCCATTGGGGACGCTTGGGTTCCCTGTCTTATACCGTCGTCCGCGCGGAAACGTTCGCCGGGGCGCGCACTTCCAGCGGCAGGTCGAACGTCTTTTGGAAGACCGGCGCCTGCCCCTCGGCGGCCCACATCTCCAGTTGGGCGTCCGCCGAGGCTTCCAGAGTCATTAGAATTCGGTCCGGCTTCGTGAGCCGCTCGCAGCGGACGTCTTTGACGAGCATCAAGTGGCTGCGGTCGAGCGCTTCGGCGAGGCGCAGGGCGCACGACAAAACGCGGATCACGCGCTGGGTTCTGGCGTCCATGCGGGCGAAGTTCGGGTGCTTGGAACGCGGCGCGGACTTGCGGTGGTACAGCGCGACGCTGGCGATGATCTCCACTTCGCGGTCGTTGAAGCCGAGCAGTTCCGAGTGGCGAATCAGATAGTACGAGTGCTGCTGATGGTCCGTGTGCGAGACGAAAAAGCCACTGTCGTGCAGCAGGGCCGCGTATTCCAGCAGTTCGCGGGCGCGGCCGTAGTCGTGCAGGCCGAGCGCCTTCCACTGGTCGAACAGGGACAGCGACAGGTGGACGATGTGCGCGGAGTGGGCCTCGTCCACGTTCGTCGCGCGCATCAGGTGCCGGATGGAGCGGACGCGGGCGCCCAGCGCGGCGTTGTCGGCAATCTCGCCCCCGGCGGCCCCCGACTCGCGCCGCAGGCGGTCCACGATGATGCCTTCGCGCAGGCCCCGGTCGCTGATGCGGATGCTGCTCGCGCCGACCGTCTCCATGACCGTCTGCAGAATCGCCGAGCCGCCGATGATGATGTCCGCGCGCTCCGGGTTGATGCCCGGCACGCGCCGCCGCTGCTCAATCGTCAGGCCGCACAGGCGCTTGGTGATCGCCTGCACGTCGGCGAGCGTCAGTTCGTAGTTGCGGAACGAGGTCGGGACTGCCGACGCGGCGGCGTTCGCGGCGATCTCCGCGATGTTCTGCGCCGTCCCCGACGAGCCGTACATGACCGAAAAGCCCGCCTTGGCGATGGCGCGGGCGGCGGGCGCGAGCATGGAGCGCACCCGGCGCTGCAGTCCCGCCCAGGTCGCGGCGGACACCGGCTTGCTCGTGTCCGCAACGCCCTCGGCGGTCAGCCGGATCGCCCCGATGCGCAGGCTGTCTAAGAACGCGAAGTTCTGCGTGTCGCCGACAATCAGCTCGGTCGAGCCGCCACCGATGTCCATGAACAGCGCGCGCTGGCCCGGCGGCAGTTCGATCCCGCTGGAAACGCCGAGATAGATCAGGCGCGCTTCTTCCTGACCCGAAATCACGCGCACGTCTAAATCCGCGAGTTCGCGGACGCGCCTGACGAACTCATCGCCGTTGTCCGCCTCGCGCACGGCGGCGGTCGCGAGCGCGACGATCTCTTTGGCCCCGAAGCCGCGCGCCACTTCCGCGAAGCGCGCGCAGACCAGCGCGCCGCGCCCAATTGCCGCGTCGGTCAGTTCGTGGCGGCGGCTGGTTTCCGGGTCGCGCCGGCGCGTCTCCGCCGTGAACTCGCCTTCGCCGAGCCGGACGACCTGTTTCTGCGAGGCCAGCGTCGTCCACGTCCCGCCGGGCTTGACTTCCACCACCGCCAGCCGCACCGAGTTGGTGCCGATGTCCATCGCCGCTAACGTTTGCATAGGCTAACAGTATAGCACAGGCGGGGCATGAAAAAAGGCCCGGTCGTGGACCGGGCCTGCCGCCGAAAATTGCGTCCGCTAGGCCGCCTTGTCGAGCAGCTGCAGACCCACCGGCGGCGGGACGGGCTTCTTCTTGCGGGTCAGGCCGCTCCTGCGCTCGGACTTGGGGATGTAGCCCAGGGCTTTATAGAGCGCGCTGTTGTCGCCCTCGTCCGGGTCGGCGACCACGCCCTTGACCATCGCCTGCACGGCGGCCATGCTGGCGATGTCGTCGGCGTTGCGCTGCGCCAGGGCGTTCGTGACCTGCGCGTGCAGGGCTTGGAGCGCCGAGCGGTCCGCCAGCGACGTCTGCACAATCGCCTGGAAATCGGCCAGCGTCATGCCGCCGAACGTCTTCTTGTCCGCCAGCGTCTGCCAGGCGTTGAGCGTCGTGTTGATTCGTTCTTCGATTTCGTTTGGTGAATTCATGGCTGCTTCCTTTCGGCCTTGCGCGACAGGGAATTGTGCGCCGGTCATTGATTTTCGGCGGCGCTGTTGCGCGTGTTCCGGTTTAGTTGTCGGCAACTGGCGCTGCAAACGAGAGGGTTCGGTCCTGGCAATGGCGATCCGGCGCTTGGGGATCGTCGTTCCTCGCCAACGAATCGCGATCCGACGCCGGGGAATCGTCAT
>CAZZVX010000225.1:0-8233 GCA_964657535.1 Armatimonadota bacterium | reverse complement strand
CGCGAACCGCCCGATGGCCGCCGTGCCGACCGAGGTGGAGCGGCTGTCGGTGGTCGCCGGGTAGGGGCCGCCGTGCTGCATGGCAGGGCTGACTTCTACTCCGGTCGGGAAGCCGTTGACGATCAGCCGTCCGGCTTTGGTTTCCAGCAGCTCGATCAGGTCGCGGTGTGCGGCGAAGTCCTGCGCCGTGCCGTGCAGCGTGACGGTGAGTTGGCCGTCCAGGTGACGGGCCAGGTCTGCCATTTCGTCGGCGTTTTGACAGGCCACGGCCAGCGTGGACGGGCCGAAGACCTCCTCGGCAAGTGAGGGGTCGGCGAGGAACGTCTCGGCGTCGGTGACGAAGACGTGCGCCGCCGCCTGCGACGACGCGGACGGGGCGGCCCAGCCTGCCAGACGGACGCCCGGCGTTTCGGCCAGCCGCGCGACGCCCGCACCGTAGTGTTCGCACAGCGCGCCGTAGAGCATGGCTGCCGGCGCGACTTGCGCTGCCGCGTCGGCCAGCGTTTGGACAAACGCCTCCCAATCCGCGCCGCCGACCCCGATCACCAGGCCAGGGTTGGTGCAGAACTGCCCGACCCCCAGTGTCACCGACTGCGCCAGCCCCTGTGCCATTGTCTTGCCCCGCTCGGCCAGCGCCCCCGGCAGTACAAAGACCGGGTTGACGCTGCCCATTTCGGCATACACGGGGATGGGCCGGGGACGCGCGGCGGCGGCGTCAAACAAGGCCCGGCCCGCCCGCAGCGATCCCGTAAAGCCGACGGCCTGCAGCTGAGGGTGCCGGACCAGGCGCAGGCCGACTTCCGGGCCGCCGTGCCGAAGCGAAAAGACGCCGGCCGGCATCCCGGTCGCCTGGGCCGCCACAAGGACGGCGCGGGCGGTCAGCTCGGAGGTTTCGGGGTGGCCGGGATGGGCCTTGACGACGACGGGGCAGCCGGCGGCCAGGGCCGAAGCGGTGTCGCCGCCCGCGACGGAAAAGGCAAACGGGAAGTTGCTGGCGGCGAATACGGCGACGGGGCCGAGAGGCCGGAGCATCCGCCGCAGGTCGGGACGCGGCAGGGGCTGTCGGTCGGGCTGAGCGGTGTCAATGCGCGCTTCGGCCCAGGAGCCTTCGCGGACGACGGAGGCGAACAAGCGCAGTTGCCCGATAGTCCGTGCGCGTTCTCCGATCAGCCGAGCGGCGGGCAGCGCCGTCTCCTGCTGCGCCCGCTCGATCAGCGTGTCGCCGAGCGCGACGATCTCATCGGCGATCCGCTCCAGAAAAACTGCCCGTTCCTCGGCGGTCTTGGCGCGGTACGCCGCAAAGGCGTCCGCCGCCGCTTCTACGGCCTGGTCAATGGCGTCAGGCGTGGCTTGCATCGGTGTCCCTTTCATCGAATCTCGGCGATGCCGGGGCGGGACTCGCCGACGAACAGGGCGAGCGGTTTGCCGTCCGCGCCGACCACGAGCCAGGAGTGGCCCTCGTAGGTGTGCTGCAGGTAGTCGCCGCCCGGCGCGACGGTGCCGTAGGACTTGCGGGAGCCGTCGCCGGCGAGCCAGAACAGTTCCACCGTGTCCGCCGTCCGATTCTGGAACAGAATCGTCGTGTCCGCGCCGCCGTTGGGCTGGGCCAGGCTCGCCTCGCCGAGCGGGCGGGGCGTGAGTTGGATCGGTCTGACGGGCGGGCGGGGCGCGTTGCGGTCGGGCGGCTCCACGCCGAGCAGGTGGCGGACGAAGAAGTCGCGGCGGCGGCGCTCGCCGTAGGGGCCACCGCCGGTGTGGTCGGAGCCGGTGATGACGACCAGCTCGAAGTCTTTGTCGGCCCCCATCAAGGCGTCGGTCAGGCGAACGGTGGATTCGGGCGGGACGTTGGTGTCGAGTTCGCCGACCAGGAGGAGCAGTCTGCCGCGCAGGCGGGCGGCGTGGGTGATGTTGGAGTTGTCGGCGTACCAGGTGCCGGGCGGATAGCCCATCCATTGCTCGTTCCACCACTGCTTGTCAATGCGGTTGTCGTGGCAGCCGCAGGACGACACGGCGACTTTGTAGAATTCAGGGTGGAACAGCAGCGCGCCGGTGGAGTTCTGGCCGCCCGCCGACGTGCCGTAGATGCCTACGCGCCCGATGTCGCACTGCGGGTGCTTCTTCGCCAGGGCGGTCATCCAGGCGATGCGGTCGGGGAAACCCGCGTCCTTGAGGTTGCGCCAGCAGACGTCGTGGAAGGCTTTGGAGCGGTTGCGCGTCCCCATGCCGTCGCACTGGACGACGACGAAGCCGAGTTCGGCCAGGGTCTGCATCCCGTCCTGCACGGCGAAGATCTTGCGGACGAAGGAGTCCTGCGGCCCGGCGTAGATGTTCTCAATGACGGGGTATTTGAGTGACGGATTAAAGTGCGTGGGCCGGAAAACCAGGCCCCAGATGGCGGTTTGGCCGTCGCGTCCGGGGGCGTGGAAGACTTCGGGCATCCGCCAGCCGTGCGCAAGCAGGGCTGAAGCGTCTGCGCGTTCCAGGTCGCAAAGGTGCGCGCCGTCGGCTGTCCGTCTCAATGTGTGGACGGGCGGCAGGTCGGCGCGGGAGTAGGTGTCAATGAGGTAGGCGCGGTCGGGGGAATACTGGACCGAATGGCTGCCGTCGCCGTCCGTCAGCGCGACCAGGCCGGTGCCGTCAAAATTGACCCGGTAGTGGTGAATGTGATAAGGGTCTTCGCCGGGGTTTCTGCCACTGCCCTGGAACCAAATCTGCCGGGCGTCTTCGTCCACGCGGTCAATGCCGCGCACGACCCACTCGCCCTGCGTGATCGGGTTCTGGAGCGTCCCCGTGTGCGCGTCATAGAGATACAGGTGCCGCCAGCCGCTGCGTTCGGACGGAAAGATGACTTCGGCGGCATCTTTTGTGTAATAGGGGTTGGTGTTGCTGGTGTTGATGAAGGTCTTCGTCCGCTCGTCCACGACCACGCGCGTTTTGCCCGTCGGCGCGGAGACTTCAACGATCTGGAAGAACTGATGGCCCCGGTCTGGGTTCTCGAAGAGGAAAGAGTGGCCGTCGTCCCGCCAGTGCAGGTCGGGCGTGCCGCGCCAGCCGTCCATCGTCTCGGTCTGCGCCTGAGTCGCCGTTCCGGTGACGTTGAACAGCCACATCTGATACATCGGGAACGGGTCGCCGGGCTGGGCGTACTCGTGGGCGTGCAGGACGCCGCGCGTGCCGCCGTCTTTGGGCGAGGATTCGACGAGATAGCAGTCTTTGATTTTGATGGGCGTGATGCGATAGGCGACCAGCGTTTTCGAGTCCGGTCCCCAGGCGGGTTCGCCGTAGGGGCATTCCGTCGTTCCGTCGGTGGTGAGCGCCGTTTCGGTCCCGTTTTGGGCGCGCACGAACAGGTTGTGGTCGCGGACGGCGACCGTCCATTGGCCGTCCGGGGAGGCGTCCCCTGTCGCGGCGGGGCTTGTCTCGTCCGGCGCGGGCGGCTTGTCCGCCGCTTGGGGGGCGCGGTCGGGGAGTTTGACGCAGGCGTAAGTCGTCAAGTCGCACTGCCAGACGGTCTCGCCGACGGTAAACGTGACCGCAGAAAGCCCGTCGTCATAGGCGATGGCGTCGAACGGCAGGCGATCTGCCGCGTGAGTTTCGCCTGCGGACTTAGACAAGGCCGCCGCGAGTTTCGCATGGTCAAAGGCGGGTTCACGGACGCCCCGCGCCGCGTCTACCCGGACGAACTCGCGCGTCCCGCCCGTCAAATCATTGCGGTACCAGAAGCGCGCGCTGCCGTCAAACCAGTGCGGCGCGATCTGGGTCTTGAAGACGGACTGACGGGTGACGCTGCCGTAGTCGTCCAGGCGCGCGAACGCTTCGGCGACTTCGGCGCGGGTCGGGCAACAGGGCTGGGGCGAGGCTGTCCCCGCGCCTTTTTTGGCCGGGGCCGCGTCCGCGCCGCCGGCGGCCAGCAGCGCTGCGCCGCCGGTGACGGTCGCCGTTTTCAAGAACTTTCGCCGTGAGATGGATTTTTGCATAATAAACAACGCCAACCAGAGAGGTAGCCTGCCGCAAAGAACGCCCGGAAGGACCCGGCGACTGAAGTACCTTCGGTTCAACTTCGTTAGCGCGGCAACAAGATCACGAAGTCGGCCTTAGCCGACTCAGAGTAGGACACAGAGTTTAAGTCTGAGTGTCTGCAGGGACACTTTGTGTTCATTTAGCCGCGCTAACGAAGTTGAACCGAAGGTACTTCAGTCGCCGGGCCATTTTTGGCTACCCATACCGATCCGGGCGGAGCGCAGAAATATCTACGCCCGGCGGCCTGTCCGAGAGAACGTCGGCCATGAGTCTGCCGGTGATGGGGCCGAGACTCAGGCCCATCATCGAATGGCCGGTCGCCGCCGAGAGGTTGGCGAAGCGCCCGAAGCGCCCGACATAGGGCAGGCCGTCGGGCGAGCAGGGGCGCAGGCCGCTCCACACGGGCAGGTCGCGGAAGTCGTCCGCCGTGAAGTCGGGGAAATAGCGCGGGATGGCTCTGAGGATGCCCTTGACGCGCGATTGATTGACGGTTGTGTCCAGCCCTCCGATCTCCATAGTGCCGCCGAAGCGCAGGGCCGACCCCATCGGCGTGACGGCGACGCGCGCCTCGGTGAAAATGGAGCAGAGTGCGGGCCGCTGCCGGGGCTTGGGCAGGGTGACGCTGTAGCCCTTCCCGGCCTGCATCGGCAGCCGCAGGCCGAGGGCGCGGATCGTCTGCGGCGACCAGGCGCCGCCCGCCAGCACGTACTCGTCGGCAACAAGGTAGTCTTGGGACGTTTGCGCGGCGGCGATGCGCCCGTTGTCAACCCGCCAGCCGATGACTTCCGTTTCCCAGCGGAACCGTGCGCCGTCGTCCTGCAGCGACTGTGTCAATCGGGCCACGAACGCCTGCGGCGTCAGGTGGCAGTCCTGCGGGAAGTGGACGGCCCCGGCGATGTCCATGCGGACGCCGGGATCGAGTTCCGCCGCCTGCTGCGCCGTGAGGACGACGGCGGGCAGGCCCAGCGCACACGCCTTCTCGGCGACTTCGGCCTCTTCGTGCAGGGCGCGCTCGGTCTTGCAGAGCATCAGCAGGCCGCGCTTGGTCAGGCCGAACACGCCGCCGAAGCGCTCGTTGAGTTCCTCGTAGCAGCGGCGGCTCGCCAGGTTCAGGTCGCGCAGCAGCGGGGCCGAGCGCGCGACGTGGGCGGCGTTGGCCGCGCCCGCGAAGAGTCGGCCCCAGCGCAACAGGTCGCCGTCGAGGCGGGGGCGCAGGGCGAAGGGGCTTTCGGGGTCGCCCATCATGCGCAGGCCGTAGGCGATCACGCCGGGCGCGGCCAGGGGGACGAAGTGGCTGGGGACGACCATGCCGGCGTTGCCGAGCGAGCAGGCGTCGTGGTCGGGCGGTCCGCGCTCGATGACCGTGACCCGATGGCCCTCCTGCAGGGCGTAGAAGGCGACACAAAGCCCGATCACGCCGCCGCCGACGATGGCAATACTCTTTGCCGTCATCGGATGCCCTCGCGGAACGGGTCTTGCGGGTCGAACAGCAGGGTCGCGTCGGCGGTGATAAAGGCCCGGCCCGTGATCGTCGGGATGATCTCGTCGCCGCCGACGGACACCGAGCCGTCGAAGAAACTGCCCAGGATGCCCTCCTGCCGCCACACGTCGCCGGGGGCGAGCCTGCCGTCGGCGTACAGGCAGGCGAGTTTGGCGCTGGTGCCGGTGCCGCACGGGGAGCGGTCATACGCCCCGCCGGGACACAGGACGAAGTTTTTGCCGTGCGCGCCGGGTAAGTCCGCCGGGCCGAACAGTTCGACGTGGTCAATCTCCTGCCCGCCGCGCCCGGTGACGCCCGCCGCCGCCAGCGCCCGCCGGACGCGCCAGGCGTACTCGGTCAGCGCGGGGGCGTTGGCGAGCGTCAGTTCCTGCCCGTGTTCGCCGATCAAATAAAACCAGTTGCCGCCCCAGGCGACATCCCCCGTGACTGTGCCGAGGCCGGGGACGGCCACCGGAACGTCTTTCGCCAGGCGATAGGCGGGGACGTTGCGCACGGAGACGGCGCCATCTTCATCTAACCAAACCGTCACGACGCCGACGGGCGTTTCCAGTCGATGCTCACCCGGCCCGACGCGGCCCAGGTGGGCAAGCGTGGCGACCAGGCCGATGGTCCCATGCCCGCACATCCCCAGATAGCCGACGTTGTTGAAGAAGACGACGCCCGCCGCGCAGGACGGGTCGGCGGGGGCCGTCAGGAGCGCGCCCACCAGCACGTCCGACCCGCGCGGCTCGCTGACGACGGCGGCGCGGAACGAGTCAAAGCGCGACCGGAACACGGCCAACTGGTCGGCGGTCGTGCCGCCGCCCAGGTCGGGGCCGCCAAAGACCACGACGCGTGTCGGCTCGCCTGCGGTGTGCGAGTCTATGACGCGGACTGTTCGGGGGATCGTCATTACCATTTACGACGCGGCGGGGATTTTAGGGCGCGTCTCGATGCCCCGGCGGATGACCTGGAGGACGGCCTCGCGCTCGGCGCCTTCGAGCGGCAGGCGGGGCGCGCGCACCCACTCCGCCCCCAGGCCGCACTCCTGGACGCACAGCTTGATGTACTGGACGAACTTGACGTGCGTGTCTAAATGCAGCAGGGGCATGTACCAGCGGTAGAGTTCGCGCGCCTTGTCCCACTCGCCGCGCTGCGCCAGGCCCCACAGGTACTGGTTCTCGCGGGGGAATGCCAGCCCGACCCCGGCGATCCAGCCCTCCGCGCCCAGGAAGATGCTTTCCAGCGCCAGGTCGTCCACGCCCGTGAAGAGCGCGTAGCGGTCCCCGACGACATTACGCAGGTCGGTCAGGCGGCGCAGGTCGCCCGACGACTCTTTGATGGCGACCAGGTTCTCCTCGTCGGCCAGCTCCGCGAACATCGCCGGGGTGATGTCCACGGCGTAGGCCAGGGGGTTGTTGTAGCAGATGATGGGTAGGCCGCAGGCGCGGGCGACCGTGCGGAAGTGGGCCATCGTCTCGCGCGGGTCGGCCCGGTAGGACATGGCGGGCAGCAGCATCAGGCCGTCGGCGCCCAGCGCCTCCATGTCGCGGGCGTAGCGGGCGGCGGCGGCGGTGCTGGGTTCGGAGACGCCGCTGAGTACCGGCACGCGGCCCCGGACCGTTTCCAAGGCCGCGCGCACGACCCGGCGCTTCTCGTCGGATTCGAGCGCGTTGTTCTCGCCGAGCGAGCCGAGCATGACGACGCCGGAGACGCCGGACGCGATCAGAACTTCCAGGTGACGGGCGGTGGCTCCCAGGTCCAGCGTCTGGTCCCGGCGCAGTTGGGTGGTGACGGCGGGGAAGACGCCCTTCCATGCGGGTCTCATCATATCCTCTTTCGCAGGTCGTCATCCCTGACGAGACTTCTGCTTATGTGTTTCTCTGTACTATTATAGTACGTTCTCCAGACGAAAACAATGGAATCTATTCTATCCGCATGGATGATATTGACCTTCATCAGCGGAGACTGCCCTTGACACCGTCCCCCTGGTAATGAGCGCGATAGCTCTGAGGGGACGCGCCGGTCTGCCTAGAAAATACTTTGCTGAAGTAGAGGGGGTCGTCAAAGCCGACCATCTCGGCAACGCGGGCGACGGGGACTTCCGAACGCAGCAGCCGCTTTGCCGCCTCGATGCGTACCTCCCGTAAGAACTGGAACGGCGTCTGACCGGTGATCTCGCGGAACCGGCGACAGAGATAAGCCGGGCTGCAGTCCACCGCACCGGCGACCTGAGCCAGAGTGAGCGGGCGATGATAGTGCGACAGGAGATAGGACTGCACCCTGTCGCCGATCCCGTCCGTGGCAGCCCCCTTGTCCTCGAAGCCTGAGACATTGAACCGGGAGATCGGCTGCGCCGGCGCGCGCAGGAGCAGGGTCAGCAGCCACAGCAGGCCGCCGCGCACGGCGATAGGGTAGTGCGGCGCACGGTCCGCCAGTTCTCTCGCGATGCCGCCGGCCTGGATCGTCATCTGCGCGTCGGTGAAACAGTAGTATTCGCTGAGGTGGTGCGCCTGACCTTGCAGCGAACACATATGAACCACAGCGCAGCCTCGGTGTAGGGCAATCCAGACTACCGAGTGCGGTACTGTCGGCTTGCCGACGGCCTCAACGTGGGGGAGGTACCGCATTCCCGGCGGGATAACGAAGACGGTGCCGGCGATGCAGGAGGACGTGACCCCCTCCCACCAGAGCGTCATCTCGCCGCGCGTGACGATCCCGACCTCCGTGTAG
>CAZZVX010000224.1:0-8233 GCA_964657535.1 Armatimonadota bacterium | reverse complement strand
CCCAATGGCTCCTGGGACATTTGACGACGCAGAGCGGCGTCGCGGACACGCAGATCGGCCTGATCGTGCGCGGCGCGGGCCTCGGCCTTCTGCTGACCCCCGTCACGGTCGCCTCTCTGAGCAGTCTGAAAGGGGCGGAGATCGCTCAGGGGGCGGGCCTGACTAATCTGGCGCGACAGCTCGGCGGCTCGTTCGGGATCGCGGCGATCAACACTTATGTGACCCGGCAGACGGCTTTCCATCGTTCGGACTTGGTGGCAAACCTGTATGCGGGGAACGGTCTGCTCCAGGACCGTCTCTCGGCCCTGTCGCGCCACTTCCTTACCGTCGGCCTCAGCCCGACGGCGGCCCGGGCCGCCGCCACGTCCGCCGTGGAGCGCGTGGTTCAGGCGCAGGCGCTGACGATGTCTTACAACGATGCGTTCCTGCTGATTGCCGCACTCTTTTTCCTGGCCGCTCCCGCCGCCCTGTTTTTCGTGAGCCGCAAGACGGGCGGCTCGTGACACAGGAGCGACAATCAGGTATAATCGTCCCCGTGCCTGACCTGAACACGCCCGTGATTACCGAGGACGCCGACCGGAGGCTTGGCCGCATCATCGTGCGCCACGGCCTTCTGACCTTCGGCCTTCTGGTGGTCGCGACGGTCGGGATGGCGTTCGTCAATATTCCCGGCACGCGACTGTTCCCCGCGCGGCGTTTTCTGGACACTCTGAGCATCCTAATCGTCTTGATCCCGTTCTTTGTCGGCATGAATCGGCTGTTCGCGGCGCGGCTGAGTCTGGGGCGCGACTTTGTCGCGCGGCGGCAGTGGCGCGAAGCGGTCGCGGCGCTCGACCCGTTCGCCGGGCGCGGGCAGCGGTTCCTGGACACCACCGGCGAGGCGCACTATCTCTTGGCCCAGGCCTACCTGGGGAGCGGCGAGCCGGCCAAAGCCGAGGCCGCGCGGGCGTTCGTGCAGCGGTACCGGCGCGGCCCGTGGGCGGAGAAGGCCGCCGCACGGCCTGCCCCCGCGCCGAGGCAGGAAAAACGTCCGCCCCCGTCGAACCCCAGACTACAGAAGCGACGGAGACGATTTTAACCCTATGGACATCACGGAACGATACACCACGCGCGCCGGCAGACAGTACCTGATCCGGCTGACCTACAACGAGCGGATCGCCGACGCCGACACCGGCACGGCGTTCGTCAAAAACGTCGAGGTGCTCGATGCGGAGACGAAAGCGCCCGTGTCCGTCCCCGCCGTGACCGCCAAGTTCTCGACCTATGAGAACTTCCAGTCGTTCGGCGGCTACGCGGCCATCAACTACTTCGGCGTCCGCGAGACCGCCATCGAGGGCCTGCGGACCAAGATCCTGACCCGCATCGAGGACACGCTAGAGAGGCTCGGCTGACCATGCCGGAGGAAGAAACGCCGTCTCTGCAGCAGCAGACCATCGCGCTGGGCAGGATTCTCAAGGCGCAGGCCGACGCCGAGCCGGGCGGCACGCCGACCGAGACGGCGGGCACGGTGTTCGTGGAGTGGCTGGCCGCCGCCGGGCCGGGCAGCCGCGAGCCGGTCTACTTCGCCGATGTCGCCGGCAACTACGACGTCCAAATGAACTCCAACCGCGACCTCTGGGAACTGTTCGACATCCTGGAGAACTACATTGAAGTGGAGGACGAGGACGACGAGGCGGAGACGCCGCGTACCTTTATCAGCCTGCCGCTCGCCCCGCCGATGCCGTCGTAAGGACACTCCATGCCCGCCGTCCCCACATTCGAGCCGCGCAAAGTCGTCTCGCTGTTCGTCGTCATGGCGTACATCGGGCTGACGCTGCTCGGCCTGTGGGCGCTCTGGGAACTGCGCTCGATCCTGCCTCCGCTCCTGGTCGCGGCCATCATCGCCATGACTCTCACCCCGGAAGTGGACCGGATCGAGCGCCGGGGCTTCTTTCGCTTCAAGATCCGGCGGGGCGTCGCCATCGGCCTGATCTATTTCCTTTTCCTCGCCATCATCACGCTGATCGTGCGCCTGATTCCGCTCGTGAGCGGGCAGATGACGGCCCTCATCACCGGCCATCTCCCCCAGCAGCTGCTGCACGGCAACGCGAGAGACGTTCAGGGACTGGCGACGCGCTGGATGAACACGCTGCACATCCCGATGGTCATGCGCCCGCCGGTCTTGGATCAGGCCCGTCACGTGCCGGAGCTGGTCAGCAAAGGCCTGCAGTGGCTGTCCGACAACCTGCCTGCGCTCGCCGGGAATCTCATCTGGGTCGTCCTCGTCCCCATCATCACGTTCTTTCTCCTGCTGGACTTCAACAAGATACTCGGCAAGGTACTGCTGTTCGTGCGGGCGGACCGGCGGGAGGACCTGCTGACCATCGTGACGGACGTGATCAGCGTTTTCGGGAGCTGGGTGCGGGGCGTCCTGCTCGTGATGGGGCTGGACATCCTCGTGATTTACGTCGTGCTGAGGCTGGCGGGGCTGGGCGACTACGCGCTGACGCTGGCGGTGACGGCGGGGGTACTCTACACCATCCCCTATTTCGGGGCGCTCGTTTCGACGGTGCTAATGGGCCTGGTCGCCTGGGTGACGCACGGACTGGGCGCCGCGCTGGGCCTGACGGCGGTGATGGTGATCATTCATCAGGTGATCTTCGATAACATCGTCGCCCCGCGCATCATCGGCGGCAGCGTCCACCTCCATCCGCTGCTGACGCTGCTGGCCTTGATTGCGGGCGGCACGCTCTTCGGCATCGGCGGCACGCTGCTCGCCGTCCCCATCGCCGCCGCCGTTCAGGTCGTGCTGGTTTATCTGTTCCCGCAACTCGTCACGGACGTAGTCGCCGTGCGCCGCGCCGCCGGCGTCGTCCAGGCCACCATCGCCAAAGGCACGGAAGCGACCGAGCCGGAGGCCCGCAAGGCCGGCAATCAGGCGGCTCTAAACGAAGACGCGGCCCTGGCGCATCTCACTGCAGAGTCCCCCCTGCCGAACTCCGCGCCCGTCCTGCCGCCGGGCTGACCTGTGCCGACGGGCCTCCGGCCCCTCTTATTTCGCCTCGCCGATGGACGAGAGCGACGCTGAAGTCACTGACGCATGGGCCGTCGGAATCCAGAGCTGCGGGTCTTCGTCAAACGTCTGCTTGTTCACGAGCGTCTCAAAGTGGTACATATGCCCGGCGTAGAAACTCCGGTGGTCCGCCCGGCCCGGCTCCACCGGCGCGTGCGAGACGGCGTCCACCCACACGTCCCGCTGCTCGGCGATCTCCTGTCCCAGTTCGCTTGCCATGTCGCGTTCCCTCCGTTAGCGTCAGTATGCCCTCCCTGTAGACGGACTAAACGACCGCAGAAAGTCGCCGGGCGAGAACGTATGAAATCGCGTAAATATGGGATACAATAGGAGTTATGTTAAAAGAAGCCCGCGAGAAGGGTCCCAGGAAGCGGATCGGGGATGACGTCAGGAAGTCGCTGCGCAACCTGACAAAATCCTGGCTCAAGCCCATCGGTGAGGCGACCCAGGATCAGATCGTGGAAGACTCGAACCCGGACAACGCCCACAGGTACAGCTTCGTCCAGAACAGCGGCGAGATGAACCACATGGGCCGCTACGAGTGCGACCACTGCGAGGGCGAGATGCACATCGTCAAGTTCTCGCTGTACAAGTCGCCGCCGCCGGGAGTCCCGGACCTGAAGATTCCCATCGGCGAAGACTTCCGGTGGCAGTGCTCCGTCTGCGGGCGGCGCGACGAGACCTCGTTCCGCGTCTGCAGCAAGTGCGGCAAGAAGACCGTCACGGACAAGTGGGCGGCGAGCGCGCGGGAAATGCCGATCAGCCTGAACGCGGGCGGCTGCACGGACTGTGAGCGCTGCATCCTGTGCGACGGCATCCTCGCCATCGGCAACCTGATGTGGTTCCACGGGCGCTGGACGCACAGTTACCCGTCGCCGGAGTACGACCGGAAGACGGGGGAGCAGATCATGGTGACGCGGGAACGTTCCAAAGGGTACGGCTTCCACGCCCACCGCTCCTGCCACGACAAGAACACGCAGGCCGTCGCCCAGATCATCGTCCAGCGCACGCCCGAATGGTACAAACAGGGCGAGGCCGAGCAGCAGCGCGCCGAGGCCGCCCGCCTGCGCCGCGAGAGCCGCTGCCAGGTGTGCAAGAACCCCCTCACCTTCTGGGACCGCGTCCTGGAGCGGGACACCCATAAGCGCTGCGAGTGAGGCCTCCCCAGGAAATCATTCCTGGGGAGGCTCTTGCGGTTCCTTCTCCGCCGAGGCGCGCGGGTGCGCCTGCTGGTACACTTCCTGAAGCCGCTCCGTCGTGACGTGCGTGTACATCTGCGTCGTCGCCAGGCTGCTGTGGCCGAGCAACTCCTGCACCAGACGCAAATCCGCGCCATTGGACAGCAGATGGGTCGCGAACGTGTGGCGCAGCACGTGGGGCGTGATCTTGAGCGTGGACGACGCCGCCTCGCAGTAGCGCGTGAACAGTTTACGCACGCCACGGTCCGACAGACGCGCGCCGTAGCGGTTGACGAACAGCGCCCCGTCGTCGTCGGCCTGATCCGCAACCAAGAGAGGACGTCCTTTGCGCAGATAGCGGTTGATCGCCTGCACCGCCTGCCGCCCCAGCAGCGTCACGCGCTCTTTGTCCCCTTTGCCGATCACCCGCACGACGCTTTCATCGAAATCCACGTCGCCGACCGAAATCTTGACGAGTTCGCCCGCCCGCATCCCCGACGCATAGAGCGTTTCCAGCAGGGCGCGGTCGCGCAGGCCCAGCGGCGAATCGTCCGGCGCGGCCAGCAGCGATTCGATCTGGTCATCGCGCAGGAACTTGGGCAGGCGGCGGTCCAGTTTGATGGTTCCCAGGCCGGACGCCGGGGGGCGAGGCAGCAGGCCGTTCTTGGCGAGGTACTGGAGAAACGAGCGCAGGGAAGCGGCCTTGCGGGCGCGGGACGCGCGGGCGAGGCCCGTCTCCTGCAGATAACGCGCATACGCCCGCAGACGCGCCCCGTCTATGTCGTCGGCGTCGGACAGGCCCTGCGCCTCGGCCCAAGTCGTGAACTGCCGCAAGTCTTCGGCATACGCCTTGATCGTGTGCGGCGACGCCCCCCGGCCGTGTTCCATGTGGTGCAGGAAAGCGTCAGCGAGCGCGTCCATCAGTCGAAACTCACGGTCGCCAGGGCGGCCAGGCCGCGCTCGGCCATCAGACGCGCTTTCTCCTTTTTGTCGCGGATGCGCTCCGGCAAGGGCGGGACGATGCCCCAGTTGGAGTTCATCGGCTGAAAATCTTTGCCGTCATAGTGCGCGACGTAATCGGCCAGCGCCCCAAGCATCGTCGTGTTCGGCAGGGAAATCAACGGTTTATCTTGCAGATGACGCGCGGCGTTGCGGCCCGCCAGAATGCCGCTCGCCGCCGACTCGACGTAGCCCTCGACTCCCGTAATTTGGCCCGCGAAAAAGACGTTCGGGTAGGCGCGCATCTGGAACGTCTCGTTGAGCACCTGCGGGGACTGGATGTACGTGTTGCGGTGGATGACGCCGTAGCGGACGATCTCGACGTTCTCCAAGCCGGGGATCATCCGAAAGACGCGCTTCTGCTCGCCCCACTTCATGCGCGTCTGAAAACCGACCATCGAATACAGAGTCGCGGCGCGGTTCTCCTGGCGCAATTGCAGCACGGCCCAGGGGCGAAAACCCGTGCGCGGGTCGGTCAGGCCGACCGGCTTCATCGGGCCGAACGAGAGCGTCTTGGGGCCGCGTGACGCCAGCACTTCGATAGGCAGGCAGCCCTCAAAATACGGCGTCTTCTCGTGGTCGTGAATCGGCGCGAGTTCGGCATGGATTAAAGCGTCATAGAACGCTTCATATTCGGCGCGCGAAAAGGGACAGTTCAGATACGCCGCCTCGCCCTTCTCGTAACGGGACGCCGTGAAGACCTTCTCGCGATCAATCGTGGAGGCGTCCAGCGTCGGCGCGACGGCGTCGTAGAAGAACAACTGCGACGTGCCGGTGAGCCGCCCGACATCCCCCGCCAGACCCTCGGAGGTCAGCGGGCCGGTCGCGACGATGTGAACGGCACTTTCGTCAATCGCCGGGACTTCCTCGCGTAAAATCTCCACGTTCGGATGGTTTTCCAGGCGGCTCGTGATGTAATGCGCGAACAACTCGCGGTCCACGGCCAGCGCTTCGCCTGCCGGTACGCTCGCTTCATCGCCCGCCGCAACGATGAGCGAATCCAGCCGCCGCATCTCTTCTTTCAGCAGCCCGGCGGCATTGGTCAGCAGGTTGGACTTGAGCGAGTTGGAGCAGACCAGCTCGGCCAGATGGTCCGTCTCATGCACGGGCGTCTTGACGACGGGCCGCATCTCGTACAGACGCACCTTGACCCCAGCGTTGGCCGCCTGCCACGCCGCCTCGCTCCCCGCCAATCCCCCGCCGATGATGGTGACAGTGTCCGACATGGTCTGTGTCACAGGTCGTACTCGTCAATGGGCGAGAAGTAGATGACGGTGACGGTGTCTTCGTCGGTGATGTCACGGCCATAGATCTTGCCGAGCAGGCCCATCACTTCTTCTTTCGTGCGCATCTCCGGGTTTTCGCGCTGGATGTCGCGGGGGGACAGTTCGGCGCAGGTCTTCACCTCGACGGCGTCCAAAATGGCGCAGAAGAGTTTTTTGCGGCGGGCGTAGCGCTGGCCGAGCGTCACCCAGGCGATCTGGCCCGTCTGGTACTTGTTGGACTTGTCGCCCAGGCGAATGGTCACCGATTTGCGCCCTTTCTTCAGCGCGTCGCCGTACAGGTCGTTGTAAAAGTTCAATGCGAACATTCTTCGCGTTACCTCTGTTGCGTCAGGCCGCCGCCAATTCGCGCTCCACCGGCGGCGCGTCGGCGTCACTCAGTCCGACCGGGCCGGCTTCGTCCGCGTCGCCCTTCTTGGGCAGTGGCTCCTTGTAGTCGCAGTCCGCGTTGTTGCACTTGATGCCGATGACGCGCCCGCCCCGGAACGTGTTTTCGACCAGAGGGCCGCCGTCCTTCGGACAGGCGCGGCCAACGGGCTTGCCCCAGGCGACGAAATCGCACGTCGGATAGTTGTTGCACCCGAAGAACGTCGCGCCCTTCTTGCTGCGCTTCTGCACCACTTCGCCGCCGCACTTCGGGCAGGGGACGTCCACTTTGGCCGCGCCCGTCTGCTTGGTCGTCTTGCAGGTCGGGTAGTCCGTGCAGGCGATGAACGCGCCGAACCGGCCCGTCCGCTGCACCATCGGCTTGCCGCACTTCGGGCATTCGCCCTCGGACTGCTCCGCTTCGGGCCGCACGATGGTCTTGCAGGCAGGATAGCCCGAACACGATATGAATTCGCCGTAGCGGCTGGAACGGATCACCATCGGCTTGCCGCAGGTCGGGCAGTCCTGCCCGGCGTCTTTGGGCGGCTCTTTGAGCGTTTCCATCTCGGAGCCGGCGCGGGTGACGCTTTCGGCGAAGGGGCCGTACCAGCGGCGCATCATCGCCACCCAGTCCTCCTTGCCTTCGGAAACGTCGTCCAATTGGGTTTCCATGCCCGCCGTGAACTTCACGTCGAGGATGCTGGGGAAGTGCTTCACCAGGAGGTCGTTGACGGTCGCGCCGAGGTCTGTGGGCCGGAACTTCTTCTCGGCCAGTTCCACGTACTGCCGGTCCTGGATGGTCGAGATGATGGCCGCGTAGGTACTCGGACGCCCGATGCCCTTCTCTTCCAGCGCCTTCACCAGTGTCGCCTCGGTGAAACGCGGCGGCGGCTCGGTGAAGTGCTGCTTGGGCGTCAGCGCCAGCAGTTTGAGCATCTGCCCTTCGGTGAGCGGCGGCAGGGGCTGCTTGTCCTCGTCGTCTACTTGGTTCGGGTCGTCCTTGCCTTCCCGATAAACGCGCAGGAAACCGTCGAACTTGACGGTGGACCCCGTGGCGCGGAACGTGTAATTACGGGCCGTGATGTCCACGGTGACGACATCGAAGACCGCCGGACTCATCTGCGATGCCACGAACCGCTGCCAGATGAGCTTGTACAACTTGGCCTGGTCCGCCGTCAGCAGCCGGGCGACCTGGTCGGGCAGGCGATGCACGCTGGTCGGACGGACCGCCTCATGCGCGTCCTGGGCCGCCCCGCCCTTCTTGTACTGCTTGGCCGCGCCCGGCACGTAGTCTTTGCCGTAGGTCTCCACAATTAAGTGCCGGGCGGCCTGCTGCGCCTCGTCGGCCACGCGGG
>CAZZVX010000223.1:5815-8235 GCA_964657535.1 Armatimonadota bacterium | reverse complement strand
CCGAACTCGGCGCGCACCAGCAACAAGGCCTCCCCGTCGCCCTCGCCGACGTCGCCTACCCCAACGGCTCCGACCCCCTCCTGACCGAACTCCTGCTTGCTCCCCAATCTCCGCTCCACCCCGGCGCACTCTGCGCCTACGGCGCGTGGAACACGGCGGGAAACACCCTCGGCGTCGTGGTCGCCCAGGCCTCGTGCAGCCTCCGCATCGGGAACGACCCCGCCCGCGCCCAGGCCCAGCAGGCCTTCCTCGCGCACCGATTTCTGGAAGACTACGGCTACCAGACCGTCGTCCGCCGCGAAGCCCGCGCCGACGCCGAGCGCCGCTGGAACCGCCGCGAACCCTCCCCGGACGACCCCGGCGAGCAAACGGCAACTTGCGCCCTCATCGCCCGCCGCCTGTCCGAAATACTCACCCAACTCCAAACGCGCGGCATCGGCACGGGCCTGACACTCGACTTAAACAGCGTCCGCCTGCCCTGGCGGCGCACCTTCGAGGCCGACTTTACCCTGACCCTCTGACGACAAAAAACGCCGGGCAGTGTCACCGCCCGGCGCCGTGAAACAAATGCCTACCCGGCCTCGGCAACCGGCGGCGTCGGCACGGACGGCGCGGCCTGCTGCGGCGGCTGGCCGACTTCAATCGGCAGCGTGCCTGCGGAAGTGCCGTCCAGCGACAGCGCGAACCGATACACCCCCAGCGCCGGGAAGACCATGTTGCTCAAGTTCAGCACGAACGGCAGCGTAAAGAACGCCCCCGGTGCATCGCCCGGCACCTCAAACTGCACATCCGGGAACTGCTGCACCGGCTTGTTGGTCGGGTCCACCAAAAGCAGGCCCAGCGTGTGCGCTTTGCCCTTTTCCGACGCATTCAGCGTCACCTGCATCGCCAGCACCATGGACGGCCAGACCACCGGCAGTTGCGGCCCAAAGATATTGCGGAAGATCCCGCAGATATTCAGCTTGCCCTCGCGGGACACATTGGCGGCATCGGCCAGCACGGCGATATCAAGGTTCATAACAGAAAGTGATCCTTCCTCGGAATGGAAAAAGAAGAGGCCCAACACGGGCCTTTTCGCCGCGATTGTCGCAGCGTCATAGTGCTATTATAGCGGCCTCCCCTCAGCCTGTCAAGGCTCCGGGCGGGCGCCCATTCACAGCGTGAACGTGAGCGTCTTGCCCGGCCTTGTCCGCGCTGTGGAACGTGACGGTGTGCGAGACGTTGACGCTGACGGTCGAATAGAAACTATGAAACACGGAACCGAACGGCGCTGCCAAGACCAGCGACTAACTTTCGGCGCTGTCGGCGCTGTCGGCGACCCGACGGAGCGCCTCGGCCTCTCGAATCGTGACGATGCGGCCGCGCAGGGCGATCAAGCCGCCGTCCTTGAGACTGCGCAGCGTGCGCGAGATCACCTCCCGGACGGTGCCGACGTGTCCGGCAATCGCCTCGTTCGTTTCGTCCAGCGCGAACTCGCCCCGGCCCCGTGCGGCGGACAGCAGGTAAGCCGCCAGACGCGCCCGGACGCTATGCAGGGTCTGGGCTTCCAGCATCTGCATCAGACGTCTCGTGCGCACGGCGAGCGCCCACAGCGCCTGCTCGCCGATCTCAGGGTGGGCCACCATGAGCGCCCGAAACCGATCACGCGGCACGACGAGGACGAGTGTGTTCGCTTCCACGGCTTCGGCACTCGCGGGATAATTCCCGCCGTCGAACAGGGGCAGTTCAACGATGCTGCCGCCGGGCGTTTCCCTTCCCAGGGTCAACTCGCGCCCCCGGCTGTCCAGTTTGTAGACCTTGACGGCGCCGCACAGGACGACCAGCAGGCCGATGCAGCGCTCGTTCTCGGCGAACAGCATTTCCCCTTTCGCCAGACACCGCTCATCGCCGGCCTGGGCGATCTCGTACAGCGTCCCTTCCGGCAGCGATTTCAGGAAAAGCACGCGGCGCAGCGCTTCGTGTCGGGTCATGCTCTGATTATCCACATTTTCTGCCATCGTCGCCGTGACTAAAGTCATTGCTGCGCCGGGGGCAGACAGGGTATCTTTCGGGTCAGCAACGAACCGGGGAGAACACGACCATGGCCTATGTGATTGCCGAACCGTGCGCGGGCTGCAAAGACCAGTCCTGCATCGCCGTCTGCCCGGTGGACTGTATCCGCGAGGGCAGACTGGAACAGGAAGGAGTGGCCCATGACCAGATGTTTATCAATCCCGACGTGTGCATCTGCTGTGGATTGTGTGAGTCGGAGTGTCCGGTGGACGCCATCTTTATGGATGACGAACTCCCGGAGCCGTGGCGGCGCTACACGCAACTCAATGCAGGCTTCTTTCATCAGACGAAGGCGTATAACAGAGAACTGGCGTCACAACGTCACGCTGCCGGTCGGCTGAATGACTCGCGGGCGCGGCGGCATCAGC
>CAZZVX010000223.1:0-5805 GCA_964657535.1 Armatimonadota bacterium | reverse complement strand
CCCCCCCCCCCCGCCTCGAACAAGGGCCGCTCGGTCAGCGCCTGAGCGTGAACGTCGGCGCGCTCCTGGGCGGAAAGCGGCGTGAGGGCGTCCGCGATATCCAGCGCCAGCCGGAACAGGCGGATGTCGCCGGGAGGGATCGCGGCGGTCACCGGCAGCGAAAGCGTGTAGCGCAAGGCCCGCGTCGCCTCCGTGCGGTCGGCCAGCGGCTCGTACCAGGCTTTGGGGTACTCGCTCTTGAGCGGGTCGCCCTCCCGCCACGGGCCGCGCGCCATCCCCTTCAGGGCCAGACGCGCCACGCCCCTCGCCTGGGCCGCTTTCATCACCTGCGGGCCGAACCCGGCGTTCTCGTAGGTGACATAGTTGAACGGGAACAAGAGGCTGTCGAAGTCGAACCGGTCCATTGCGGCCAGGGCCTGACCTTGCCCTCCTCCCGCGCGTTGACGAACGTTTCCATCGCTCCGCCGGGGCCGAACGCCTGCGCGATGTCCTCGTCGGACGTGAGCGCGTGGAGTTGGTACAGGTCGAAGTGGTCGGTCTTCAACCTCTGCAGGGACCGTTCCAGTTCCTCACGCGCCCCGGCAGCATCACGCCTGCCCGTTTTGCAGGCCAGGAACACGTCGTCCCGGTACGGCGCGAGCGCCGGACCCAGCCGCTCCTCCGCGTTGCCGTAAGAGGGCGCAACGTCGAAGTAGTTGACGCCCCGCTCCGTCGCCTCTCCGACGTACTGATCGGCTTCGGCAGGCGTCACGTCCATCACGATGATGGCCCCGAAGCCCAGCACGCTCAGGTCCCGGCCCGTCTTTCCGTAAGCGCGTTTTTCCATCGTGTCTGCGATCCTTTCTCCGAATCATCGTCCTACGGCTTCTTTTTCAGCCCGTAGCGGCGCGGGATGTCGTCTAAATAGCGCCGGGCGAGGGTGCGCGGGATGGGGCCGTATTCGTCCACGCGGCGGTACTCGATCAGGCAGCGCTGGAGCCAGACCCAGGCCATCTCTTCGTCCAGGCCGTTCGTGGCCCGGACGACGCGCCGGAAACACGCCTCGAACCCCGCGTCCGTCTCGGACTCGGCCAGCGCCACTTCCAGCAGGCCGGTGATGCGCCGCGCCTCCCGCTCGCTCGCCGAAAAGTCAAACAACAAGTGATGCAGTCTCGCAAAAACGTTCATCGTGTGCAAACAGTGTTCGCGGCAAAGTTGACGTTCTCCTGCACGAAAAAACGGGCGCTGAACCCAATGATTCAGCGCCCGTTTCCGTCGGCAAAGCGACTAACGTCGGTTGTCGCGGTTATCGTTTTTCCCGCCGGACTGATGGGACCCGCCCCGGTCACTCGACTGGCGCGTGTCGCTGCTGCGAGATTCACTGCGCCCGCCGCTGAAGACAGGGCGGGTATCGCTGCGGTACTGCGGCCGGGATTGGCCGGGGTCGTAGGCCGGGCGCGAATCGCCGCCGTGGAAGGCGGGACGCGAAGAGCCGGAGTCAACCGCCGGGCGGTTGGCGCGGTCATCAAAAGATGGCCGTCCGGCACCCTCGAAAGTCCGGTCGTGGCCGGCATTCGGACGCCCGTTATCGAGCGTGGGCCGCGTCACGGCGTCATTGTGCCGCTCACCGCCAAAGTCCGGGCGCGCGCCCTGGAAGGTATGCGGATGGACGCTGTCGGCGTTAACACGGTCATTCCCACCGAGGGGACGCGCGCCGCTGCGCTCCCCGCCGCCGAAAGTGCGTCCGTTGACCGGTTCCGTCGAATGCAGGCCCCGGAAATCCCGATCCCCGGTGATGTCCCGGTGCGCGTAGTATGGATGGCCCGTCCCCATGAAGGCACGGTCGCCGCCGTCATGACCGGGCCGGTTGGCATAGTAGGGATGCCCTGTCCCCCGGAACGGGGCGTAGTCGCGCCCGCCGCCGTAGCCGTTGTGGCGGTCATTGTAGTAATTGTAGACGTTGCGGTTGACAATCGTGACGTGGTACGGCGCGGGATGGTAATCGTAGTAGCGGCGGTAGTGGTCCCAGCCGTCGTAGTGGCTGCCGCCGATGATGATCGTCAGGCCGAACGTCGGGCGATAATAGCCGCCGTAAACAAAGGCGTCATGGCCCCAATAGCCGCCGTAATAGGCCATGTCCGGGTACCAGCCCATCGAGCAGAAATCGCCCCAGCTCGGCGCAATGCCCAGAAAGACCGGCTCCGACGGGTGGAACTCTTTGGGGAACGGGTACCAGCGCGAGCCGGGGACGGCGGCGTTCTCCAGATACGCATTGCGGGGGACGTACAGCACAGGCGCATCCCCGGCATTGAGAAAGTAAGTGGTGCCGTCGTCCGACAGGGCGAACTTCATCACGTACAGGTTTTGATTGGTGAACGGCACGACAATGGTCTCGCCCGCCGTGTCGTACAGTTGATAGCCGCCCCGGTCGAAAACGGCCCGGCGGATCGGCACCCGCTGGTCCTGCGGCACGTCCTGCCAGCCGAACACCGTATCCTGACTCACCACACCGTCCGTCTGCGCGTAGCCCGCGTCTGAGTACGACGGCTGAACCGGCGGTGCCATCGCATACGGCGGATCGGCGAACGCGCGCCCGCCCGCGCCGAGCAGCGCCAGTCCGGCGGCAGCGCCCAGTCCCCAGCGTCCCAGGCTTTTCTTCAAAGCCGCAATAGTTTCACCTGTCTCCATGGCTTTCTTTCCTTTCCGGCTTACGCGGATCGTCTCGAACAAGAAATGTTTTCTACAGTTATGACGCATGAACGCTTCATCTTGTTCCCGGCGTCCGGGAAATTATGTTTCGGGAAGCAGGGACGCCGCTTGCAGCACAGCCACGCTGAAATCATCGGGCAAATGACCGCCGTTTGCGTCAAAAACGATTCGGCGCAGGGCAGCGATGAGTTCCCGGCCCTGACGCTCCCGCACGATCCGGGCGATGGCGTCCCAGCCGGCGTACTTCCAAACGCCGTCGGACATCACGAGCAGTTTCCAGCCCGAACCCAGGGAGGCAGAGAACGCGACGGGATAAGCCGCCCCGGACCCCACCGGCGGATTTTTCCGCTGATTCTCCGTCAGCAGCCGGTCTTCCGCCTCGGTCACGAGCAGGGCGGCGCTGTCCCCGCAGGAGACGCCGCAGACTGCCGAAGGCGTGACGACGAGACCGACCAGCGTGGAATACCCCGCCGCGTCGGCGTCGCTCACGGCTTCGTCCCCCTCACTCACAATGCTGTACCAGGAGGCCGGGTCAAGCAGTTCTTCGACGGGAAGCAGCGACGCGGCGGCGAGGCTCTGCGCGACGGCAATTTGGGCGGCTTCGGCCCCACCCGACCGACCGCCCTGCCCGTCCGCCAGTGCGCACAAGAACGCCTGCGCGTCTTTCGGGTGCGGGCGTATTTGCACGACGTCCTGGTTCTCATGCCCGTCGCCGGGTTCCGAATGGATGAGGTGCCTCATCAGAACGTTTCCCCGGCCGCCCGCGCGAGGGCGTCGAGGACCGACCGGAGCGCCTGCGCCGTCACCGGGTCCGAAAGCGCGCCGTCGGGGGTAAAGAGGGAACGAGCAAAAGGAACGCACAGCGTCCCGCCGTCGGGGAGCCGCGCGCCCAGCACGGAGAGCGTCTGCACCAGCCAGGCGTGGGCCTTCTCGCCGCCCTGGAACGACGGCGACGCGCTCAGGGCGGCCGTCGGCTTGCCGTCGAACTCGCCCGAAGAGACAGTCCAGTCGAGCGCGTTCTTGAGACTGCCCGGCATCCCGTGCGCGTACTCCGGCGTGCAGACGAGTACCGCGTCGGCATTGCGAATCCGGTCCCGCAGTTCGCGCACCGAGGCCGGCGGGTCATCCCCGTCGCGTTCGGGGCTGTAATGCGGCAAGCCGGCCAGCCCGTCATAGACCGTCAGCTCCATGCCCGCCGGGGCCAGCGCCCCCGCCGCGCGCACCAGGGCCGTGTTGGCCGACTCCGCCCGCAGGCTCCCTGAAATGCCCAAGATTCGCATCCGTCTCTCCCCGCGTCCGGCATAGGACGACAAGGAAAGAACACGCGAAGCCGGGGAGCGGGTTCCAGCCCCCCGCCCGCTTTTCCTGCGTCAGTGGTCGAGGCTCTGCGTCATGGCCTGCATCGTGTGCGCCATGACCGAGACGGCCCAGATCGCAATCGCCGCCGTGACCGCGAAAGCGACGACTTTGAAAAGCAGCGCCAGCCCCGCGCGCCCCGGCGCGCGCAGCCAGCGCCGTTTCGGGGAATGCGGCGGGCGCGTGATTGTGTTCGCCTTGACGCGGCTGACTTGTGAGACGAGTTTCATAAGTTATGACCAGTTCGGGAGCCAGACGAGACCAGGAAAGTTCGACCCAACGGCATTGACAAGTCGTTCGTCCGCCGTGACGAAGCGGCACTGCGCGCGCCGACTGAGCGCCAGGAAAATCATGTCATACACGCTGCGCCGGTGCGTGACCGCGAGTTGGTACGCCTCGTCCAGCAGATCGGCAGACGGCGTCACCTGAAACGTAATCCTTTGGAAGCGACTGAGGACACTTTCGGCATCCGCTGCGGAAAGTCCTTGAAACCGATGCTTCTTCCAAACGATGTTGCCGACTTCGGCGTAAATCAAATCAGGCGCCAGAAAAGAAAGCGCGCCGGTCTGATAATCACTCAGAAGCTGCCGTGCCTCCGTCGTATGTTCCTCAGCGATGTACCATTTGACGCCGACGCTGCTGTCTACCACGACATTTCCCATCAGCGTTCCCGATCCTGACGGAGCAGTTCCGTACTGTCGGGCATCACGCCGCATTTCTGGAAAATGCGCTCCCGTATCTCATCCGCCAGACTGACCGCTTCCCGTCGCCGGCGAAGTTCCTCTTCGGAAAGCGTCGTCGGAGGCGCGTGTTTGACTTCCAGCAGCCGTTCAATGCTTTCCAGGCCCTGTTCTTTTGCTTCGGCATCAAGCCGTCTGTAGAGTTGATCGGAGATCGTCAATGTCTGGCTCATGGCGGGTTCCTCACTTGGGGTCGGACAGGGGCAGGACGAGCGAGGGGGTCGGGATGGTGTGGTCAGCGCGGGTGGCAATGATGCTGGTGCCAACGGCGAAGTATTCAATCACATGGCTGCTCCAGCCGTGCGAGTGTTCCTTGATGGTCGCGCCCACGATGCCGTCCGCGCCCAGTTCTTCGGCCTCGGCCTGCATTCGGGCGAGGGCCAGTTCGCGGGCGTCGTAGATGGCCTGCGTGTAGGTCGGCATCTCCACGTTCTGCCCGATCTGGGAGAACCAGGCCTTGATGCCCTGGTAGCCGACGTGGTAGACGCAGTTGCCCATGACAAACGAGACGGGCCGGTAGCCCGCTTTGGTCAATGTCCAGAAGTCCTGGCCGTTGAGGTCCGACGTGAAGGGGCGTCCGTTCGGGGCGCGGTGCGACTCGCCGTTGCGGGCTTTGATGGCCGTGCCGATGGCGATAAACTCGGCCAGATTTTCGCCCCATTCCTGCCGCCCCACTTCCAGCCGGACGCCCACAATGCCGTCCGCGCCGATGCTGTCGGCTTCTTCTTCCATGCGAGTCATGGCGAGTTCGCGGGCATGGTACATGGCCTGGGTCAGCGTTTCCAGTTCCATGCTCTGGTTGAGGGCGGGGCGCTGCCAGCCGATATGGTAGATGCTGGAGCCGACCACCAGGCCGAGCGGGTCAAACCCGGCTTCTTTAACGAGCAGAAACTCGTTTACGGACAGGTCGCTGGTGAAGAGGCCTTTTTGGTTTGCGCCGGGCTTCATCGCCGCCAAACGGTTGCGGGCATGAACCGGCAGGCCTTCCTGGGAACCGGGAACATATTTATCGGGCATGGTA